>JAGWZW010000002.1 GCA_018971835.1 Alphaproteobacteria bacterium
ATCATGTACGGCCAGGGCGTCTCCAAGACCGGCGAACTGATCGACCTCGGCGTCAAGGCCGGGATCGTGGAAAAGTCGGGCGCCTGGTTCTCCTATGACGGCCAGCGCATCGGGCAGGGCCGCGAGAACGCCAAGACCTTCCTCTCGCAGAACCTCGACATCGCCGCCCGGATCGAGGCCCAGGTGCGCCAGTCCGCCGGCGTGCTGGGCGAGGCGCTGGTGCATGGCGAGGACGACGAGGCCGCGGCCGCGGGAGACTGAGGACAGGTTTCGTCGTTCCTGTTGGCATGGGAACGGCTCCCGGAAGGGGTGCTCCGCACGGGGCACCCCTTCTTCCGTTTCCGGGCTTCCGTTTGGAGGGCCGCTTTAGAATGCTTATGGCTCGGCGGTGCATTCCGCCCCGGTGACAAGAATCGCGCCGGCCGCTACAAGCATCCCCATGAAAAGCCTGACAGACATCCGTTCGAGCTTCCTCGAATTCTTTCGCAGCCACGGCCACGAGGCCGTCGCCTCCTCGCCCCTGGTGCCGCGCAACGATCCCTCGCTGCTCTTCACCAATGCCGGCATGGTGCAGTTCAAGAACGTCTTCACCGGGCAGGAGAAGCGGCCCTACAGCCGCGCCACCACGGTGCAGAAATGCGTGCGCGCCGGCGGCAAGCACAACGACCTCGACAATGTCGGCTACACCGCGCGGCACCACACCTTCTTCGAGATGCTGGGCAATTTCTCTTTCGGCGACTACTTCAAGGAAGAGGCCATCGCCTTCGCCTGGGATTACGTGAGCAACGTCGCCGGCCTTGCCAAGGACCGGCTGCTCGTCACCGTCTACCCGGAAGACGAGGTGGCGCGCGGGCTGTGGAAGAAGATCGCCGGCTTTGCCGACGACCGCATCATCTCGCATGACAGCAACCTGTGGGCGATGGGCGCCACCGGGCCTTGCGGCTATTGCTCGGAAATCTTCTACGACCAGGGCGAAAGCGTGGCCGGCGGCCCGCCCGGCTCGCCCGAGGAAGACGGCGACCGCTTCCTCGAATTCTGGAACCTCGTCTTCATGCAGTTCGAGCAGGTGGACGCGGAGACGCGCGTGGACCTGCCGCGCCCCTCGATCGACACCGGCATGGGCCTGGAACGCATCACCGCGATCCTGCAGGGCGTCACCGACAATTACGACATCGATCTGTTCCGTCACCTGATCGCCGCCTCGGTGGAATATTCCGGCGCGCCGGCCGAGGGCGCCCACGCCGCCAGCCATCGCGTCATCGCCGATCATCTGCGCTCGACCTCGTTCCTCATTGCAGACGGCGTGCTGCCCTCCAATGAAGGACGCGGCTATGTGCTGCGCCGGATCATGCGCCGCGCCATGCGCCATGCGCACATCCTCGGCAGCAAGGAACCCTTGATGCACCGCCTCGTGCCGACGCTGGTGGCGGAGATGGGCGCAGCCTATCCCGAGCTCAACCGTGCCGAGGCGCTGATCGCCGAAACGCTCAAGCTCGAAGAAGTGCGTTTCCGCGAGACGCTGGTGCGCGGCCTGAAGCTGCTCGACGAAGCGACGGGCTCGCTGGCGGCCGGCGGCACGCTGGATGGCGAAACCGCCTTCAAGCTCTACGACACCTACGGCTTTCCGCTCGACCTCACCGAGGATGCCTTGCGCGCGCGCGGCATCGCGGTGGACAAGGAGGGCTTCGCCGCCGCCATGCAGAAGCAGAAGGCCGATGCGCGCCGCGCCTGGGCCGGCTCGGGCGAGGCGGCGGACGAATCGGTGTGGTTCGAACTCAAGGACGAACTCGGCGTCACCGAGTTCCTGGGCTATGACAGCGAGGAAGCCGAAGGCCACGTCACTGCCATCGTCAGGAACGGCGCGCGGGTCGAGAAGGCCGGCGCGGGCGACACCGTGCGCATCCTCACCAACCAGACGCCGTTCTATGCCGAATCCGGCGGCCAGATCGGCGATCGCGGCGCGCTGTTCTCCGCCAGGGGCGGCGAAGGCGAAGTGATCGACACCGAGAAGAAGCTGGGCGCGCTCCATGTGCATGTGGTGAAGCTCACGCGCGGCGAGCTTTCGGTCGGCGAGGCGGTGGAACTGCGCATCGACGGCGAGCGGCGCCGCGCCACCCGCGCCAACCACTCGGCCACGCACCTCTTGCACGCCGCGCTCAAGCACGTGCTCGGCCCGCATGTGGCGCAGAAGGGCTCGCTGGTGGGGCCGGACCGGCTGCGTTTCGACTTCAGCCATCCCAAGGCGCTGAGCGCCGCGGAGATCGAAGCCGTCGAGGCGCAGGTCAATGCCGTCATCCGCCAGAACGGCGAGATCACCACCCGCCTGATGCCGACCGACAAGGCCGTCGCGGCCGGCGCCGAAGCGCTGTTCGGCGAGAAATATGGCGACGAAGTGCGCGTGCTGACCATGGGCGAGGATCCCGCCGCGACCAAAGCCTATTCGGTGGAGCTGTGCGGCGGCACCCATGCGCGGCGGCTGGGCGATATCGGCCTGTTCACCGTGCTGTCCGAAAGCGCGGTGGCGGCGGGCGTGCGCCGCATCGAGGCGCTGACCAGCGAAGGCGCGCGCAGGCATCTGGCGGCGCAGGCGGAGCTGGCGCGCGCGGCGGCGGCGGCGCTGAAGACCAATCCCGCCGAACTGCCTGCGCGCGTGGCGCAACTGGCCGACGACCGCCGCAAGCTGGAGCGCGAGCTGGCCGAGGCCAAGAAAGCGCTGGCGCTGGCCGGCCCGGCGCAGAAGGGCGAAGGCGACGCGGCCAAGGAGATTGGCGGCGTCAAGGCGGTGCTGCGCCTCATCGATGGCGTCTCGCCCAAGGATTTGAAGGGCCTGGCCGACGAAGCCAAGGCCAAGCTCGGCTCGGGCGTCGTCGCCTTCGTGGCAGTGGCCGACGGCAAGGCCTCGCTGGTGGTCGGCGTGACCGACGATCTGAAGGCGAAGATCAACGCCGTCGATCTGGTCAGGGCGGGCGCCGAGGCCGTGGGCGGCAAGGGCGGCGGCGGGCGGCCCGACATGGCGCAGGCCGGCGGGCCCGACGGCGCGCGCGCTGCCGAAGCACTCGCCGCCATCGAGCGGCGCCTCGCCGCAGGCGGTGCATGAGCGCGGGCGCACCCGCCCTGCCTCCTGCTGCCGGCCATGCCCACCGCTGGCGGCATCGCCTCTATGTCGTGCTCGAAGGCGGGCGGGCCAGCGGCGTGGCCGGCGCCATCGTGGACGGCGTGCTGATCGCGCTGATCCTCGCCAACGTGCTGGCCTATACGCTGCAGAGCGTGCCGGCCATCGAACAGGCCTATCTCGGCGACCTGGTCGAGTTCGAATTCGTCTCGGTGGCGATCTTCACCATCGAATATGCCTTCCGGCTGTGGGCGGCAGTGGAAGACCCGCTGCTGGCGCACCATTCGGCCTTTCGCGGACGGCTCGCCTATGCGCTCAGGCCGATGATGGTGATCGACTTCCTGGCCTTTGCGCCCTCGCTGCTCACGCCGTTCTTTCCCTTTCTCGATTTCCGTATCCTGCGCCTGTTCCGCCTGCTCCGGCTGCTCAAGATCGCGCGCTATTCGCCGGCCATGTCCACGCTGATGCAGGTGGTGGCCGAAGAACACCGCGCCCTGTTCGGCACGCTCCTGCTGCTGCTCTGCGCCACGGTGTTCGCCGCCGCCTCGATGCACGCCGTGGAAGGCGCGATCCAGCCTCAGATCTTCGGCACCATTCCCGATGCCATGTGGTGGGCCATCACCACGCTGACCACCGTGGGCTATGGCGATGCCGTGCCGGTAACGGCACTGGGCCGCGCGGTGGCGGGCGTCACGATGGTGGTGGGCTTCGGCCTCTTGGCGCTGCCCGTCGGCATCATCGCCACCGGCTTCGTCAACGCCATCCACCGGCGCGATTTCGTGGTGACCTTCGGCATGCTGGCGCGCGTGCCGCTGTTCCGCGAATTCGACGCCACCCTGCTCGGCGAGATCATGAACCTGTTGCGCGCGCAGATGGTTTCGCCCGGCGGCATCATCTCCGCACCGGGCGAGCAGGCCACGGCGATGTATTTCATCGTCTCCGGCGAAGTGGAGGCGATCCTGGCCCATCGCACGGTGCGCTTCGGGCCGGGCGATTTCTTCGGCGAGCTGGCGCTGCTGCACGAGGCCTCGCGCAAGGCCACCGTGGTGGCCATCACCCAGTGCCGCCTGCTGGCGCTGGGCGCCAACGACTTCGCCACGCTGATGGGGCGCCATCCCGAACTCGAACGGCGGATGGAAGAACTGGCCGAGGAACGGCTCAAATCCTTCGGCGGCGCGGGCGACATCTCCCGGGAAGAAGTCGCCCAGGCCGGCCGCGCCCGCGACGAGGCGCGCAGCGACGGCTGATCACACCGCGCAGAAGATGCAGAGTTTGTTGCCGGTGGGATCGCGCAGGTAGGCGCCGTAGAAGCCGCTCTTGGCTTCGGGCGGGCGAAAGCCGGGCGCGCCTTCGTCCGTGCCGCCATTGGCGAGCCCCGCGGCATGGGCGGCCTTCACCGCCTCCGGCGACTTGGCAGCATAGGCGACCATGATGCCGTTGCCGGCGCGGGCCGGTTTGCCGTCATGCGGCGGGCAGCAGATGGCGGTGTGGCTGGCTGCGAAGCCTTCGCCCGGCGCGCCCACCTCGCCATAGCCGAGCCAGCCGCCATCGGCGAATTTGCGCTCGGCGCCGAGCGGGGCGAACAGCGCATCGTAGAACTTGCCGGCAGCCGCTGTGTCCAGCGCCCCGATGGTGACGTATCCGATTGGCATGACCCTCTCCCTTGATTGGCTTGAATGAACGGCGGGAGGATGGCTGGCCTGTCAGAACACAACAAGAACGTATTCGCCGCAAGGGGGTTGCGCACCGCGCATGGCTGAAGACAAAGCCCGCCCCGGCGCGAACCGGAGCGGGCCATGACAATTGCGCAGTGACGGCTGGCTTACGCCATCGCCTTCTTCAGGTTCTCGTCCACCTTGTCGAGGAAGCCCTCGGTGGTGAGCCATTTCTGCTCCGGCCCGATGAGGAGTGCGAGATCCTTGGTCATGAAGCCACTCTCTACGGTTTCGACGCAGACCTTCTCCAGCGTATCGGCGAACAGGGCCAGCCGCTCGTTGCCGTCCAGCTTGGCGCGGTGGGCCAGGCCTCGCGTCCAGGCGAAGATCGAGGCGATGGAGTTGGTGGAGGTCGATTCGCCCTTCTGGTGCTGGCGGTAGTGGCGCGTCACGGTGCCGTGCGCCGCCTCGGATTCCACGACCTGGCCATCCGGCGTCATCAACACGGAAGTCATCAGGCCGAGGCTGCCGAAGCCCTGCGCCACCGTGTCGGACTGCACGTCGCCGTCGTAGTTCTTGCAGGCCCAGACATAGGCGCCGCTCCATTTCAGCGCGGATGCCACCATGTCGTCGATCAGGCGGTGCTCGTAGGTCAGGCCCGCGGCCTTGAACTTGCCGGCAAATTCGGCGTCGAAGATCTCCTGGAACAGATCCTTGAAGCGGCCGTCATAGGCCTTGAGGATCGTGTTCTTGGTGGAGAGATAGAGCGGATAGTTGCGGCCCAGCGCATAGTTCATCGAAGCGCGGGCAAAATCGCGGATCGAATCGTCGAGGTTGTACATCCCCATCACGACGCCGGAGCCCGGCGCCTGGAACACTTCCTTCTCGATCACCTTGCCGTCGGCGCCCACGAATTTGAGCGTCAGCGTGCCGGCACCGGGGAAGCGGAAATCGGTGGCACGGTACTGGTCGCCGAAGGCATGGCGGCCGATGACGATCGGCTTGGTCCAGCCCGGCACCAGCCGCGGCACGTTCTGGCAGATGATCGGTTCGCGGAAGATGGTGCCGCCCAGGATGTTGCGGATGGTGCCGTTGGGCGACTTCCACATCTCCTTGAGGCCGAATTCCTTCACCCGGGCCTCGTCCGGGGTGATGGTGGCGCATTTGACGCCGACGCCGTGCTTCTTGATGGCGTTGGCCGAGTCGATCGTCACCTGGTCGTTGGTGGCATCGCGGTGCTCGACCGAGAGGTCGTAATATTCCAGCGGCACGTCCAGATAGGGCAGGATCAGCTTCTTCTTGATGAGATCCCAGATGATGCGGGTCATCTCGTCGCCGTCGAGTTCGACGACCGGGTTGGCAACCTTGATCTTGTCCATGAGGGCCTCTGCACGGGTGGAATGGCGCGGGCGTGGCTATAGCCGCGTGCGCCCCGCCCGTCAAAGCCCGAAAGCCCCTATGCGGCGTTCGGCCCGATGCTGGACGGCCCGGCCGTTTCCGGTGCAAAACCCGGCCATGAGCTTTGCCCCCGCTGTCATCCTGGCCCGCCCGCAACTGGGCGAGAACATCGGCGCCGCCGCCCGCGCGATGGCCAATTTCGGCCTCTCGGACCTGCGCCTGGTGGCCCCGCGCGATCCCTGGCCCAACGAGCGCGCCTGGTCGATGGCCGCCGGCGCGCTTGGGATCGTGGAGGGCGCGCGGGTGTTCGACCGGCTTCAGGACGCCATTGCCGATCTTCAGACCGTCTATGCCACCACGGCGCGACTGCGCGGCGTCTCCAAGCCGGTGCTGACCCCGGCGGAGGCGGCGGGGCGGCTGCGCGCGGCCTCGGCCGAGGGGGTGAAGACCGGGCTGCTGTTCGGCTCCGAGCGCGCCGGGCTCGACAATGACGAGGCGGCGCTGGCCACCGCACTCGTCACCATCCCCACCAGCCCCGATTTCGCCTCGCTCAATCTGGGGCAGGCGGTGCTGCTGAACGCCTATGAGTGGTGGAAGGCAGGCGATGCCACGGCGCCCGCCCGGCTCGACCACGGCCCGCTGGCCGCCCCGGCCAGCCGCGCGGAGATGATCCACCTGTTCGAGCATTTGGAGGATGAGCTGCTGAAATCCGGCTTCCTCTACCCGCCCGACAAGGTGGATTCCATGCGCCTCAACCTGCGCGCCATGCTGAACCGCGCCGCGCTGTCGGACCAGGAGGTCCGCACCCTGCGCGGGGTCATCGTCTCGCTCACCCGCGGCAAGAAACGGCGCAATCCGGCTGAGTAAGTCCCGACTCGCATTTCCCGGCCGGACCCCCTATATCGCCCGTGGGAGTCCGGTTGCGGGCGACGCGCTCGCCAACCCGGTCAGGTCCGGAAGGAAGCAGCCGTAACGAATCCGCTTCGGGTCGCGGCCGGGCTCTCACCTTTCCACGAAAAAACGTGAAATCTTGCCTGCCGGGCGCGGGCAGCTTGGTATAGTCCGGGCATGGACCAGAGCGACACGCCAGAAACCGATACCGGCCCAACCGATATGCCCGGCCTCGGCCTCGATGCCCCGCCGCAACCGGGCAGCGAGAGCTATCGCGTGCTGGCGCGCAAGTACCGGCCCTCAGACTTCTCCGGCCTGATCGGGCAGGAGGCGCTGGTCCGCACGCTGAAGAACGCCTTCGCCACCGGGCGCATCGCCCATGCCTTCATGCTCACCGGCGTGCGCGGCGTGGGCAAGACCACCACCGCGCGCATCGTCGCCCGCGCGCTCAACTGCATCGGCCCGGACGGCAAGCGGACAGAGCCGACCATCCAGCCCTGCGGGCAGTGCGAGCCCTGCCGCGCCATCGCCGAGAGCCGGCATATGGACGTGCAGGAGATGGACGCGGCCTCCCGCACCGGCATCGACGACGTGCGCGAGATCATCGAGGGCGTGCGCTATGCCCCCGCCAGCGCGCGCTACAAGGTCTACATCATCGACGAAGTGCACATGCTCTCCAAGCAGGCCTTCAACGGCCTGCTCAAAACGCTGGAAGAGCCGCCGCCGCATGTGAAGTTCATCTTCGCCACCACGGAAATCCGCAAGGTGCCGGTGACGGTGCTGTCGCGCTGCCAGCGCTTCGACCTACGCCGGGTGGAACCCGCCGAGCTGATTGCGCACCTCAAGGCCATCACCGAAAAGGAAAGGGTGCAGATCGAGGACGGCGCGCTGGCGCTGATCGCGCGCGCGGCCGAGGGCTCGGTGCGCGATGCGCTGTCGCTGCTCGATCAGGCCATCGCGCACGACGAGGGCGAGATCATCACCGCCGAAAGCGTGCGCGCCATGCTGGGGCTGGCCGATCGCGGCCGCGTGCTCGACCTCTTCGAACAGGTGATGGGCGGCGGGATCGCCGAAGCCTTGAAAGACCTCGGCGAGTTGTACGACCGCGGCGCCGATCCCCTGCAGGTGATGCAGGATCTCTTGGAGATTACCCATTTCCTCACCCGCGTGCGCGTGGCGCCGGGAGCGGAGGGATTCTTCGACGGCGGCTCGGGCGAAGCCAAGCGCGCGGCGGAGATGGCGCAGAAACTTTCCGTGCCCTCGCTGACGCGGGCGTGGCAGATGCTGCTGAAGGGCCTGATCGAGGTGCGCGATGCCACGCGGCCGCTGGCGGCCTGCGAGATGGCGCTGATCCGCCTTTCCTACGCCGCCGATCTTCCGCCTACGGACAAACTGGTGAAGGATTTGCTGGAGAACGGGAGCAAGCCACACACCGCCCTCGCCCCCACAGGGGGAGAGGGCCGGGGTGAGGGGGCACGGCCGCGCGCCTCACTCACGGCAACGCAATTTGCGCAAACGGCACCCGCGCCTGAGATGGCGGCGGCGCCGGACGTGATGCTGCGCAGCCTCGAAGACCTCGCGGCGCTGGCGCTGGCCAAGGGCGCGCCCGTGCTCAAGGTGCATATCGAAAACGACATGCACCTGCTCGCGCTCGAACCGGGGCGGATCGAGTTCCGCCCCTCCGCCCGCGCCCCACGCACGCTGGCAGGCGACCTGGCGCAGCGGCTGAAAGACTGGACCGGCGCGCGCTGGGTGGTGAGCGTAGCGCGTGAAGGTGGCGCCCCGACGCTGGCCGAAGCCAGGCGCGCTGCCGTTGCCGCCAAGCTCGAAAGCGTGATGGCCGAACCGATGGTGCGCGCGGTGCTGGACCGCTTCCCCGGCGCCGAGGTGGTGCGCGTGATCGACAAGGAACCGGAAGCGGAGATCGCCCTGGCGTGCGAGCCGGGCGAAACCACAGAGGATGATGCGTGATGGAACTGGCCGATCTCTTCAAACAGGCCAAAGCGATGCAGGAAAAGGCCGCGGACATGCAGGCCCAGCTCGCCAATATCGACGTGGAAGGCTCCGCCGGCGGCGGGCTGGTGCGCGTGACCTTGAGCGGCAAGGGCGAGATGAAGAAGCTGGCCGTCGATCCCTCGCTGATGAAGCCCGAGGAACGCGAGATCGTGGAAGACCTGATCGTCGCGGCCCATGCCGATGCCAAGGCCAAGGCCGAGCGCAAGATGGCCGAGGAAATGCAGAAGCTGGCCGGCAGCCTCGGCCTGCCGCCGGGCATGACTCTGCCGGGCCTCTGACGCGCGCATGGCTTCGCATCCCGCCGGCCCGGAAATCGAACGGCTGATCCAGTTGCTCGCCAAGCTGCCGGGGCTGGGGCCGCGCTCGGCGCGGCGCGCGGCGCTGACGCTGCTGAAGAAACGTGAGCTGCTCTTGGAGCCACTGGCCGGCGCGCTGCGCGAGGCGGCGGACGCCATCACCACCTGCGAAATCTGCGGCAACCTCGATACCGCCTCGCCTTGCGCGCTGTGCCGCGATACCCGCCGCGACGCGCATGTGCTGTGCGTGGTGGAGGATGTGGCGGATCTCTGGGCGCTGGAGCGCGCGGCGGTGTTCAAGGGCCGCTATCATGTGCTGGGCGGCGCGCTCTCCGCGCTCGACGGCGTCACGCCCGAACGGCTGAACATGAAGAGCCTGCTGGCGCGCGTGGGCGAGGGCGTGGAGGAAGTGATCCTCGCCATGAACGCCACCGTCGAAGGCCAGACCACCGCGCATTACCTGATGGACACGCTGGAGCCGACGGGCGTGAAGATCACGCGGCTGGCGCATGGCGTGCCGGTGGGCGGGGAACTCGATTACCTCGACGAAGGCACGCTATCGGCGGCGTTCAGCGCCAGGCGGGCGCTGTAGAAGCCGCGCGGCCGCCGTGGTATGGTGCAGCCATGACGAAGCTCGAACTGGCCATCGCCAAGCTCAAGGAACTTCCTGCCGAAATGCAGGAAGACTGGGCCGCCATGATCCTCAGCCAGCTTGAGGACCAGGAGCGTTACACCCTGACCGACGAACAGGTCGCAGAGGTCAAGCGCCGGCTGGCGGAAGAAAACCCCAAATACCTGACGCTTGAGGAGTTCGAGGCGTTTGTCGAACGGCTGATCGCTTGAAGCTGATCATCCGCCAGAAGGCCGCTGCCGATCTGCAGGGCATTCGGGATTACATTGCACAAGACAGCCCGCGAAATGCCCAACGCGTGGTGATCCGCATACGCGACGCCATTCGGAACAATCTTCTCGAATTTCCAGATATGGGGCGGGCCAGCCAAGTGGCTGGAACCCGCGAATGGCCCGTTCCGGGCTTGCCCTATCTCATCATCTACAGGACGGACGCGGCGAACACGCGCCTTGAAATCCTCTCGATCGTCCACGGCGCGCGGGAGCGCTAAGCTCACCCCTTCGGCAGGGCCTTGGCGCCTTCCGGCGCGGCCAGTTCGACCTTCTCGATGCCGTCGGCGCGGGAGGCGATCTTCTTGAGCGAGGTTTCGATCTCGCCGATGTCCTTGTTGGTGCGGTCGAAATGCTGGCGCAGCGCGCCGATGCGCTCGCTGAGCCGGTTCACATCCACCAGCAGGAGCGCCACCTCCTTCTGGATCAGGCTGGCCTGCTCGCGCATCTTCGCATCGCGCATCAGGGTCTGGATGGTGTTGATCGCCAGCATGAAAACGTGAGGTGAGACGATCACCACCTGCGCCCGGCGTGCGCGCTGCACCAGATCGGCGAAATTGCTGTGCAGCTCTGCATAGAGCGATTCCGACGGCACGAACATCAGCGCAGGCGTCTGCGTCTCGCCGGGAATGAGATATTTCTCCGAGATGTCCCTCACATGCTTCTGCATGTCGGCGCGCAGGCGCTGGGTGGCGGCCTTGGCTTCCGCGTCATTCGCAGCGGTGCGCAGCGCCTCATAGGCCTCCAGCGGGAATTTGGAATCGACCACGATTACTGCGGCCACGTTGGGGATGCGGATGATGCAGTCCGGCCGGCTGCCGTTCGTCAGCGTGTGCTGGAAGGCATAGTGATCGGGCGGCAGCTGGTCGGAGACGATGGCCTCCATCCGCTCCTGCCCGAAGGCGCCGCGGGTCTGCTTGTCGGAGAGGATTTCCTGCAGGCTCACCACATGGCCGGAAAGCGCGGTCACGTTCTTCTGCGCCTCGTCGATCACGCAGAGCCGCTCGGTGATGCCGGAAAGCGTGGCGGCGGTTTTCTCCGCCGAATCCGAAAGGCTCTGGCCCAGGCGCTGGTTGAGCGCGTCCAGCCGCTCGCCCAGGGCCTTCTGCAACTGGGCCTGGGCTTCCAGCGTCTGCTGGAAGCGGCCGGAGATTTCGCCCTGGGCTTTCAGCAGCGTATCGAGCCGCGGATCGGGTGGCGGCGGGGCCGATTCGGGGGCGGGCGCCGGCCGGCGCAGGAGCGCCACGGCCAGGATCGCCGCCGCCACCACCACGGCAAAACCCAGCAAAATCAACGCAGAATCCATTCCGGTTCCTCTATCGCCGCTTGACCCGGGCGGAACCTGTGCTTATCTGCCGCCCATGAGCATTCGCCCCATCCTTACCGCGCCCGATCCGCGGCTCAAAGCCGTGTCGCAGCCCGTGGCCGGGATCGACGCCGAGCTGCGCACGTTGATCGCCGACATGATCGAAACCATGTACGACGCCGACGGCATCGGCCTGGCGGCCATCCAGGTCGGCGCGGCCAAGCGCCTGCTGGTGCTCGACATCGACCAGAAGGACGGCGGCAGGAATCCGCGCGTCTTCATCAACCCCGTCATCACCGCGGCCTCGGAGGAGACGGCGGTGATGGAGGAAGGCTGCCTCTCGGTGCCCGAGATCTGGGATGAGGTGGAGCGGCCGGTGCGCATCACGCTCGAATACATGGACGGCGAAGGCGCGCAGCAGACCCTGGAGGCCGACGGCCTGCTCGCCACCTGCCTGCAGCACGAGATGGATCACCTGGACGGCGTGCTGTTCCTCGATCACCTCTCGAAGCTGAAGCGTTCGATGGCGCTGAAGAAACTCGCCAAAGCCAAGAAGCTGAAAGCAGCGGGGTAAGCCCGTGGCGCTACGTCTGGCATTTTTGGGCACGCCCGATTTCGCCACCCCCACGCTGGCGGAGCTGGTGGGCCGGGGCCATGACATCGCCGCCGTCTATTCGCAACCCGCGCGGCCCAAGGGCCGGGGCCTCGCCGCCGAGCTGTCGCCGGTGGCCAAACTCGCCAAGACCTATGACCTCGAATTGCGCACGCCCGCCACGCTGAAGGATGCGGCCGCGCAGCAGGCGTTTGCCGATTTGAAGCTCGATGCCGCGGTGGTAGTGGCCTACGGCCTGCTGCTGCCCAAGGCGATTCTCGACGCGCCGCGGCTGGGCTGCTTCAATTTGCACGGCTCGCTGCTGCCGCGCTGGCGGGGCGCCGCGCCGATCCAGCGCGCCATCATAGCGGGCGACGAAGAAACCGGCGTCATGGTCATGTGCATGGAAGAAGGCCTCGATACCGGTCCGGTGCTGATGGCCGAGCGCGTGGAGATCGGGCGCAAGACTTACGGCGAGCTGCATGACGAACTGTCCCGCCTCGGCGCCGATCTGATGGCGCGGGCGCTGGCGGCGCTGGAGCGCGGCAGCCTCGCCGAGCAGGCGCAGCCGGAAGACGGCGCGACCTACGCCAGGAAAATTCTCAAGGACGAAGCCCGCATCGACTGGACGAAACCGGCGCATCAGATCGATTGCCTGATCCGCGGGCTGTCGCCGGTGCCCGGCGCTTGGTGCGAGGCCAAGGGCGAGCGGCTGAAAATCCTCTATGCCGAGCCGGTTTCCGGCAAAGGCACACCGGGCGAAGTGCTCGACGACGCGCTGACGGTCGCCTGTGGCGAGGGTGCGCTGGCCGTGAAGCGCGTGCAGCGTGCGGGCAAGGGCGCGATGGAGGCGCACGAACTGCTGCGCGGCTTCGCTTTGCCCAAGGGCACAAGGCTCGGCTAGATTTCTTTCTTGGTCGCGGTTCCTGACGGAAAACCGCTTTACACTTTTCCTGGAACCGCTCCATGCCGCGCTATCGCCTCACGCTCGAATATGACGGCGGGACGTTCAACGGTTGGCAGCGGCAGGAGAACGGGCCTTCGGTGCAGGCGGCGCTGGAAAGCGCAATTTTCAAGCTATCCAGCGAAACCGTGACGGTGACCGGCGCGGGCCGCACCGATGCCGGCGTGCACGCGCTGGGGCAGGTGGCACATTTCGATCTTGAGAAATCCTTCGCCGCCGACAAGGTGCGCGATGCGCTCAACCATCACCTGCGTCCCGATCCGGTGGCGGTGCTGCAGGCCGAGGAGGTTTCACAGGAGTTCCACGCCCGCTTTTCCGCGCAGGCGCGGCATTATCTTTACCGCATCGTCTGCCGCCGCGCGCCGCTGGTGCTGGAGCGCGGCCACGCCTGGCATGTGGTGCACGACCTCGATGCCGAGGCGATGCACCACGCCGCGCAGGCGCTGGTGGGCCAGCACGATTTCACCACCTTCCGCGCCAGCGAATGCCAGGCCAAGTCGCCGGAGAAGACGCTCGATGTTTTGCGCGTGCGCCGCGCGGCGGAGGAAGTGGTGATCGAAGCCTCGGCCCGCTCCTTCCTGCACAATCAGGTGCGCTCGATGGTGGGCAGCCTGAAGCTGGTGGGCGAAGGCAAGTGGAGCCGCCGCGAGATGGAACGCGCGCTGGCGGCGAAGGACCGCGCGGCCTGCGGCCCGGTGGCCCCGCCCGACGGGCTCTATCTGGTGAAGGTGGATTATTAATGCAGGGAGCGTCGGCCAGGAAAAGTGCAGAGCGGTTTTCCGTCCGGCCGCGCGACCAAAATTACCGTGGACTGCGCTTGGCCAGGATGCGCTGCAGGGTGCGGCGGTGCATGTTCAGCCGCCGCGCCGTCTCCGAGACGTTGTGGCCGCACAGTTCGTAGACGCGCTGGATGTGTTCCCAGCGCACCCGGTCGGCCGACATGGGGTTCTCCGGCGGCTTGGGCTTGGAGCCGGAGGGGGCCAGCAGCGCGGCCATGATGTCGTCCGCGTCGGCGGGCTTGGGCAGGTAGTCGATGGCCCCGTATTTCACTGCGGCCACGGCGGTGGCGATGTTGCCGAAGCCCGTCAGCACCACCACGCGGGCCTCGGGCCGGGTGGAATGCAGAAGCTCCACCACGTCCAGGCCGTTGCCGTCGTCCAGCTTGAGGTCCACCACGGCGAAGGCGGGCGGCGCTTCCTTGGCCCGGGCCAGCCCCTGGGCCACGGTTTCGGCAATGGTCACGGCAAAGCCGCGGCTTTCCATCGCGCGGGCCAGCCGCTCGCGCAGGGGGCGGTCGTCCTCCACGATCAGGAGGCTGGCATCTTCGGGGAGCTGGGGATTTTGTTGGGTCATGGCGTTCCTCGGGCGGCTCGATAGCGCCTCTGGCGCCAGGGAGCAAGTTATTGTGTTGAAGGACTCGGAAAACCCCTACAGCGCCGAAGCGTTACCGGGCGGGCTGTCCCCGTCGATGGCGCCGCGCTGCCAGCGGGCGCGGATCTGGGCACCGCTGCCCACGATATTGCGGACCTTCACCCGCCCGCCGGTCTGCTCGATCAGGGTCTTGGCGATGAAGAAGCCCAGGCCCATGCCCTGCTGGCTGGCGAAGGCATCGGAAGGGCCCATCTCGGTTTCGCCCAGCGCATAGCTGCCGGGCCGGGAGGTCACGTAAGGCTCGCCGATCCGCTCCAGGATGTCGGGCGAGAAGCCGGGGCCGTCGTCCTCCACCCAGAGCTGGAGGGTGCGGGCGTCCCAGCGCGCGGTGATGGTGATGCGGCTGCGGGCGAAATCGGCGGCGTTGGCGATCAGGTTGCCCAGCCCGTGCAGCAGCTCCGGCATCCGCCAGACCTTGGGCTCGGCGCCGCTGCCCTCCTGCCGGTCGAGCACGATGGCGATCTCCAGTTCGTCGCCGCGGTATTCGCCGGCCAGCTCGTCCAGCAGCGCGCCCAGCGGCAGGCGGCGGGTGGCGTCCACCACGCTCTGCTCGGGCCGGGCCAGCCGGGTGAGGATGCCGCGGCAGCGCTCGGCCTGCTCGCGCAGCAGCCTCGCGTCCTCGGCCTGGGGCGAATTGGGCGGCAGCTCGCGCTCCAACTCGCGGCTGACCACCGCGATCGTGCCGAGCGGCGTGCCCAGCTCGTGCGCCGCCGCCGCCGCCAGCGCGCCGATGGCCGACATGCGGTGCTCGCGCGACAGGGCCAGCTGGGTGGCGGCCAGCCCCGCGGACATGCGCGCCCCCTCGCTGGCGATGCGCCAGGCATAGACCGAGGTGAAGCCGATGCCGATCACGATCGAGGTCCAGATGCCGCCCTGGTAGAGCGCGGGCAGCTCCAGCGCCTCGTTGGGCGCCCAGGGCAAAGGCTGGTGGAACACCGCGATCAGCGAGACGGAAGCGAAGGCCAGCCCCGCCAGGATCAGCGTGTTGCCGAGGTTGAGGGTGGAAGCGCCGATCACCGCCGGCGCCAGGAACATCAGCGCGAACGGGTTCTCCAGTCCGCCGGTGAGATAAAGCAGGGCCGCCAGCTGCATCATGTCGTAGGCTAGGTGCACCGTGGCCTCGCGGTTGGAGAGCCGGTGGGTGGCCGGCGTGCGGAAGGCCAGGATGACGTTCAGCAGCACGCTGGCCGAAATGGTGCCGATGCAGCGCCACAGCGGCAACTGGTAGCCCAGCCCGAAATGCACCACGAACAGCGTGGCCGATTGCCCGCCCACCGCCAGCCAGCGCAGGTTGGTGAGGGTGCGTAGCCGCACGCGGCCGTGGCTGGTGGGCTCGGCGAAGGCCATTTCGTCCGCCAGCCGCCAGAGCCCGAATTTGGGCCCCAGCCGGGGCCAGTGGAACGGCCAGGAACGCCGGCCGGATTGTCTGGTCTGTGTCGTCATGATCCCTTGCGTTGCACCGGGCCCGCTACCATTCGCCCCTTCACCGTGGAGGTGCGACAGTCTATCAAACGCCCCAACCTATCAAGCGGAGCCTGACCATGCGAAGACCGGTCGTCGTCACTCTGGTTGCCCTGGTGATTGCCGCGGCAATCGGGGTGGTGGTGTGGGAAGGCGGACATATTCAGCGCCAGCAGGGCCAGGTGGTCGAAGGTACCGCCTCGGACATCGGCGGGCCGTTCACCCTTACCGACCAGTACGGCCGCACCCGCAGAGACAGCGAATTCCGCGGCCGCTACATGCTGGTCTATTTCGGCTACACCAACTGCCCGGACGTCTGCCCGACCACGCTCAGCGTGATGGCCGACGCGCTCGACAAGATGGAAGGCGCGGCCAAGCAGGTGGTGCCGATCTTCATCACGGTCGATCCCGCGCGCGATACGCCTTCGGTGATGAAGCAGTATCTGTCCTCCTTCGGGCCGGATTTCATCGGCCTCACCGGCCCGGCCGACGCGATCGCCAAGGTCGCGAAGGCCTACCATGTCTATGAGAAGGACGAGCCGGCGAAAAACGGCACCTACGCCGTCGATCACTCCAACGCCATGTATCTGATGGGGCCGGACGGCAAGTTCGTCACCAGCTACACCGAGACGATGGGCCCGGACAAACTGGCCGAAGCCATCATGCAGCGGATGTGAGCAGCCGGGTTCACCCCGCCTCTCCCAGGGCTTCGAGCCGCACGCGCAGCTGAGCGGCGTCGCCGGCCACCTCCACCTGCTTGAGCCGGGAGGTTTCGCCGCCGGCGATGGCGACGGCCGATTTGGCCACGCCCAACGCCTTGGCCAGGAGGGCGATCAGCGCGGCGTTGGCTTTTCCGGCCTCGGGGGGTGCCGAGACGCGGGCCTTGAGGAAAGGGCGGCCGTCGGCGCCCGCCGTCCAGCCCTCGATCCGGTCGCGCCCGCCCTTGGGCGTCAGCCGCACGGCGAAGCGCAGGCCGGTTTGCGTCCGGCGCAGGGGATCGCTCAGATCCCGATCATCGCCGCGGCCCATACCACGAACTTCTGCAGGAACATGATGCCGACCAGCACGATCAGCGGCGACAGGTCGAGCCCGCCGATCGGCGGCAGCACCCGGCGTACCTGGCGGAACAGGGGCTCGGTCAGCGCGTCGAGGAACTGCACCAGCGAGCGCGCGAAATGGTTGTAGGTGTTGATGACGCCGAAGCTGACCAGCCAGCTCATCACCACGGCGGCGATCACCACCATCGTGTACAGCCAGAGCAATTCCTCGATCAGCCAGATGAACGGGTTGTCGTAGATCATGCGGCGCAGGGCCCTTCCATGCCGGGATGACAGGCAGAAGATTCGGACGAGTGTGGTTGTACCCATCCGCTCCGCCGCGAGGCAAGCGCGGGGCCCGCGGCACGGCGGCCGGTGGCGGGGCGCCTACGCCGGACTGGCAGAGAAATCGGGAGTTTTGGGTGTGGCCGGGACAAAACACAACCTAGCCAATAAGATCAGCCGCGGAGGATTCACAGCGGCGTTTCTTATCCAATGTCTAGAAGCTATTGGCGTGCAGGATCTGAGAATCTAGCGCTTTGGCTTCTGCTGACGGTTGGCATTCTGAATCAGCAAATTGAGCATCTGCTGCTGCTCTGAAATTTGGTCGCTGATCTTTTTGATCTGCTCGGCGTTTTGTTTCGTAAGCTGGTGCGTTGTTTCGAGGCTGGCACCTACCGAAGCACCTCCGTCGAACCTGTCGCCGCCATATGACAGAACCGCTATCGTGAGCGCCGCGACAGCTACAAAGCCACCTCCCACAGCTCCTATAAGCGTCCAAGTGCTGGGCAGATGATCTATTTTCGCGACAGCATGCTGAAGCGTAGCATCAATGCGCGCTTCGGTTGCGGCGAGCTTCGCATCAATTTCCTCTCTGGTTACATCGGACATGCCACCGCCTCCGCCCGACCCGGAATCGCTACGCCGCTTAGAAGGGGGGTTACTACCATCATCTCCCCCTAAATATAGGCGTGGAAAGTTGATGATAGTTTGACCTGGCTCCTCAGCCATTGGAGCCCTCTTTTGCCCTGGCGCCTTTCCATATCCTCACCTGATTTTGATGGAAAAACAATGTATTGCCGCAATTGGTGCAAGACACTGAATAAAAGGAGTGTACCCCGGGTCCATTTCCTAACGGCGTAGTCACAACAGCCGGAGTACGAACTCCATCTTCTGGGGCATTCGTTCCTTCCACAACATTGAAGGCCAATTCCCCATGCCCGCAGAATGTGCACTTGTAGGAGCCGTTTCCCTTCTCGGTAAGGAAATCGACAAAGTCTTTTCTGCTCAAGTCTGGCATCTATCCCTCTCGCCGAGATCGGATAGAAGCACGGATTTTTCGACTGCACGAGCGGAACGAAACAAGATCTGTATCCGCTACCTAATACCGCTCACTTCCCGATGCAGAAGTCCCGGAACACCACGTCCAGCAGCTCCTCGACGTCGACCCGGCCGGTGATGCGGCCGAGCGCCCGCAGGGCCAGCCGCAGGTCTTCGGAAAAAAGTTCGGGCGCGGCCAGCTCGGGTGCAGCCAGCGCACGGGCCAGGGCTTCGGCGGCCTCCTCCAGCGCCGCGCGGTGACGGGCGCGGGTGAGCAGCGGCGCGTCGCTGCGCGCGGCCAGCCGGTCCTTCACCAGTGCGGTGAGCGCGGCGATCAGTTCGGGCAGGCCCTGCCCGGTCCGGGCGGAGATGACGAGGCCCGCGCGCGGTACCGGAAAGCCCGCATCCGCCTTGTTCCATACCGTAAGGCTGGCTCTGGTGCGGGCCGCTTCGGGAATCCCGGCCAGGGGGTCGGCGGCGCTGCCGTCCAGCACCAGCACCACCAGGTCCGCAGCCTCGGCCCGGGCCAGCGCCCGGCGCACGCCCTCGGCCTCCACCGCTTCGGCAGCCTCGCGCAGGCCCGCGGTGTCCGCCAGCGTCACGGCATAGCCGCCGAGGTCGAGGCGCACCTCGATCACGTCGCGCGTGGTGCCGGCGATTTCGGAGACGATGGCGACCTCGCGCCGGGCCAGCGCGTTGACCAGCGTTGACTTGCCGCTGTTCGGCTGACCGATCACCGTTAAGTAAAGCCCCTCGCGCACCAGCTCGCCGCGGTGGGAATCATCCAGATGCGCCCGGATTTCCTTGAGGATTTCCGCCGCCTGGGCACGGACGGTCGCCGCCGTGTCCTCCGGCAGCTCCTCGTCGGCGAAGTCGATGGTGGCCTCGGCCCAGGCCAGGGCGTGGAGCAGCCGGGCCCGCCAGCCGTCATAGAGCGCCGCCAGCGCGCCCTCGTGCTGGCTGAGGGCCTGGCGGCGCTGGGCCGGCGTCTCGGCGTCGATCAGGTCGATCAGCGCCTCGGCGCCGGTGAGGTCGAACTTGCCGTTCTCGACGGCGCGGCGGGTGAACTCGCCCGGCTCGGCGGTCCTAAGGCCCAAAGCCGCCAGCGCCGCCAGCGCCCCCTCCACCACCGCGCGGCCGCCGTGGAGATGGAACTCGGCCACGTCCTCGCCGGTGAAGCTGGCCGGGGCCGGAAACCACAGGATCAGGGCCCGGTCGAGGATTTCGCCCGCGCCACTCCTCAGCGCCGCCAGCGTGGCCTGGCGGGGGCGCGGCATCTGTCCGGCCAGCGCCTGCAGCGCCCTGCCCGCGTCCGGTCCCGAAACCCGCAGCACCGCCACGCCCGCGCGGCCGGGCGCGCTGGAGAGCGCACAAATGGTGTCGCGGCCGGGCATAGGCGCGTCAGGACTTGCCGGATGTCATTTGCCGGATTTCCTGGCGCTGTCGCCGGCGCCGGTCGCCATCTTGGCGCTGTCCCACAGGAATTTCTGGAACTGCTCGAAGCCGGGCGCAGCCAGCGGCAACCATGCCTTCAGCATGGCTTCCGGGTCCGACGTATCCACGGCCGCCTTCATGCGCTGTTCCATTTCGCTCAGCATGCGCTGCTGCAGCTCGCTGACATCGGGCAGGCCCATCATCTTGCGGGCCTCGTCCGGCGTCATGTCGACCTCAATATTGACCTTCATCGTGCTACCCGCTTTTCCGGCTGCCCGCGCCGCGCTAAGGAAGCCTCAGGAAAACCTAAGACCAACGGGCGCTGCGAAGCCAGCCCCCTCAGCCGGGAAACACCATGAGCCGCAATCTGCTCGACCAGGAAACCAGCCCCTATCTTCTCGCCCACAAGGAAAACCCGGTGCACTGGCGGCCGTGGGGGCCCGAGGCGCTGGCCGAGGCGCAGGACGCCGGCAAGCCGATCCTGCTGTCGATCGGCTACACCGCCTGCCACTGGTGCCATGTGATGAACCACGAGAGCTTCGAGGACGGCGAAACCGCCGAGCTGATGAACGAACTGTTCGTCAACGTGAAGGTGGACCGCGAGGAACGCCCGGACCTCGACCTGCTCTACCAGACCGCGGCCAACAACATGGGCCATGCCGGCGGCTGGCCGCTCACCATGTTCCTGACGCCCAAGGGCGAGCCCTATTTCGTCGGCGGCTATTTCCCGAAGGAGGAGCGCTTCGGCACCCCGCCGTTCAAGAAAGTGCTGGCCGACATCGCCCAGGTCCACCGCGAGCAGCAGGATAATGTCGCCAGCAATGCCGCGCGCATCCAGGACGCGCTGAACCAGCTGTGGGCCAGCGACCGGCGCGGGCCGCTCGATCCCTCCGCGCTCGACGCCGCCGCCGTGCATATCGGCCAGCGCTTCGACATCTTCTACGGTGGCGCCACGGGCGCACCGAAATTCCCCGCGCCGCATCTGACCGAAGTGCTCTGGCGTGCCTATCTGCGCACCGGCGTGGAGCAGTTCAGCCAGCTCGTGCAGGCCACCATGCACAACATCTGCCAGGGCGGCATCTACGATCATGTCGGCGGCGGCATCGCGCGCTATGCCACCGACGACCGCTGGCTGGTGCCGCATTTCGAGAAGATGCTCTACGACCAGGCCGAGATCGTCGACATGCTGACGCTGGTGTGGCAGCACAACCGCTGGCCGCTCTATGCCGATCGCGTGGCCGAGACCATCGGCTTCGTGCTGCGCGAGCTGCGCGTGGAAGCCGGCTTCGCCGCCAGCCTCGATGCCGACAGCGAAGGCGAGGAAGGCAAATACTATCTGTGGACCGAAGCGGAGGTCGACGCGGCGCTCAAGGGCACCTTCGCGCAGCGCTTCAAGGAAGTCTACAACGTCACGCGCGACGGCAATTTCAACGGCAAGAACATCCTGCATCGCCTCGGCGTGGTCCAGGGCTATCCGCTGGGCGAGGCCGACGAGGCCCTGTTCAAGAAGCAGCGCTCGCTGCTGCTCGCCGCCCGGCAGAAGCGCGTGGCGCCGCTGCGCGACGACAAGGTGGTCACCGACTGGAACGGCATGATGATCGCCGCGCTCGCCAATGCCGGCGCCGTGTTCCGCAACGAGGACTGGACCGCCGCCGCCGTCGCCGCCTTCGACTTCGTGTGCGAGGCGCTGGGCGACGGCGACCGGCTGTTCCATTCCTGGCGCGGCAAGCGCGGCAAGGACAGCTTCGCCGACGATTACGCCCAGATGATCCGCGCCGCGCTCACGCTGTGGGAAACCACCGGCCAGAAGCGCTATCTCGAGCGCGCCAAGGGCTGGACCCGCCAGCTCAACGAACATTTCTGGGACATGCAGAACGGCGGCTATTTCACCACCTCGGACGAAGCCGATCCGCTGATCGTCCGTCCACGGATGGTGTTCGACCGCGTCACGCCCTCGGCCAACGGCACGATGGTGGCGATGCTCGCCAAGCTGTTCATCGTCACCGCGGACCAGAGCTATCGCGACCGCGCCAATGCGTTGCTGCAGGCCTTCTCCGGCGAGGTCGGCCGCGCTGCCATCTCCCTGCCGACCTATCTCAACAGCTTCGAGACGGCGCTGTCCGGCCTGCAGATCGTGATCGTCGGCCAGCACGGCAATCCCAAGACCCAGAGCCTGATCCAGGCGGTGCTGGGTCGCAGCCTGCCCGCCAAAACGCTGATGCTGGTCGAGCCGAACGAAGCCCTGCCCGAGGGCCATCCGGCCCGCGGCAAAGGCATGGAGAACGGCCAGCCCACCGCCTATCTCTGCCAGAACGGCACCTGTTCGCAGCCGACCGTCAATCCGGTGGCGCTGTCGCAGGCGCTGCTGTTGCCGCCGCAGCTCGCCGCCCAGGCGCGCGCGCAGGCCCAGGCACAGGCCCAAGCCCAGATGCAGGCGCAGAACCAGCCGCGCAACTGAGGCAAAGCGCCCGCCTGCTCTTCCTCCGGTGGCGCGCGGCCGCCGGAGGCGATAACCTTTGCCATCTCGAGGCAAAGGATCGCGCATGAGCGGACTGAACGTAACGATCAGCGGGCCGGATGGCAGCTTCGGCGGCTATCTGGCGTCCCCGGCTTCGGGCCGAGGGCCCGGCGTGGTGGTGATCCAGGAGATTTTCGGCGTCAACCACACCATGCGTCAGGTGGCGGATGCCCTGGCCGCCCGCGGCTTTTTCGCGCTGGCGCCGGATCTGTTCTGGCGGCTCGAACCCGGCGTCCAGCTCCACGACAGCGTCGAGGCCGAATTCAAACACGCCCGCGAGCTGCTCGGCCGCTTCGACCGCGATGCCGGCATGAAGGACGTCCAGGCCACACTCGATCACCTGCGCGCCCTGCCCGGCGCCACCGGCAAGGCCGGCGTGGTCGGCTTCTGCCTGGGCGGCTACATGGCCTATCTCGCCGCCTGCCGCACCAACAGCAGCGCCAGCGTCGGCTATTACGGCGTGAACATCCAAAGCAGGCTGGACGAAGCCAAGGCCATCAAGGCGCCGCTGATGCTGCACATCGCCGGGCACGACGAATATTGCCCGCCCGACGCGCAAAAGGCCCTGCATGACGGGCTGGCCGGCAACCCGCATGTCACGCTGCACGTCTATCCGCAGATGAACCACGCCTTCGCCCGGCCCGGCGGCGCGCATTACGACCACGCCAATGCCGAGCTGGCCGACGGCCGCACCGCGACTTTCCTCCGCCAGCACCTGAGCTGAGCGCGATGGGCGGCGCGGGCGCCAGTGCTTCCTTGCTTATCCGTCCGTGTACGGATAGCGATGCGACTGCGATCCTGTCCATCATCAACAGCGCGGCCGAGGCCTATCGCGGCGTGATTCCGCCCGACCGCTGGCACGAACCCTATATGCCCAAGGCGGAGTTCGAGAGCGAGCTGGCCGCCGGTGTCGCCTTCTGGGGCTGCGAAGACAACGGCGTGCTGATCGGCGTCATGGGCATCCAGCCGGTGAAGGACGTCGATCTGATCCGCCACGCCTATGTTTCGCCTGCGGCGCAAGGCAAGGGTATCGGCAGCGCGCTGATCGCCCATCTGAACGCCTTGAGCAAACGGCGCCTGCTGGTGGGAACCTGGGCGGATGCGCATTGGGCGATCCGCTTCTATCAGCATCACGGCTTCGTGCTCACCACGCCCGAACAGAAAACCCGGCTGCTCAAGACCTACTGGACCGTGCCCGAGCGGCAGATCGAAACCTCGGTGGTGCTCGCCCGGCCGGCTTTCCCCGAGGCGTAAAAGCTATTCCGCTACCGCGACCTGCCGGTGGGCGCGCTCGCGCAACGTCAGCAGGTGCAGGCCCGCCATCATCACGGTGCCCGAAACGATCAGGCCGGCGCCGAGATAGAGCGCGCCGTGGGTGTTGCCGTCGCTGACCACGAAAGACGAGGCCAGCGGCCCCGCCGCCCCGGCCAGCACCTGCGCGGCTCCACTCAGCATCGCGGCGCGGCGCGAGGGATCGGCCTCGATCGCCATCGGCACCAGGAACGGCAGCATCAGCATGTAGAGAAAGCCTGCCAGCCCGTCCGAGACGATGAACACCGAAGCGGACACCGGCAGCGCCCACACCGTCCAGATGCCGAGGAAGAGCAGCGTGCCCGCCGCGAACACCGGCAGGTAATGCACGCGCCCGGCCAGCGCCGCCGCCGAACTGCCGCCGATCACCTGTCCCAGCAGGCTGGCGGAAATCGCCAGGCCCGCCACCTCGGCGGAGAGGCCGATCTGCTGCGCGATCGGCTGGGTATAGACGCCCACCGCGCCAAAGCAGGCCACGAACACCAGCGTGGCCAGGAGCGCCAGCCAGCCGCGCCCCGGCGGCAACCCCCCTTCGCCCTCCGGCTTGACCAGCGGCGCATAGCGCGGCGAAACAAAGACGGCGAACCCGAAGCCCGAGGCCGAGACCAGCGCCAGCACCACATAGCCGCCGCTGGCGCCGAAGGCCGGCAGCACGGCCGAGGTCAGGATCGGCGCCAGGATCATCTGCACCAGCGTTGTCGCCGTCACGAAGATCGCCGACCAGCGCTCCGGCGTTTCGGTGCGCGCGATCATGGCGATGCCGATCCACAGCAGGATGCCGTCGCCCATCCCGGCGCCGAAGCGCACTGCGAAGATGCCCGTGCCGCTGGCCTGCGTGGTCGCCAGGTCGGCAGCCACCAGCCACAAGGTCGCCGCCGCGCCGATCAGCTTCAGCCGCTCCGGCGGCAGCCACAGCCCGGCCAGCGCCGTGGTCACGCCCATCGAGAACAGTTCCAGCATCGCCGTCTGCCCGATGCCCGAGGCGCTCAGCCGGTGCTCGCTCACCAGCGCGCCCAGCAGCAGCGGCATCAACCCGGTGATCAAGAGGGCGATAGCGCCGAGCCCGATCGCTGCCACCGCCTCGCTGAGCGGAATCGCCGGCCCCACCGCTTCGGAAACAAGATGGGGCTCGGCCTGGCGTTCGGTCATGGGCGGCATCCGGCTGACAGCGCGTCAGCATTCCAGCCAATCGCCGCCGAAGGCAAGCCTTCTCGGTTGCCATTGCCGATTTCCGTCTGGGAATCCCGGCCGGGCCGCGCCATGTTGCGCACGCCGCAAAACCGGGAGTGCATCATGAAGGCCATCCGCATCACCAAGACCGGCGGACCCGAAGTTCTCGAAGTCCAGGAGATCGAATTGCCGCCGCCCGGGCGGGGAGAGGTGCGCGTCAGGCACACCGTCATCGGCGTCAATTTCATCGACACCTATCACAGGAGCGGCCTCTATCCCGCGCCGCTGCCCGCCACGCTGGGCGGCGAGGCCGCCGGCGTGGTCGAGGCCGTGGGCGAAGGGGTAAGCGGATTGAAGCCGGGCGACCGCGTGGGCTATTGCACCGTCGCCTTCTGCGCCTATGCCGAGGCCGCCAACATCCCGGCCGAGCGGCTGGTGAAGCTGCCGGACGGGATCACCGACGAAGTGGCGGCCGCCGCCATGCTCAAGGGCATGACCGCGCAATATCTCCTGAAGCGCACCTTCGCCGTGAAGCCGGGGCAGACGATCCTCTGGCACGCCGCCGCGGGCGGCGTCGGCCTGATCGCCTGCCAATGGGCCAGGCACCTCGGCGCCACGGTGATCGGCACTGTCGGCTCAGACGAAAAGGTGGCGCTGGCCAAGGCGAATGGCTGCGCCCATGTGCTCAACACCCGCAACGACGACTGGGTGGCGCGCGTGCGCGAACTCACCCAAGGCGAAGGCGTGCCGGTGGTCTATGACTCGATCGGCAAGGACACCTGGGACGGCTCGCTCGATTGCCTGGCGGTGCGCGGGCTGATGGCCAGCTTCGGCAATGCCTCCGGCGCGGTGCCGTCCTTCTCGCCGGGCATCCTGTCGGCCAAGGGCTCGCTCTATCTCACCCGGCCTTCTCTTTACCACTACACGCGCACGCGCGCGGAGTTGCAGGACACGGCCGACGACCTCTTCGACGTGATCCAGAAAGGCATCGTCAAGATCGCCGTCCACCAGCGCTTCAAGCTCACCGACGCCCGCGCCGCGCATGAAGCCCTGCACTCGCGCCAGACCACGGGGGCGACAGTGCTGGCGCCCTGACCAGCCTTGGCACCAGTTTGCCGACCAGCATCGTTTATGGTACAAATGCTGGCATGGGCGCGATGAAGAAAATCACTGTCGAGGTTCCGGCCGACGATCTGGCGGCCGCGCAGGCGCTAACCGGCGAAGGCGTGAGCGACACCGTGCGGGCCGCGCTGAAGAAGCTCGCTTCGATCCAGGCGCAGCAGGAACTCGCCAAGTTGCGCGGCAAGGTGAAATTCGCGCTGACTCTCGATGAACTGCGCTACGACCGCGAATGATCGCCGTCGACACAAGTGCGCTTTCCGCCTTCCTCAAGGGCGAGACGGGAAAAGACATGGACCGTCTCCTCGAAGCTTTGCTGTCAGGAAATCTCCGTCTTCCGCCGGTCGTGGTGACGGAAATTCTCAGTGACCCGAAAGCGGCACCCACCGTTTTCCAGCCCTTGTCCAATGTGGAGCTGCTTGAGATTACGGACGGCTACTGGCAGCGTGCCGGCCACACTCGCCGCACGATTCTCGCCAAGGGCCTGAAGGCCAAGATTGCCGATTCGCTGATCGCCCAATCCTGCATCGATCACGACGTGGCGCTGATCGCGCGCGACACGGACTTCCGCCACTTCGCCAAGCATTGCGGCCTCAAGCTGGCGTAATCATTGCCCGTGCCCGTCGCGCCGCCCCCATACGCAAAATGCTTCTTGGCGCGCCACGGAACTGCGCTACCTTGCTCGGCGTGGCCGCCTGTGTCGCATCGGAACTCCTGCCATGTCCAAATCCAATCCTGCCGAACGCGCCTTTGAAACGCTGCTCTTCGCCAGCCGCTGGCTGATGGCACCGTTCTATTTCGGTCTTGTGGTGGCGCTCGTCGCGCTGCTTTACGTCTTCGGCCACGAGACCTTGGCCGCCACGCTGAAGCTCGCCGAACTCAAGGAGACCGACATCATCGTCTGGGTGCTGTCGCTGATCGACTTGTCGCTGATGGCCAATCTTCTGCTGATGGTGATCTTCTCCGGTTACGAGAACTTCGTCTCCAAGATGGACGTCGCCGAACACCCCGACCGTCCGGCCTGGATGGGCAAGATCGATTTCTCGGGCATGAAGCTCAAGCTGATCGCCTCCATCGTCGCCATCTCGGCCATCCACCTGCTCAGGGCCTTCATGGAGGTCGAGAGCATGGACAAGACGAACCTGCAGTGGATGGTCATCATCCATCTTGCCTTCGTCACTTCGGGCGTTCTGCTGGCGCTGATGGACTGGATCACCAGCCGCTCGGATGCGCATGGCTGACGCAGCCTCAACGCAGCCAAGACAAACGGGCAAGGAAGCGTTACCCGGCCCGTGGCGTCTGATCTGCTGCGCGGGTGCGCTTACGTATTCATGCTCTCGAAGAAATCGCTGTTGTTCTTGGACGAACGCAGCTTGTCGAGCAGGAACTCGATGGCGTCCACGGTGCCCATCGGCGCCAGGATGCGGCGCAGGACATACATCTTCGACAGCATGGCCTTGTCCACCAAGAGCTCGTCCTTGCGGGTGCCCGAGCGCAGGATGTCGATGGCCGGGAAGACGCGCTTGTCCGCCACCTTGCGGTCGAGGATGATTTCGGAATTGCCGGTGCCCTTGAATTCTTCGAAGATCACTTCGTCCATGCGGCTGCCGGTGTCGATCAGCGCGGTGGCGATGATGGTGAGCGAGCCGCCTTCCTCGATGTTGCGCGCGGCACCGAAAAAGCGCTTGGGCCGTTGCAGGGCGTTGGCGTCCACGCCGCCGGTCAGCACCTTGCCCGATGACGGCACCACGGTGTTGTAGGCGCGGCCGAGGCGGGTGATGGAGTCCAAGAGAATGATCACGTCGCGCTTGTGCTCGACCAGGCGCTTGGCCTTCTCGATCACCATCTCCGCCACCTGGACGTGGCGCTGCGCCGGCTCGTCGAAGGTGGAGGAGATGACCTCGCCCTTCACCGTGCGCTGCATGTCGGTGACTTCTTCGGGCCGCTCGTCGATAAGCAGCACGATCAGATAACATTCGGGGTGATTGGCCGCGATCGCCTTGGCGATGTTCTGCAGGATCACGGTCTTGCCGGTGCGCGGCGGCGCGGTGATGAGCGCGCGCTGACCCTTGCCCTGCGGCGAGACGATGTCGATCACCCTTCCGGTGCGGTCCTTCAGCGTCGGATCCTCGATCTCCATCTTCAGCCACTGCGTCGGATAGAGCGGCGTCAGATTGTCGAAATGGACCTTGTGCTTGGTGGCTTCGGGGCTTTCGAAATTGATGGTGGAGACTTTCAGCAGCGCGAAATAACGCTCCCCGTCCTTGGGGCTGCGGATGGTGCCTTCCACCGTGTCGCCGGTCCTCAGGCCGAAGCGGCGGATCTGCGAGGGGCTGACATAGATATCGTCCGGGCCGGCGAGGTAGTTCGATTCCGGCGAGCGCAGAAAACCGAAACCGTCCTGCAGCACCTCAAGCGTGCCGCCGCCGGTGATCTCGACATCGCGCTCGGCCAGCTCCTTGAGGATAGCGAACATCATGTCCTGCTTGCGCATGGACGAGGCGTTCTCGATCTCCAGCTCCTCGGCGAAGGCGAGCAGGTCGGTGGGGGATTTGGTCTTGAGATCCTGCAGCTTCATCGCCTGCAGGCCGGATTGCACAGTCATGGACAAATACCTGGGACAGTTTTGGGGAAGTCGGGCACCCGAAGCCGTTGGACGGACCTTGCCGGCCGTCCAGAAGGCATCAAAGGATATGAACCATCGCCGGGCCGATCTTCCGGCCTTTTCAGCAGCCGATGCGCCTTCCGCGCCCCAGCTTGCGGCGTCAATGGGGAACTAAATGTCTTATAGACCTATTTGGGGACGATGCAAATCCTCGTCAAGGGGCAATTGCCGCACCCGCCTTTTTCCTAGAACGGCTTCACCACCACCAGGATGACGATGGCGATCATCAGGAGCGTCGGTGCCTCGTTCCACATCCGGTAGAACTTCTGCGGGTGGGTATTGGCGTCGCGCGCGAACTGTTTCACCCAGCGCGCATAGAGCCCGTGGACGCCGCTCATCACCAGAACCAGCGCGAACTTGGCGTGGAACCAGGGCTGAGCCCACGCATCCGTCGCCGGCAGGACGGACAGCGTCAGCCCGAAGATCCACGCCGCCACCATCGCCGGATTGGTGATGATCCGCAGGAGTTTGCGCTCCATCACCTTGAAGCGCTCGGATTCGGGCGAGCCGGGCACCGTCTCGCAGTGATAGACGAACAGCCGCGGCAGATAGAACATGCCGCTCATCCAGGCGATCACCGCGATGACGTGCAGCGCCTTGATCCAGAGATAATATTGGTTCAGCCAGTCCAGCATTCACGCCCCCTCATAGCCGCAGCGCCCCTGTGCCGCCGGGCAGATGCGCCCGTTGCCGCATGTCACCGTTTTATTGCCCCCTAGCGCCGCCATGACCAGATCGGCAAGCCCGGCGATGAATTCCGGCGCTGTGCCCGCAGTCGGCACACGGAGATAGTCCGGCACGCCGGATTGCTGCGCCAGCCGGCTGTATTCGATATCGAGTTCCACCAGCGTTTCGGAATGCTCCGAGACGAAGGCGATGGGCACCACAATCAGGCTCCTGCCCTCGGCTCCGGCGCGGCGGATTTCGGCATCGGTCGCCGGCCCGATCCATTCCATCGGCCCCACCCGGCTCTGGTAGCAGATGCCCCAGTCGAGCCCGGATATCCCCAAAGCCTCCACAATGGCGGCGGCGGTCCGCTCCACCTGCCACTGATAGGGATCGCCCCGCTCCACCACCCGCTTCGGCAGGCCGTGGGCCGAGAACAGCAGCCGGTACGGCAGGCCGGGTTTGCGCTTGGCCAGCGCCTCACGCACCAGCCGGGCCTCGGCGGCGATGAAGCCGGGCTGCCACGGATAGCAGCAGATGCGGGCCTCGGGCAGGGCCAGCCCGGCCGCCCTGGCCGCGCGCCGCCATTCCGCCAGCGAGGAGGCCGTGGTCGTGGTCGAAAATTGCGGGTAGAGCGGCAGCAGCACCACCCGCTGGGCGCCCCAGGCCCGGATTTCCGCGGCCGTTTGATCGCTGAACGGTGTCCAGTAGCGCATGGCCAGAAAACTTTTCGCCTCCAGCCCGCGCCCGGCGAGCGCGGCATCGAGGGCAGCGGCCTGCGCTTCCGTCTCCGGCACGATGGGCGAGGCGCCGCCGATTTTGGCGTAAATTTCCCGGGCCAGAGGCACCCGGCGCCCGGCGATCAGCCGTGCTACCGCCCAGCGCAAGGGTCCGGGCAGGCCGATAATCGCCGGATCGGAAAACAGGTTGGTCAGGAACGGCCTGACGGCCTCCGGGCTATCCGGGCCGCCGAGGTTGAACAGCACGATGGCTGTCTTCACGCGTTACCTCTGATCCGTTCGATCACCCGGGCCACATGCTCGGGCGGCGTTTCGGGTACGACGCCGTGACCCAGGTTGAAGATATGGGGTACGCCCCTGGTCGCCTCAAGGATCGCATCCACGCCCCGGTCCAGCGCCGCCCCACCGGCCAGCAGCAGCAGGGGATCGAGATTGCCCTGGATCGCCACCTTCGGCCCCAGGGCCTTCGCCGCCCAGCCCATCGGCGCCGCGGTATCGAGGGACACGGCATTCACCCCGGTTTCGGCAGCATAGGCTTCATAGCCCGACTGGGTGGCCGCCCGCGGAAAGCCGATGATCCTTGCGCCCGGCCGCGCCGCCCGAACAGCGTTCACGATCCGCTTGGTCGGCCGGATCACCCATTCGGCAAAGGCCGCTTCCGGCAGGCCGGAGGCCCAGCTGTCGAACACCTGCACGGCATCGGCCCCGGCTTCGAGCTGGCGCACCAAGTGCGCCGCCACGCAGTCGGCCAGCAAGTCGAGCAGGCCGGCGAAGCTCTCCGGGTCGCGATAGCCCCACAGCTTGGCCGCCCGCTGGTCCGGCGAGCCGCGGCCCTCGGCCAGATAGGTCGCCAGCGTCCACGGTGCCCCGGCAAAACCCAGCAGGGTCGTCTCGGGCGCCAGCGCGCCGCGCACCAGTTTCAGCGTCTCATAGACCGGCGCCAGCTTGGCGGCCCACACCGCCGGATCGCGCTCGACCCGGGCAATATCCGCATAGCGGGTGAGCAGCGGGCCGACATTCTCCTCGAACCGGACTTCACCACCCAATGCGTAGGGGATTACCAGGATGTCCGAGAACAGGATCGCTGCATCCATGCCGAAGCGGCGCACCGGCTGCAGCGTCACCTCCGCGGCCAGCTCCGGGTTCATGCACATCGCCCAGAACGATCCCGCACTCACCCGTACCGCCCGGTACTCCGGCAGGAAGCGTCCGGCCTGACGCATCATCCAGATCGGTGGCACCGCGGCGGCGCTCCCGTCCAGAACTGTCACCAGTTTCTTTTTTCCATCTTCCTTCAAAAGAAAGACTCCTAGAATTTATGAAGATGATGTTTGGGCTGTGAGTTGTGGATGGCTCGGTGCATGCCCGTTTCCTGTAGGCTGCAAAGCCAATGGACTCAAGTGCTGCCGGGTCGCGGGCCGGCGCGGGGCTGCGGCGGATTCGTACACAGGGCTGGCACAGCGCAGCCGGTTGCCGCGGGGCGGTTTGCGGATAAGCCGGTCTTGCGCTTTGACGATGACCCGGCGTGGTGGAGCCTTGTGCACGGGCTGGGGACGATCCGAGGATAGAACAGGCGATTCATGAACAAGACCTATCACCTGCATCTGGTCTCCGATGCCACCGGCGAGACACTGAATACGATCGCCAAGGCTGCCAGCGCGCAGTTCGAAGGCGTCGACGTGCAGGAACATTTCTACGCGCTGGTGCGCAGCAGTCGTCAGCTGCAGCGGGTGATCGATCATATCCGTGAAGAACCGGGGCTGGTTTATTTCACGCTGGTCAATCCCGAATTGCGGCGCGAACTGGAAGCACATTGCGCCTCCATCGGCGTTCCGTTCCTGGCAGTGCTTGATGCCCCAATCGCCACCATGCGGCAATATCTCGGGACCGCGGAAACGCACAAGCCCGGCGCCCAGCACGAGGTCGATCAACGTTACCTCCAGCGCATGGAGGCGCTCAACTACACCATCACGCACGATGACGGGCAGGCGCTCGAAACCCTCGACCAGGCCCAGGTCGTGCTGGTCGGCGCCAGCCGCACCTCCAAGACACCGACCTGTGTCTATCTGGCCATCCGCGGCCTGCGTGCGGCCAATGTGCCGATCGTGCCGGGCCTGATTCTGCCGCCGCAACTGCTGGCCGCGAAAGGCCCGCTGGTGGTCGGGCTGTGGACCTCGCCGGACCGGCTCGTTCAGGTTCGCCGCAACCGGCTGAACACGCTGGGCGAGGTGCGCGATACCAGCTATGTCGATCTGGAAGCGGTGCGCGCCGAAGTCACCGCCACGCGCAAACTGTTCGAAACGCACAACTGGCCGGCGATCGACGTCTCCCGCCGCTCGGTGGAGGAAACCGCGGCCGCCGTGCTCAACCTGCTCACCGAACGGGGGGAGGAGTTGCTATGAGCCTCATCCTGGCCTCCGCCAGCACAACCCGCGCCGGCCTGTTGCGCGCCGCCGGTGTTCCGTTCGAAATCCGGCCAGCGCATGTGGACGAAGATGCAATCAAGGACAGCATGCTGGCAGACGGCGCCGACGCGCGCGCCGTCGCCGATGCGCTGGCCGAAGCCAAGGCCTTGCGCATTTCGCTATCCTGCCCCGGTGAGCTGGTGCTGGGCGCTGACCAGGTGTTGGATTTCGAGTCCGAACTGGTCAGCAAGTCGCCGGACCTCGAAGCAGCCGCGATACTGCTTCGCCGGCTGCGCGGCAAGGCGCACAAGATCGTCACCGCCGCGGTGCTGGCGCGCGACGGCGTGCCGATCTGGCGGCATCTCACCGTCGCCACCATGACCATGCGCGATTTCTCCGATGCGTTCCTCGTCGGCTATCTGGCGGATGAAGGCGACGGGGTTCTCTCCAGCGTCGGCTGCTTCCAGATCGAACGCCGCGGGCTTCAGCTTTTTTCGCGGATCGATGGGGATTATTATTCGATTCTCGGCCTGCCCATGATTCCGCTGCTGACGGCGCTGCGCGCACAGGGCATCATCGCCACATGAGCATGAAGCTGGCAGCGGTGGTGGGTTGGCCGGTGGGGCATTCGCTCTCGCCGCGGTTGCACAACTATTGGCTCCGCGAATACGGGATCGACGGCGCCTATGTCCCGCTGGCTGTACAGCGCCAGGATTTCGCGCGCGTGCTCGATGCCATCCGCCGCGCCGGATTTGCCGGCGTCAACGTCACCATCCCGCACAAGGAAGCGGCCTTCGCGCTGGCGCATACGCTGGACGACGCGGCCGAAGCGGCCGGCGCGGTCAATCTGCTGGTGTTCGGTGCGGATGGGCGGCTGCACGGCCGCAACACCGATGCGGCGGGCCTTGCCGCGCACCTGTCCGCGACGCTGGGCGATGGCTTTCTGCGTGGCAAGTCCGCGGTCCTGATCGGCACGGGCGGCGCGGCGCGCGCGGGTATTCTGGCGCTATCCGAACTGGGCGCGCGCGAAATCCGCATCCTGGGGCGCAGCGAGGTGCGCGCAAAGGGATTGGTGCAGGCTTTCGCCGCCAAGGTTTCTGCACAGCTCAGCGCCGTCTTGTGGAGCGATTGGGCAAAAGCGGCGGCGGACGCCGCGCTGCTCGTCAACGCCACCAGCGCCGGCATGGCGGGCCAGCCCGCGCTCGACCTCGCGCTCGATCCGCTGCCTGAAACCGCCGCAGTGTGCGATATCGTTTACAATCCGCTTGAAACGCCACTGCTGAAAGAAGCATCCACACGCGGGCATAAGGTTGTGGATGGTTTGGGGATGCTGTTGCATCAGGCCGTGCCAGCCTTTGCGGCGTTTTACGGCGTGACGCCGAAGGTCACGCCCGGCCTGCGCGCCGAACTGGCAAAGGCGCTCGATCATGGCTGAGCGGCCTTACGTCGTCGGCCTCACCGGCTCCATCGGCATGGGCAAGAGCGAGACGGCGAAGATGTTCGCGAAACTTGGCGTGCCCGTTTACGACGCCGATGCGGCCGTGCATCGACTCTATGAACCGGGCGGCGCTGCGGTGCCCGCGATCGCGCATGAATTTCCCGGCTGCGTGACGGGCGGCCGCGTCGACCGCGCAGCGTTGGGCAAACTGGTGACGGCGGACCAGGACGCCTTCAGGAAGCTCGAACAGATCGTCCATCCCCTGGTGGCGCGCGAGCAGATCAGGTTTCTGGATGCGGCGGCCGAGGCCGGCGCCGAACTGGTGGTGCTCGATATTCCGTTGCTGTTCGAAACCGGCGGCGAACAACGCATGGATGCGGTAGTGGTGGTGTCCGCGCCGGCCGAGGTGCAGCGCGCCCGCGTGCTGGAACGCCCGGGCATGAGCGCGGCGAAGCTCGATCAGATTCTTTCGCGCCAGATGCCGGATGCCGAAAAACGGGCGCGCGCGCATTATGTTGTGGAAACCGGCAAGGGCCTCGATCATGCCTTCACGCAGGTGAAGGATATCGTCGCCGCGCTGCACGAACGCCGGCAGAAGGGCAGGGGCTGAAACAATGCGCGAGATCGTGTTCGATACCGAGACCACGGGCCTGGATCCCTCCGATGGCCATCGCGTGATTGAACTGGGCTGCATCGAGCTGATCGATCATCTGCCCACCGGCGCGAATTTCCACCGCTACCTCAATCCCGAGCGGCTGGTGCCGCCCGAAACCACGCGCGTGCACGGGCTGACCGACGAGTTCTTGGCCGACAAGCCGCTGTTCGCCGAGATCGTGGACGAGTTTCTGGAATTTCTCGGCGATGCGCCGCTGGTGATCCACAACGCCGCTTTCGACATCAAGTTCGTCAATTCAGAGCTTCAGCGGCTGCGCCGCGCGCCGATCCCGCTGGCCCGCGCCATCGACACCATTGAAATCGCCAAGGCGAAGATTCCCGGCGTGCGTTATTCGCTGGACGATCTGTGCAAACGGTTCGGCATCGATATTTCGGCGCGCACCAAACACGGCGCGCTGCTCGATGCCGAGCTGACGGCGCTGCTCTATCTGGAGCTGATCGGCGGGCGGCAGACGCGGCTGGAGCTGGCGCCCACAGGCGGCGGCAGCGCGGATGGGCTCAACAGCCGCAGCGCCCGGCAGCGGCCCGCGCCACTGGCGCCGCGGCTGAGCGAGGCCGAAGCGGCCGCCCACGCGCTGTTTGTGGAAAGCGAACTCGGTGCCGAGGCCCTGTGGCACCGGCGCCGGTCCAATTGAGCCTGGCGAATTACGCCTGACCCATCGCGCCTTCGGCCTGCGCCTGGGCGAGGCGGCTGCGATAGAGCGAGGCGAAATCGATCGGTTCGATCATCAAGGGCGGCATGCCGCCGTCGCGGATGGCGTCGGCCACGATGCGCCGCGCGAAGGGGAACAGCAGATGCGGCCCCTCGATCAGCAGCACCTGCTGCAGCACCTGCTCAGGGACGTTCTGGAGCAGGAACAGGCCGGCATAGACCAGTTCGAGCAGGAACACGGTCTTTTCCTCGGACGAGGCGGACACGCGCAGCTTCAATTCGATCTCGAAGCGCTCCTGGTCGACGCGGCGGGCCTGCAAATCCACGCCCAGGTCGATCTGCGGGCGGACGTTGAGGGTCATCGGCGCGCCCGGATTCTCGAACGACAGATCCTTGACGTATTGCCCGATCACCTGGATGCGGACCTCCGGTGCGTCGGCGTTGGCGCTTTCGTCCTCGCCGGTCGGCAGGTCGGTGAATTCGTCGCTCATGGATCGTCCTTTGGGTCGTGCGGAAAGGTGCGCGGGGGCTAGCACGGAATGCGTGGCCCCACAAGACGAAGCCCGCGGCCCTTTTTCGTAACCACTCTGTGGCAAATTCCGGCCCCTGCCGGCGGCGCGCGCGCATTTTGCCTCACGCTTGCCGTGTTTTCGCTCTTAGCTGGACCCTCAGGAACAGGAGCGTTAGGGTGGACCTTCATCCAACGGACGGCCCGAACTTGATTCACGCGAAGGACCAAAAGGTCTGCAAGGCATGCTGAGTTCTCAGCTTCTTTTCATTGTGCTGATTGCCACGGTGGCGGGCGTGATCCTGTTCCGCCTTTATACCGTGCTGGGCCGGCGGACCGGTCATGAGCGTCCGCCCCGGGAACCCTATGGCCTTGCCCGCAGCAATGACAATGTGGTGGCCCTGCCGGACCGCTCGGCCCGCGCCGAAGCCCTGGACCAGCCGGCCGATCCGGTGGCGCGCGGGCTGATGGAAATCAAGCTGGCCGACCGCAACTTCGACGACGGGCATTTCCTTGCAGGCGCCAAGGGCGCCTACGAGATCCTGGTGAAGGCCTTCGCCGCCGGCGATCGCGCCACGCTGCGCCCTCTGCTCAGCGACGAGGTCTATGCCGCCTTCGACGGCGTGATCCGCGAGCGCGCGGCCAAGCGTGAGAAGGTCGATTTCACCTTTGTCGGCTTCCGTGAGGCGAAGATCGTCCATGCCGCGCTGAAACGCCGCACGGCTGAACTCACTGTCAATTTCACGGCCCAATATATCTCGGCGACCACCGATGCCTCCGGCGCCGTGATCGAAGGTGATGCCAAGCTGGTGCGGACGGTCAACGATGTGTGGACCTTCAATCGTGACGTGAAGGCTAGCGATCCGAACTGGACTGTCGTGGCCACCCACGGCGACGACGCCTGACGGGGGGCCAAAGGGCATGGCCCAGGCCCGCTCGCGCCTCAATTATCTGATAATACTCGGATTTCTGGCGGCCGCCGGGTTCGGCCTGTGGCTGGCGTGGCAGCTGCTCCACCCCAAACCTGGGCCCTTGCGGCTGATGCCGGTGGCATTCCCGGCCCTGCCGGGCTGGCAGGGGGCCGATCCACGGCCGGCGCTGGCGGCCTTCGGCCGTTCCTGCGCCGCAATCGAAAAAATGCCAGCGGCGGCGCCTCTGGGCGGGGCCGGCTATGCCGGGACGGCGCGGGACTGGCAGGGCGTCTGCGCCGCGCTGCCGCCAAGCCCGGATTCCGGCGGTCCGCTCGCGCCCGCCGCTGCACGCCAATGGTTCGAAGCCCGTTTCCAGCCGGTGCAGGTCAGCGCCGGGCAGGTGAGGCAGGGGTTATTCACCGGCTATTACGAGCCGCAGCTCGCCGCCAGCCGTAGCCGCCACGGCGCCTATCGGATCCCGGTCTATGGCTTGCCGGATGACCTCATCACCATCGACCTCGGCCAGTTTCGCCCCGCGCTGAAGGGCACCCGTCTGGCCGGGCGGCTCAAGGGCCGGCGCCTGGTGCCCTATCCCGACCGGGCTGAGATTGACGCCAAGGGTCTGCCCACGGCGCCGGTGCTGTTCTGGGCAAAGGATCCGGTGGCCGTGTTCTTCCTGCAGATCCAGGGCTCGGGCCGGGCGGTGTTCGATGACGGCGGCGTGGCGCGGGTTGCCTATGCCGGGCAGAACGGCCAGCCCTATACCGCCATCGGCCGCACGCTGATCCAGATGGGCGCGATCCCGCGCCAGCAGATGTCGCTGCAGAGCATCCGCGCCTGGCTGCTCGCCCATCCCGCCGCCGCGCGCAAGGTGATGGAGGGCGATGCCTCGTTCGTGTTCTTCAGGATGCTGCCGCTCGTCAATCCGGCGCTCGGCGCCGATGGCAGCGAAGCCGTGCCGCTGACGCCGCGCGCCAGCCTGGCGGTGGATGCCAGGCTGCATGCGCTGGGCGTGCCGGTCTATGTCGCGGCCACGGCGCCCGACCCCGATGCGGCCGAACCGGACCGGCCCTTCGACCGGCTTTTGGTCGCGCAGGATACCGGCGGCGCCATCGCCGGGCCGGTGCGCGGCGACGTGTTCTGGGGATTCGGCAAGAAGGCGGAGGCCATCGCCGGCCGCATGAAGGCGCCCGGCGCGATGTATGTGCTGCTGCCCAAACCGCTGGCGGCCAAGCTGGGTGTGCAGAAGGATTACCCGGAGACGGCACCATGAAGCGGCGCCGCGAGCCCAGCGCCGAAGAACGCGCGCTGTTCGAGGCTGCGCTCAAGGACACCACGCCGCTGAAACAACCGGCCAAGGTGAAGCCCAGACCGGGCGCCGCCAAGGTCAAGGCAGCGCATGCCGGTCATCGCGCGCCGATCGAACGTGGGCTGGACGGCAACACCGCCGCGCGCCTCAACCGCGGGGTGCTCGAACCGCAAGCGCGGCTCGATCTGCACGGCATGACGGAAACCGTGGCACATCGCGCCTTGCTGACATTCATCAGAGGGGCCTTCGCGCGCGGCCTGCGGCTGGTGCTGGTCGTCACCGGCAAGGGCCTGAAGCCGCCCGCGCCCGATGCGCCCTTCGATCTGGAACTGGATATGCGCGCCCGCGGCGTGTTGAAGACTATGACGCCGCGCTGGCTGGCGGAGCCGGAGCTGGCGGGGTTCGTCGCCGACGTGCGCAGCGCCCATCGCCGCCACGGCGGCGCGGGCGCGCTCTATGTCTACCTGCGCAAACCGGCGCGTTAAAACGGCCGGTATTCTCTCGCGCTGCGCAGCGCCGCCTTGAGCGCCTCGGCCAAGCTGGCGCGATCGTCCGGCCCCAGGAAGGAACCCAGTTCCGTAGCCTTGCCGTGACTCCACAGCGTCAGCTTTCGCGCCGGCAGCACATCGCTTTCCAGCACCACGCGCACCCAATAGGGATTGAGCGCAGTCTGGCTTGGTTGTCCGCGCGCCGGCCACCGCGCGATGCGCAGTTCGGAGGGCGTCAGCGTTACGTGCTCGCTGCACTGTGCGGCCTTGCGGCTGGTGCGGAAGGCCCAGGCCAGCAACGCCACGTCGAGCCCCATGAACGGCATGACCGGCCAGGCCCCGTCCAGCATGAACGCAATGCCGAGCCCGAAATTGGCCGCCGCCACCAGCGCGAGGACGATCAGCTGCGCGCGCGCCGAAAGCGGCGGATTGGGATGCAGCACCGCGTCGAAAAAGACGGGTTCGGAAACTGGCTCGGTCACGCCGCCAGCATGAAAGCCGGGCGCTCCCGATTCAAGGGCCTGTCGCTATTCGTCCTCGTGCCGGTGACGTCCGCAGCGCCGCTCGTAACCGTGGCGGCCGCCGTGATGCTTCCAGAACGGTGTCCCCAGATCGAGGTCACAAGGATCGGTGACGGCGCCGCCAATGGCACCTGCCACGGCGCCGATGGCCGCCCCTGCCGCCGGATTGCCGGTGGCCGCGCCTATGGCCGCGCCGCCGGCCGCACCCAGCATACTGCCGGTGATGGCACGGTCGCCGGGATTCGTGCCGCAACCCGACAGCGCCAATGCACAGACGATGGCCGAGCCCATTGCGAAATTCCTGAGCGTCATCACAGACTCCTTGTTATTGCCGTCCGAAGACGAACGGTGATGACAGATTCTTCCATTTTTCCCGCCGGGACGCTGGGCAGAGCGATGGCAAAGCAGGGACATTTCGGTGACAAATAGGAATTGCGCAATCAGGGTGGCCGCCGGATGACTTGTTCGTTTTCAAAGAAGGAAATCGAAGCGTTCTTCTCCCGGCTCCAGAAGCTGGAGCCGGAACCGAAGAGCGAACTGTCCTATCGCAATCCCTATACGCTGCTGGTGGCGGTGGTGCTCTCCGCACAGGCCACCGACAAGGGCGTGAACAAGGCGACCGCGGCGCTCTTTCCGGCCGTCGATACGCCGGAGAAGATGGTGGCGCTGGGCGAGGCCGGACTCACGCAATACATCAAGACCATCGGGCTTTATCGAGGCAAGGCCAAGAACGTCATCGCGCTGTCCAGGGCGCTGATCGAAAGCCACGGCAGCGCGGTGCCGAAGGACCGCGCGGCGCTGGAGGCGCTGCCCGGCGTCGGCCGCAAGACGGCGAATGTGGTGCTGAATGTCGCTTTCGGCGAACCCACCATCGCGGTGGACACGCATATCTTCCGCGTCGGCAACCGCACGGGCCTGGCCCCCGGCAAGACGCCGCTCGAAGTGGAGCAGAAACTGGAGCAGTGCGTGCCGGCAAAGTTCAAGCTGCACGCCCATCACTGGCTGATCCTGCACGGCCGCTATACCTGCGTGGCGAGAAAGCCCCATTGCCCCACCTGCGTGGTGCGCGATCTCTGCCGCTTTGCCGACAAGACCGAGGAGCCGCCAGCCGCCAAGCTGCCCGCAAGAAAATCCGCCGCCAAGAAAATTGCCGTCAGGAAACCGGCGGCGAAGCGGCCGCGCGCAGCGCGTTGAGGCAGGCCGGATCTGCCGCCCATTTGGACCCGCGTGGCAGCGTCTCGACATGACGCACCGCCAGCGTGCCGCCATTGGGATAGAGGAAGAAGAACGCCTTGCAGCCGGCGCCGTCATAACGCCACATCTCGTCGCCGCCATCCCGGCGCACGAAGGCCGGCGCGCCGTAGGCGGTGCGCACATCCTGCGCGGCCAGCCCCACCATGCCGGGCAATTCGTTGGTGACCTCGGGCGGCAGCGCTCCGGGCGACGAGACGGACGGGGCCCTCGTGGCGCAGGCGGCGAGCGTCAGCGCCGCGGCGCAGACGGCAAGGATACGGAAAACGGAACTCATCAGACCGGACGCCCCTCGTGGCTGTAGCGTTTGAAGAGATGCACCATGAACGCGGCTCCGAACAGCGGCACGAAAAAATTGACCACCGGCACCAGCGACAGCGCCGCCAGCAAGAGCCCCGCGCTCCAGATGCCGAACCGATGGCGGCGGCGCAGGGTCCGCGCCGCGCCCGCCGACAGGTGCCGCAGCGCGGCCAGCTCGAAGAATTCGCGGCCCAGCAGCCAGCCGTTCAGCAGCAGCATGTCGATCCAGGCGAATTCCGGCTGCAGGAGGTTGAGCGGCATCAGGATCACCTCGAACAGGATCACCCAGAAACTCAGCCTGAGGCCCGCCACCAGCCCGGTCCAGAACGATACGCCCGCGGCCGGCGGATCGGCAGGATAGTAGGTTTTCTCCACCTCTTCGGCGATCTCGTCCAGAAACAGTGAGGCGAACAGAGCGGCAACGGGCGCCCCCAGGAAGACCATCACCACCACCAGCAGCGCATCGGCGAGGGCAGCCAGCAACGTGTTCAGCCAGGCCCAGGAGAGGGCCGGCATATGGGCAAGCCCGTATTGCGCCGCCCAGGACAAGCCTGCAAACAACAACACCGTCAGCGCCAGGGATTTCAGCACCACGCCGCGAAAGGCCGGATCGACGACGGACTGCAACGCCTTGCGCGCGCTTGCGAACATCAAGCCCGTCCTTTATGCGGGTTGGCCCCGTAGGGGATAATACGGATCGGGAGCAGCCATATGGCCCAGAAATACGATGTCGCCGGTTTGGGTAACGCCATTGTCGATGTGATCGCGGCGACGGACGACGAATTTCTCCTCACTCACAACGTGGCCAAAGGCGTGATGACGCTGATCGACGAATATCGCGCGCATCAGCTGCTCGGCGCCCTGCCGGACGGGCGCGAGATCGCCGGCGGCTCGGCCGCCAACACGATGGCGGGCCTTGCCTCGCTGGGGGGAACGGGGCTGTTCGTGGGCAAGGTGAATGCGGACCGGTTGGGCGAAAGTTTCGCCGACAGCCTAAAGCAGATCGGCGTGCAGTTCGACACCAGGATGGCCGAAGGCGGCCCGCAAACCGCCTGCTGCCTGATCGCGGTGACGCCGGACGGCCAGCGCAGCATGAACACCTATCTGGGCGCCTGCCGCGAGCTGACGCCGGAAGATATCGACGAGGACGCCATCGCCGCTTCGGCCGTTCTCTATATCGAGGGCTATCTATGGGACGAACCCTCGGCCAAGGCCGCGATCGAGCGCGCGATGGCCGCGGCCAAGCGTGCCGGCCGCAAGGTGGCCTTCACGCTCTCCGATCCGTTCTGCGTCGAGCGCTGGCGCAGCGAGTTTCGCGAGCTGCTGGATACGCGCCTCGATATCCTGTTCGCCAACGAAGCCGAAGCCAAGGCGCTGTTCGAGGTGGACAGCTTCGACGAAGTGCTGCAGGCGATGCGGCCGTGGAAAGGCATCGCGGCGCTGACGCGCTCGGAAAAAGGCTGCGTGGTGGCCAGGGGCAGCGAAGTGCATGTGCTCGATGCCGCGCCGGTCGCCAAGGTGGTCGATACCACGGGTGCGGGCGATCAATATGCTGCCGGATTCCTTTATGGCCTCACGCGCGACAAGCCGCTGGCGGCCTGCGGCAAGCTGGGCGCGCTGGCGGCGGCCGAAGTGATCTCGCATTACGGCGCACGGCCGGAAGTGCATCTGAAGACGCTGGCCGCCGAAGCCGGGCTGATCTGATCCAGATCGTCAGGCGTTGAGGCCGAGCACATCGGCCATCGCGTAGAGGCCGGGCTTCTTGCCGCGGCCCCAGCGCACGGCTGCCACCGCGCCCTGCGCGAAGATCATGCGGTCTTCGGCGACATGGCCCAGCTCGATGCGCTCATGCGGTCCGGCGAGAATGACCTTGTGCTCGCCCACCACTGTGCCGCCGCGCAGCGTCGCAAAGCCGATGGCGCCGGACGCGCGCGGCCCGGTATGGCCGTCGCGTGCGCGCACGGCCTTTTCGTCCAGCGAGACGCCGCGGCCGTCCGCCGCCGCCTGGCCCAGCAGCAATGCGGTGCCCGACGGCGCATCCACTTTCATGCGGTGGTGCATTTCCACGATCTCGATGTCGAAATCGGGCAGGGCCCTGGCCGCCTGTTTCACCAGCGCCGCCAGCAGGTTCACGCCCAGGCTCATGTTGCCGGACTTGACGATGGTGGCATGGCGCGCGGCGGCGCGGAGCTTCGCTTCGTCGTCATCGGAGAATCCCGTCGTTCCGATGACGTGCACGATGCGCGCCTGCGCGGCCAACGCCGCCAGCTCCACCGAGACTTTCGGGATCGTGAAATCGATCAGCGCATCGGCATTCGCGAGCAACGGCAGCGCGTCGTCGGTCAGTGCCACGCCATTGGCGGGCAAGCCCGCCAGCACGCCGGCATCGGCGCCGAGATCGGGATGGCCCTTGGCTTCCAGCGCGCCCGCGACCACGCCATCGCTCGTTTCCGAAACGGCGCGGACCAGCGTGCGCCCCATGCGCCCGCCTGCTCCCGCAATCACGATGCGCAGCGCGCTCATGGCATCCTCAAGCGTTGGTGTCCACGGTGCCGCCGGGCTGCGGCGTGGCACCATCTTCCTTCTTTGCCACCGTCACCATCGCCGGGCGCAGCAGCCGCTCGCCGATCTGGTAGCCCACCTGCACCACGTCCACGATGGTGCCTGCGGGCTTGCCGCCGCCCGGCACTTCGGCGATGGCCTGATGCAGGTTGGGATCGAATTTCGCATTGGTGGTGTCGATCTGCTTGATGCCATGCTGTTCGAGCGTGGCAATGAGCTGGCGGTCGGTCACTTCCACGCCTTCGATCACGGCCTTGAGCTGCGGCGGTGCGGCCTCGCGCACCTCGGCGGGGCAGGCGGCGATGGCGCGGGCGAAATTGTCCGCCACCTGCAGCATGTCGCGGGCGAACCGGCTGATGGCGTATTGCGAGGCGTCCTGCTTCTCGCGCTCGGCGCGGCGGCGGGTGTTTTCCGCTTCGGCCAGCGCCCTCAGCGCGCGGTCTTTCAGCTCGGCAATCTCGGCCTTCAGCGCCTTGACCTCTTCGGGTTCCTCGCCTGCGGCGCCGTTCGCCTGATTCTCGGGGATATAATCGTTGTCGTCGTCACTCATGATCGTTTTCCTGTTCAGGCCAGAAGGCGGCCCACGACTTTCGCCGTGTAGTCCACCATAGGGATGATCCGCGCGTAATTGAGGCGGGTGGGGCCAATCACTCCGATCACGCCCACCACCTTGCCCTTGGCATCGGTATAGGGCGCCGCCACGGTCGAGGAGCCGGAAAGGCTGAACAACCGATTCTCCGAGCCGATGAAGATGCGCACGCCTTCGCCGTCCTTGGCAAGTTCGAGCAGGCGGATGAGGTCGTTCTTGCGCTCGATGTCGTCGAACAGCGTGCGCACGCGCTCCAGGTCGGTCTGTGCCTCCACGCTGTCGAGCAGGTGAGAGGCGCCGCGCACGATCAGCACTTTTTCCTCGGCGCTGGGATTGGCGCCCTGCGGCTCGGCCAGCGTCGCCAGCCCCTCGGCCACGATCTTGGCGGTGAGGCCGTCCAGCTCCACGCGCGCGGTTTCGAGCTCTTCGACGATCTCGCGCCGCGCCGCATCGAGCGTGCGCCCGCGTAAGCGCGCATTGAGATAATTCGAGGCTTCGCTGAGCGCCGAAGCCGGCAGGCCGACGGGCGTATCGATCAGGCGGTTTTCCACCTGGCCCTCTTCGGTCACGATCACCACCAGCGTCTTGCCCGGGGCGGCGGCAACGAATTCGATGTGCTTGAGCGTGCCGCCGTCCTGCCGGGCGGCCATCACCAGACCGGCGCAGCGCGACAGGCCCGAGAGCATGGTCGTGGCCTGGGTCAGCACGTCCTCGAGGCCGCGGCCGGTGCCGGCCACCCGCGCCTCGATGGCGATGCGCTCGTCGGGGCTGAGGTCGCCGATTTCGAGCAGCCCGTCCACGAACAGGCGCAGGCCCCTCTCGGTCGGCACCCGCCCGGCGCTGGTGTGTGGCGCATAGAGCAGACCCAGCGACTCCAGATCGGCCATCACGTTGCGGATCGAGGCGGGGGAGAGCGACACCGGCAGCCGCTGCGACAGCGTGCGCGAGCCCACCGGCTCGCCCGAGGTCAGAAAGGCGTCCACCAGATGGCGGAAGACCTCGCGCGGCCGCTCGCCCAGCTCGCCAGCCAGGCGCCTCAAGGCGGCGGTGTCTCTCGGGTTTGCGCTCACAACTCCGACCTTATGTTCAAATCCAGGCCAACTATTTGATTTGCATGAATTTGCCTGCCGTCCCGGGCTTCGCATTGCACCCGGTGCCCGACAAGGCTAGGTAGCCACAGATATGCTCAACTTCAAGGGATACCAAACATGCGCCCCAGCCAGCGCGCCGCCGACCAGATGCGCTCCGTCAGCTTCCAGCCCGGCGTGGCCAAGCATGCCGAGGGCTCGTGCCTCGTCAAATTCGGCGACACGCATGTTTTCGTCACCGCCTCCTTGCAGGAATCCGCCCCGCCCTTTCTCAAGGGCACAGGCAAGGGCTGGGTCACGGCCGAATACGGCATGCTGCCCCGCTCCACCCATGACCGGATGCGGCGCGAGGCGGCGCAGGGCAAGCAGTCCGGCCGGACGCAGGAAATCCAGCGCCTGATCGGCCGCTCGCTGCGCGCGGTGACGGACCTCGCGGTGCTGGGCGAGCGGCAGATCGTGGTCGATTGCGACGTGCTGCAGGCCGATGGCGGCACGCGCACCGCCTCCATCACCGGGGGCTATGTGGCGCTGGCCCAGTGCGCCCGCTTCATGAAGAAGGTCGGGCTCATCAAGGCGCCGCTGCTCAAGGACCACGTGGCGGCCATCTCCTGCGGCATCTGGGAAGGCCAGCCGGTACTCGACCTCGATTATGACGAGGATTCCTCGGCCGGGACCGACGCCAATTTCGTGCTCACCGGCGCGGGCGGCATCGTCGAGATTCAGGGCACGGCGGAAGGGGCGCCCTTCAGCGACGAGGAGCTGGCCGCCCTCATCCGGCTGGCGCGCAAGGGCGTGGGCGAACTGGTGGCGCTGCAGCAGGCGGCGCTCCGCGGATGAAACTGGAAAAGGGCGCCACGCTGGTCCTGGCCAGCCACAATCCCGGCAAGGCCGGAGAGATCCGGGCGCTGCTGGAGCCTTTCGGCATCGCCACCCTGAGCGCGGGCGAGCTGGGCCTGCCGGAGCCCGAGGAAACCGGCAGCACCTTCGCCGAGAACGCGGCGCTCAAGGCGCGCGCGGCGGCGGCCGCCAGCGGCCGGCCGGCGCTGGCCGACGATTCCGGGCTCTCGGTGGATGCTTTGGGCGGGGCGCCGGGCATCTATTCGGCGCGCTGGGCCGGGCCGGGCAAGGATTTCGCCGCGGCCATGGCGCGCATCGAGCGCGAGCTGAAAGCAAAGGGCGATACCGCGCACGCCGCCATGTTCGTCTGCGCGCTGGCGCTGGCCACGCCGGAGGGCGATTGCGAAACCTATGTCGGCGAAGTGCACGGCCATCTGGAATTTCCGCCGCGCGGCGCGCACGGCTTCGGCTATGACCCGATCTTCGTGCCCGACGGCATGACCACGACCTATGCCGAGATCGAACCGGCTGCAAAGCACGCCATCAGCCATCGCGCGCGGGCCTTCGCCAAGTTCGTCGCCGCGCTGAAGCAGAGCGGATGAGCGGCGCCGGTTTCGGCATCTATGTGCACTGGCCCTTCTGCGCGGCCAAGTGCCCCTATTGCGATTTCAATTCCCATGTCCGCAGCGAAATCGACGACACGGCGTGGGCAGGAGCCATCGCGCGCGAGCTGGAACACATGGCGGCGCTGCAAGGCGGGGCGCGAACGCTCGTGCAGAGCGTGTTCTTCGGCGGCGGCACGCCGTCGCTGATGCGCGGGGCGGCGGCAGGCGCAGTTTTAAACACCATCGCAAAATTGTGGCCGGTGGCCAACGATGTCGAGATCACGCTCGAAGCCAATCCGGCCAGCGCCGAGGCCGCGCGCTTTGCCGATTACCGCGCCGCCGGCATCAATCGCGTCTCGCTGGGCGTGCAGGCGCTGAACGATGCCGATCTGAAATTCCTCGGCCGCCTGCACAACGTCGCCGAGGCCAAAGCGGCATTGGCGATGGCGATGCAGAATTTCGAGCGCGTCTCGCTCGATCTGATCTATGCGCGGCCGGGACAAACGCTGGACGCATGGGAAAAGGAATTGTCCGAAGCCCTTGCCTTCGGCACCGAGCATCTGTCGCTCTACCAGCTCACCATCGAGCCGCAGACACCGTTCGCCGCGCGCGGCATTGTCATTCCCGACGACGATCACGCGGTGGCGCTCTACGAACGCACGCAAGCGATGACGAATGCGGCCGGCCGGCCGGCTTACGAGATTTCCAATCACGCTTCGCCCGGCGCCGAATGCCGCCACAATCTGATCTATTGGCGCTATGGCGATTACGCCGGTGCTGGACCCGGCGCGCATGGCAGGCTTCAGATCGGCGGCAAGCGTCTCGCCACGCTCTGCGAACGCCTGCCCGAACGCTGGCAGGACCAGGTGCGGCAGGAGGGGCACGGCATCGTCGAAGTTACGGAGATTTCTGCTGCCGAGGCCGCGCGCGAGCATCTGCTGATGGGCCTGCGCCTGCGCGAGGGCATCGACCTCGATGCCTATCGCGCGCGCTGGGGCACCGCGCCCCATGCGGAAAAAATCGCCGCGCTCGCCGCCGACGGTTTTCTTGTCCAGACCGGATCGCAACTCGCCGCCACGCCCAAAGGCGTGCTGGTGCTCAACCGGCTGATCGCCGAACTGGCGTGAATCTTACGATCCCGGCTTCTGGAACGTGGTCGGCGCCGGGCTGACCACGGTGAAACCGTCCGCGCCCACGCCGAGGATCGCCAGCCCGCGCTCGCAGGCGCCATCTGCGGTGAAGCGGAAAATGCCGGTGACGCCGGCAAAGCCGTTGGGGTCGGTCAGCGCCGCCGGCGTGAAGCGATGATAAGGCGCCCCGTTCGCCAGCAAGGCCACCAGCGACACCGCATCATAGGCCAAGGTCGAAAGTTGCGGCGGCGTGCTGCCGAAATCGGCCTGATAGCGGGCATCGAAGGCACTGTCGGCATTGGGTTGCGGCGCGGCGAACCAGCCGCCCACCAGCGCCGGTTCGTTCAGCACGGCCGGATCGTCCCACAGCCCGGTGCCCAGAAGCTGCACATGCTGGTTGTCGAGGCCGTCATAGGCGAGGGTTGGCGCGATGCCGCGCAAGAGCTGGCCGCCCTGCGCCACCAAAAGCGCGTCGGGGCCGGTCTTGGCGATGCCGGCGGCCTGCGCGACCACGTCGCCGGTGTCGGGGCTGAAGCGCTCCACATCGGCGATCGCGCCGGAATCGGCCGGCACGTCCTGATTAAAGGCTGCAGCAATATGATCGCCATAGGCGTTCTGCGGCACCAGCGCGGCGAATTTCGCATGGCCGTTGGCCGCGGCGTAGGACAGCACGCGCTTGACTTCGTTCTCGGGCTGGAAGCTGAGCAGATAGACGCCGTTTCCCGCCGTGTCGCGGTTGGTGGAGAAGGCGATCACCGGCACCCCGCGGTCGCGCGCAACGGGCCCCACCGCCGCCACCGATTGTGCGAACAACGGCCCCAGAATGATTTCCGCACCCTGATCCAGCAGCTTCTGCGCCGCCGCCGCGGCCTCGTCCGGGCCGCCGCCTTCGTCCGCCGCCATCAGGATGATGCTTTTGTTGCCCGCATCGTAGAGCGCCATCTCGGCAGCGTTCATCATCGCGGTGGCAAGCTTGCGCGTGGCCTGCGAACCGTTGGAGAAGGGCAATAGGATGCCCACCCGCACCGGCACTTGATTCGGCGTGGTATTGGGCAGGCGCAGGAACCCGGGTTGTTCGTTGCTGAGCTGATGGGGCGCCGGCGGCGGGGCCACCGGCGGAGGCGGCGCCACGGCCGCCTGTTGTTCGGTGGTGCAGGCAGCCAGGCTGGCTATCGCGGCCAGGCCAAGGATGGCGCAAACTCGGCGCCCGGCCGTCTTGAGCGCCGGGATCAAGGTGGGCAGGGATGAAAAAGCGAAGGGGGTCATCGGATAAGGGCGCATCCTGGCGCGGGGAAAAGGGCGAAGCGGCGGTCAAGGCCGCGCGCGAGCCTATTCTGCCGGCCGAAAAAGCGCAAAGCGCCAACCCTGCCGGCAGCGAGTGGCCGCCCGGCCTTTATGTTACCGCCACGCCCATCGGCAATGCCCGCGACATCACCCTGCGGGCGCTGGATGTGCTCAAAGGCTGCGACGCCATCCTGGCCGAGGACACCCGCGTCTCGGCCAAGCTGCTGGCCATCTACGGGATCTCGAAGCCCCTCGCCGCCTATAACGACCACAACGCCGCCCGCGAGCGGCCGAAAATCCTCGCCCGCCTGCGTGCCGGCCAGCGGCTGGCGCTGATCAGCGACGCGGGCACGCCGCTGGTTTCCGATCCGGGCTTCAAGCTGGTGCGCGAAGCGGTGGCCGAGGGCTTGCCGGTTCATGCCATTCCCGGGGCTTCGGCGCTGCTGACGGCGCTGGCGCTGGCCGGCCTGCCGACCGACCGCTTCCTGTTCGCGGGTTTCCTGCCCGCCAAGCCGGGCGAGCGGCGGGCCATGCTGGAGGAGCTGAAGGCCCTGCGCTCGACGCTGGTGTTCTACGAAACCGCCCCGCGGCTGGCCGAAAGCCTAGCGGACCTGGCCGCCGTGCTGGGCCCGCGGCCCGCGGCGGTGGGCCGGGAGCTGACCAAGCTCTATGAAGAAATGCGCCGGGGCGATCTTGCTGCGCTCGCCGCCCATTATGCCGAGGCGGGCCCGCCCAAAGGCGAGCTGACGCTGGTGGTGGGCCCGCCGCTGGCCGCCTTGCCGGATTTCGCCCGCGCCGACGCCCTGCTGGAGCAGGCACTGGCCTTCATGCCGGTGCGCGCCGCCGCCGATCTGGTGGCCGAGGCGCTCGAGCTGCCGCGCCGGGAGCTTTACGCCCGGGCGCTGGCCCTCAAACCCGATGCCTGAGCGCCGCACGGACCGCGGCCGGAAGGCCGAGCAGCGCGGCCGCCGCAGCGAAGCCTGGGCGGCGGTACTGCTGGTGCTCAAGGGCTACCGCATCCTGGGGTGGCGGGTGCGCACCCATATGGGCGAGATTGATCTGGTGGCCCGCGCGCCGGGCGGGGCGGTCTGCTTCGTGGAGGTCAAGGCCCGGCCCGGGAGCCTTACCGCCGCCGAAGCGGTGGGGCGGCGCCAGAAGGCGCGTATCGCCCGGGCCGCCGCGCTTTATCTTGCCGCCCGGCCGGGGCTGGCGAAGAAGGGCGTGCGCTTCGACGTGGTGACGGTGGTGCCCAGACGCCTGCCGCGGCATCTGCGCGATGCCTGGCGACCGGATGAGATGATTTGACAAGATGATCTGGCAGCATCGCCGGTGTTATTGGCGAAGGCCGCAGGGTGGAGCAATCTGTGTCGATGGGCGGACAGGATCCGGAATCGTATCTTCGCCGGCTGGGCGAACAGGGCGACGGCCCGCACGATATCGCGCGGGCGGCGCTGATGCTGGCGGCGCTCGATCATCCGCGCCGTCTGCTGCAGCCCTACGAAGCCCATCTGGCCGAGATCGCGCTGGGCGCGAAGGAAAGCCTGCGCCTGCTCAATAATGTCGAGGAATGCGCGCGGGCGCTTTCGGCGCTGTTGGCCGGGCGCTACGGCTATGACGGCGACCGCATCACCTATGACGATCCGCGCAATGCCGACCTGATCTCGGTGATCGACCGCCGCCGCGGCATGCCGGTGGCTCTGGGCGTGCTCTATCTGCACGCGGCGCGCGCCGCCGGGCTGGAGGCGGCGGGGCTCAACACGCCGGGTCATTTCCTGCTCAGGATCGTGGCGGGTGGCAGCGTGGCGCTGATCGATCCCTTCAACGGCGGCGCCGCGGTGGAGCGCGAGCAGCTCGGCGCACCTCCGGCGATGGCGGGCGCTGCGGCGGCGTCGGCGCTGGGCGAGATCGGTGTCGGCGAGCCGGTGAGCGATATCGACGTGCTGCTGCGGCTGCAGAACAATCTGAAGGTGCGCGCGTTCCAGGCGGGCCAGCGCCCGCGCGCGGTGGAAATCGCCGGCCGCATGACGCTGATCGCACCGGCGCGCGCCGAGCTGTGGCTGGATTTGGCGCGCCTCAACGAGGCGGACGGCTCGTTGGGCGCGGCGCAAAAGGCGTATATATCCTGTCTGGCACTGGCCAAGCCGGGCGCAGCGTTGCACAACGAGGCCGTGCTGGGCCTCGAAGGGCTCAAGCGCCGGCTGAACTGATCCCCGAGCAGGAGTTCGTTGCATGCCCTTGACCGTCGCGATCCAGATGGACCCGATCGAGAGGATCGACATCGCCGGCGATTCCACCTTCGCGCTGGCGCTTGAAGCGCAAGCGCGCGGGCATAATCTGCTCTATTACGGCCCGCGCGACCTGTCCTTCCGCGATGGCATGGTCAGCGCGCGCACCCGCCCGCTCGGCGTGCGCCACGTCAAGGGCGATCACTTTACGCTTGGCGAGGAGGCCGTCACCGATCTTGCGAGCGTCGATGTCGTGCTGATGCGGCAGGATCCGCCCTTCGACATGGCCTACATCACCGCCACGCATCTCCTGGAGCGGCTGCAGCCCAAGGTGCTGGTGGTCAACGATCCCTTTCATGTGAGAAACGCGCCGGAGAAGCTGTTCGTCACACTGTTCAAGAATCTGATGCCGCCGACGCTCATCACGTCGGACCGCGCCGAGATTCTGTCCTTCCGCGCCGAACACCGGGACATCATCTTGAAACCGCTCTACGGCAATGGCGGCGCCGGCGTTTTCCGCGTGAAGCAGGGCGACGAGAATCTCAACTCGCTGCTCGAAATGTTCACGCTGCTCTATCGCGAACCGGTGATCGTGCAGCGTTATCTGCCCGAGGTGCGCCAGGGCGACAAGCGCATCATCCTGGTGGACGGCGAATTCACCGGCGCCATCAACCGCGTGCCGGCCGAAGGCGAGGCGCGCTCCAACATGCACGTCGGCGGCAAGGCGGAGGCGACGCTGCTGTCGGCGCGCGAGCGCGAAATTTGCGAGACCATCGGGCCGGAGCTGAAGGCGCGCGGCCTCATCTTCACCGGCATCGACGTGATCGGCGATTACCTCACCGAGATCAACGTCACTTCGCCCACCGGCATTCAGGAGATCAAGCGTTTCGGCGGCGCCGATATCGCGGTGCTGATCTGGGATGCGATCGAGGCGAAGCTGAAGGCACGAAACTGATTCAGGCGCTCTTGCCGAAGCGGCTCTTGTAGCGCGGCGTGAGATCGGCCACCGGCAGATAGATCAGCACGTCGGTGGTGCCGAACTGCCGGTCGATCACCGCGCCGTCGCCGATCATGGCGCCCGCGCGCACATAGCCCTTGATCATCGGCGGCAGGGCGCGCAGCGCTTCCTTCGCGTCGATCTCGCCCTTCGCCATCCGGTTCATTTCCACATAAAGCTCCGGCCGGGCGCGCACGCGCAGACCCGCCGGCATGCGATGGAAATGATGCAGATAAGACAGGGGCAAGGCGAGCGCGTTCGGGTCCGTGCCCTGCAGCGAGGCGCAGCCGAACATCAGGTCCATCGAGAAGCGTGCCACGTAGCTCATCACGCCATGCCACAACAGCTGCATGGTGCCCGGCTTCACGCGATAGTCTTTCTCGATGCAGGAGCGGCCCAGTTCCAGCGCCCGCGCGCCGGGCGGCAGCGCCTCCAGCATCGGGGCGATGTCGTATTCGCCCGCGGTGTAGAAGCCGCCGGCGCGCGCCGCCTGATCGCTGCGCATCAGCCGGTAAGTGCCGACGACGCAGGGCTGGCCTTCGTCGTCCAGCGCCTCGCGGTCCACCACCAGCAGATGATCGCAGAAATCGTCGAAGCGATCGAAGTCGCGCCCCTCGCTGCGCATCTGCGGCGTGGGAATGGCGGAGAATTCCTCGTAGAACACGCGATAGCGCAGACGCTGCGCGGCTTCGACTTCGGTATCGGTTTCAGCCAGCCGCACTTCCAGCGCGTGGGAAGTCGCAAGTACGGGCCATTGTTCAAGACGTCCTTCGAAAGGACCAGGCTCGTAAAGATTGACCACGGTTTGTCCGCTTCCCTGGCGCAAGATGCGAGCATGCGCCCGAACTTGCGGGGGCCCCAGCCCCGTTTCGCGATAAGCAGAACAATTCTACCGGAGCAGACCGGCTCCTGCAAACCGGCTTCGCTACGATGGCCGCATCGTCACGAATTCTTCATGCGGGCGCCGTTCGCAGGCGCGCACCCAGCAGCACGAACAGCAGGATCGCCGGAATTCCGATCAGCCCGGCACCGGTAAAGAAGATGGCATAGGCGTTCATCAAGCCGTGGCCCGCGCTGAGATTTTCGACCACGGCGCCGGAGAAACCTTTCAGAATCTTGCCGGCCCAGGCATAGGTCGACGATAAAAGTGCATATTGCGTCGCGGTGTAACCGAGGCTGGTCAGGCTCGACATGTAGGAAACCAGCGCCACCCCGGCAAAGGCGATGCCGAAATTGTCCGCCGCCATCACCAGGGCGAAAGCGACGACGTTGGTGCCCGTATAGGCCAGGATGGCATAGATCGCGATGCCCGCCGCCTGCAGCGCCCCGCCGATGATGAGCGCGCGCATATAGCCGAAGCGGATCGAAGCGAAGCCGCCCGCGGCCACACCCAGAAACACGCCGGCCAGCCCGACGGTGCCGCGCACCGCGCCCACCACGTCCTTGCTGAAGCCGAGGTCGTGATAGAACGGGTTGGCCATCGGGCCCATCACGAAATTGGGAATCTGGAACAGGCTGATCGCGGCCAGCATCAGCAGCGCCGGAGCGCCGTGCGTTTTGAAGAAGACGATGAACGGTCCGGCGATGGCATCGTAAAGTCCGCGCACGGTCCAGAGCGGCTCGCTCTCTTCCTTCTCGTTCATCACCGCGTCGGCGCGCGCCGGCTCGGCGGCGAATAACATTGCCGTAATGCCGATGACCATCGCCATGCCGTAAAGCGTGTAGGACAGCGGCCAGCCGATGCGCTGCGCGATGGGAAGGATCAGCGCCTCGGTCGCCAGCATCGCCGCGCGATAGCCGATAGTGTAGGCGGAGGTCAGAAGGCCCAGCTCGTCGGGATCGCGCGCGGTTTCGATTCGCCAGGCATCGATCACGATATCCTGCGTCGAAGAAGCGAAGGCGACGACCAGCGCAAAGGCGCCGAGCTGCGCCAGCCCGTGCTGCGTGCCCGTCACCGCCATCGCCACCAGTCCGCAGGCGACGACGAGTTGCGCCAGCGCCATCCAGCCGCGGCGGCGGCCCAGCCTTCCCAGTAGGAACGGCGCGTTCAAGCGGTCGATCAGCGGAGCCCAGAGGAATTTCAGCGAATAGGCGATGCCGACCCACGACAGAAAGCCGATGGCTTCCAGCGAGGTGCCTGCATCGCGCAGCCAGTAGCCGAACGTGTTGCCGACCAGCAGGAACGGCAGGCCCGAGGAAAACCCCAGCAGCAGCATCAAAAAGGCGCGCGGCTCGAAATACGCCTTGAGCGGCGGCCGGCGCCGCCCCGCTTGCGAAGCGCTCATGCCGCGGCGGCGTTACGGCGTTTGGCGTCGGCGGTTTGCGAGAACAGGTCTGCCAGCATCGCGTCCAGCTCGGTGGGGTTGACGGGTTTGGTCAGAAAACCATCCATTCCCGCCTCCTGGCAAGCCCGCTTGCCGGTTTCCAGCGCATCGGCCGTCAGCGCCACGATGGGCGTGCGCGGCCGGTTCTTGTGCAGTTCGTCGGCACGGATGCGGCGTGCGGCCTCGATGCCGTCCAGTCCCGGCATGTGGATGTCGGTGAGGATCAGATCGAACGCGCCTTCGCCCGCCGTGGCCACGGCCTCTTCGCCCGAGGTGACACCGATCACGGCGTAGCCGCGCCGCCTGAGCAGTTCGCGCGTCAGCATGGCGTTGACCGGATTGTCCTCGGCCAGGAGAATGCGGCGCTGGCCGGCAATCGGTGCGGCAGGCAGGAGCGGAACCGGCACGGCCGGCTGCAGTTCGGTGTCGATCTCCATCGGTTCGCTGCCGCCGGCCAGCAGCCGTTCCACCAGCGAGGATTGGCGTAGCGGCTTCACCAGATAGCCCGCAAAGCCCTTGCGCTTCAGGTCCGGCAGTGCGCCACGCGCGCCCGGCGTCAGCAGAACGATGGAAAGAACCGACGAATCCGGCCAGGCGGGAAGGTCGGGTGTATCGCCTGCACCCGCATCGATCAGCAGCGCGTCGAGATGCGGACCGGCGCCGGCACCGTCGGCGGAATAGGACAGCGAGGCCACCGTTCCGCCGGCGGCGCGGATTTGCGCCGTCAGCGCATCGCGCAGCACCATGTTGCGCGTGACGATGGCCACGGCGTAACCGGCGAGCTTTCCGGCGCTGTCGTCCGCCGTCGGCCGGATGACGGTGGCGGGCAGGGTGAACCAGAAGATGCTGCCGCCGCCCGGCGCCGGTTCGATGCCGATGTCGCCGCCCATCGTCTCCACCAGCCGCTTGGAGATGGCAAGGCCCAGGCCCGAGCCGCCGAAGCGGCGCGCATGGCTGGAATCGGCTTGGACGAATTCGTTGAAGATGTCCTGGCGCTTTTCCGCCGGCACGCCGACACCGGTATCGCGGATTTCGAAGCGCAGGAAATTGCGGCCATAGGCCTTCTGCAGCGATACATCCACGCGCACGCCGCCGCGCTCGGTGAATTTCACCGCGTTGCCGACAAGGTTGGTCAGCACCTGGCGCAGGCGCACCGCATCGATGCGGATGGCCTCGGGCACGTCGGCAGCCAGCACCGAAACGATCTCGATGTTTTTGGCGTGCGCGCGCGGCGCGGCCAGTTCCACCACCCCGCCCACCAGCGGATGCACCTCCACTTCGTCCTCTTCGAGGGTGATGGTGCCCGCCTCGATCTTGGAGAAGTCCAGAATGTCCTCGATCAGCGACAGCAGCGATTCGCCGGATTGGCGGATCGCGTCGGTATAGGTGCGCTGCTCCGGCTGCATCGGCGTTTCGAGCAGCAGGCGCGCCATGCCCAGCACGCCGTTCATCGGCGTGCGGATTTCGTGGCTCATGGTGGCCAGGAAGCCGGACTTGGCGCGGCTGGCGGCCTCGGCCTTGTCGCGCGCCTCGGTCAGGGCGTCTTCCAGCGCCTTGCGCTCGGTGATGTCGCGGCCGACGCTCTGCACCTCGATCAGCCGGCCCGCGGCGTCGCGGATGGCGTAATCCTCCCACGAAATCCAGCGCCAGCCGTAGGCCGTGCGCACATGCTGGTCGTAGTGCACCTGGGGCCTGCCCGATTCCAGGCCGGCGAAGCTGCCGAACAGCGGCGCGCGGCTGTCGGGATGGGGTTCGGGCGCAAAGGGCCTGCCGAGCGCACTCTGCCGCGCCAGACCGAAGAGCTTGAAGAAGGCGTCGTTGCCGTAGGTCAGCCGGCTGTCGGGCGCGCGGCGCAGGATGGCATCGCCCTGCGCATCGACCAGGCCCTTGTAGCGCGTCTCGCTTTCGTGCAGGCGCGCATTCATGGCCGAAACTGCGGCAAGCGAGGCTTCCAGCTTGGCGGTCAGCGAGCGCAGCTCCAGAGTTCCCGCCTCCAGGTGCCGTTGCCGGCTGCTGGCTTCGAAGAAGCCAACGACGAGGTAGGCAATGCCCAGAATTGCCAGTGCGCCCAGCACCGCCGGCGACAGCTCCGTCAGCTGGCCGTGGCGGTAGATCTCCGCCAGCGCACCGCCGCCGACGGCCAGGGCGCCCAACCCAAAAATGATCTTTCCGGCACGCGCGAGCTGCAAGTCGGCCTCTTCCCAAAGCGGCAAGCTAGCCTCGGACGTGCTTGCCAAAGCCCTAATCCAGATTGGGAATCCTGCCGCAAAACGGTTAAGATTTGGGCGCCGGGCGCCGTTTTCGCAGCGAGCTGCAGAGCCCGGGAGATTTTTCTTATTTTTCTTTGTACGCCAGATACTTATCACGAATCGGAGGCAAGCGGACCCGGTCGGCTCCGGGCCTGTCACGAAAGCTTCGCAAAACTGTGATGGACGTTGCACCGGGAAGCGTCCTTATCCCGGCCGGGGCGGGCGTATGGCTGCGCGCGTTCCCGGCGCGCGACAATTGCGGCGGTGGCGAAGGGTTTCTGCTTCGGCGGTTGTCCAATAAGGTACTCGCTATTTCATGGTCGATCTGGCTTTGAGCGAACAGCTGGCAGGCACGGAAAGAATTACGGCTGTCCGCCGTTTCGGCCGGAGCGACGCCCGTTTCCGCAATCTCACCTATGCTGCGGCGCTGCTGGTGTTCCTTATTTTCGTGGGGATCATCACGTCGCTGGCGGCTGGCGCCTGGCCGGCACTCAAGACCTTCGGCCCCGCCTTCTTCATCCGGCTGGAATGGAACCCGGTGACGGACCAGTACGGCGCCCTCGGTCCGATCTACGGCACGGTCGTGACCTCGGCGCTGGCGATGCTGGTGGCGGTCCCGGTCGGCATCGGCATCGCCATCTTCCTGACCGAGATCTGCCCGCGCTCGCTGCGCCGGCCCATCGGCATTGCCATCGAGCTTCTGGCCGGCATCCCCTCCATCATCTATGGCATCTGGGGCCTGTTCGTTTTCGTCCCCTTCTTCCAGCGCCATATCGAGCCGGCGATCATCGACCTGTTCGCCGATGTCCCGGTGCTGCGCGATCTGTTCGCCGGTCCGCCCTACGGCATCGGCGTGTTCGCCGCGGCCATGATCCTGTCGATCATGATTCTGCCCTTCATCACGGCGGTGACGCGCGATGTCTTCGAGACGGTGCCGAGCGTGCTGAAAGAATCGGCCTATGCGCTCGGCAGCACGACCTGGGAAGTGATGACGCATGTGGTGCTGCCGTTCTCGCGCGCCGGTGTGGTGGGCGGGGCGATGCTGGCGCTGGGCCGTGCGCTGGGCGAGACGATGGCCGTCACCTTTGTGATCGGCAACGCCCACAATATCCAGGAATCGCTGCTGGCGCCCGGCACCTCGATCTCGGCGGCCATCGCCAACGAATTCACCGAGGCGGTGGGCACGCTTTATACCTCGTCGCTGATCGCCATCGGTCTGACGCTGTTCGTCGTCACCTTCCTGGTGCTGGCCTCGGCGCAGCTGATGCTGCGCCGGCTGGAACAGCGGGCCGGGGGAGTCTCGGCATGAAGAACATGGGACGCTATCGCGGGCGGCGCATCCGCAACCGGTTTTTCCTCTCCCTTTCGGTGCTGGCCGCAGGCTTCGGCCTGGTCTGGCTGGCGCTCATTCTGGGCGATCTGGTGTGGGAGGGCGCCGCCGCCTTCAAGCCCACGCTCTTCACCATGAGCACTCCCGCGCCGGGCTTCGACGGCGGCCTGGCCAACGCCATCTTCGGCAGCGTACTGATGAGCGCGCTGGCGGTGCTGGTCGGCACGCCGATCGGCATTCTGGCGGGAACCTATCTGGCCGAATATGGCCGCCATTCCAGGACGGCGGCCGTCATTCGCTTCGTCAACGACATCCTGCTCAGCGCGCCCTCGATCCTGATCGGCCTGTTCATCTACGAGCTGTTCGTGGTGACGATGGGCCATTTCTCAGGGCTCGCCGGGGCCGCGGCGCTGGCCGTGCTGGTGGTTCCGGTAGTCACGCGCACCACCGAGAACATGCTGCTGCTGGTTCCCAACACGCTGCGCGAAGCGGCCGCTGCGCTGGGCACGCCGCGCAGCTTCGTGATCCGCGCGGTGACGTGGCGGGCGGCGCGCGCTGGCATTATCACCGGCATCCTGCTGGCGGTGGCGCGCATTTCGGGCGAAACCGCGCCGCTGCTCTTCACCGCACTCAACAACCAGTTCTGGAGCACGGACGTCATGCAGCCGATCGCCAACCTGCCGGTGGTGATCTTCCAGTTTGCCATGTCCCCCTACGAGCTCTGGCATGAACTGGCCTGGGCCGGCGCGCTGCTGGTAACCGCAGCGGTGCTGCTGCTCAGCATTCTGGCGCGTGTATACGAAGGCAAGCGAGGCTTACGATGAACGACATGCGGCCGGTGACCACGGCAGTGCGGGTCGATGTGCGCAACCTGTCCTTTTTTTACGGCCGGACCCAGGCGCTGAACAACATCTCGTTGCCGCTCTACGACCGCAAGGTGACGGCGTTCATCGGCCCGTCGGGCTGCGGAAAGTCGACGCTGTTGCGCGTGATGAACCGCATCTATGAGCTTTATCCCAACCAGCGCGCCGAGGGCGAGGTGCTGGTGGATGGCGAGAACATTCTCGGCCCCAAGCAGGATCTCAACCTGTTGCGCTCCAAGGTCGGCATGGTGTTCCAGAAACCCACGCCCTTTCCGATGACGATCTTCGACAACATCGCTTTCGGCATCAATCTCTATGAGAAGCTGCCGCGCAGCGAGCTGTCCGACCGCGTGGAACATGCCCTGAAGCGCGCCGCGCTGTGGGACGAGGTCAAGGAAAAGCTGCGCGAATCCGGGCTCAGCCTCTCGGGCGGCCAGCAGCAGCGGCTGTGCATCGCCCGCACCGTGGCCACCATGCCCGAAGTGATTTTGCTGGACGAGCCGGCCAGCGCGCTCGATCCCATCTCGACGGCGAAGATCGAAGAGCTGATCGACGAATTGTCGAACGACTACACCATCGCCATCGTCACCCACAACATGCAGCAGGCCAGCCGCGTTTCGGACTACACGGCCTTCATGTTCCTGGGCGAGCTGGTCGAGTTCGGCGAGACCGAAAAGGTCTTCACCGCGCCTGCCAACAAGCGCACCGAGGAATACATCACCGGCCGCTTCGGCTGAGCGCGGCGGCGGGCGTCGTTACTGAAACGCCCGCACATCCGTCAGATGCCCGGCAATTGCGGCGGCAGCGGCCATCGCCGGCGAGACCAGATGCGTGCGCCCGCCGCGGCCCTGGCGGCCTTCGAAATTGCGGTTGGAGGTGGAGGCGCAACGTTCGCCCGGCTCCAGCCGGTCGGCGTTCATGGCCAGGCACATTGAGCAGCCCGGCTCGCGCCATTCGAACCCGGCTTCGATGAAAATCCTGTCGAGCCCTTCTTCTTCGGCCTGATGTTTCACCAGCCCCGAACCGGGCACCACCATCGCGTTCACGTGCGAAGAAACCTTGCGGCCTTTTGCGATCGCGGCGGCGGCGCGCAGATCCTCGATGCGGCCGTTGGTGCAGGAGCCGATGAAGACGCGGTCGATCTTCACTTCAGAGAGCGGCGTGCCCGGTTTCAGATCCATGTAGGCGAGCGCGCGTTCCACGCCTTCGCGCTTGCCGACATCGGCGATGCTCGCCGGATCGGGAACCACGGCGCTGATGGGCAAGCCCTGCTCGGGCGAGGTGCCCCAGGTCACCATCGGCGCGATCTCGGCAGCATCGAGCACGATCTCTTCGTCGAAGTGCGCGCCGTCATCGGATTTCAGCGTCCGCCAATACAGCTTCGCCGCCTCGAAGGCCGCGGCCTTGGGCGCGCGCGGCCGGCCGGCGACATAGGCGAAGGTCGTCTCGTCCGGCGCGATCAGCCCGGCGCGTGCCCCGCCCTCGATGGTGAGGTTGCACAGCGTCATGCGCCCTTCCATCGACAGCGCGCGCACTGCGTCGCCGGCATATTCGATCACGTAGCCGGTGCCGCCCGCCGTGCCGATCTTGGCGATGACGGCCAGCGCCATATCCTTCGCGGTCACGCCGATGGGCAGCTTGCCGTTCACCGTGATGCGCATGTTCTTCGATTTGGGGATCAGCAGCGTCTGCGTGGCCAGCACGTGCTCGACTTCCGAGGTGCCGATGCCGAAGGCCAGCGCGCCGAAGGCGCCATGCGTGGAGGTGTGCGAATCGCCGCAGACGATGGTGGCGCCCGGCAGGGTGAAGCCCTGCTCCGGCCCGACGATGTGGACGATGCCCTGGCGGACGTCGTCCATCGCCAGATATTCGATGCCGAAATCGCGGGCGTTCTGCTCCAGGGTGGCGATCTGGGTGCGGGATTCGGGATCGGCGATGCCCTGGTCCCGGTCCTTGGTCGGGACGTTGTGGTCGGCGACGGCGAGGGTGCGCTCCGGGCAGCGGACCTTGCGCCCGGCCAGCTTGAGGCCCTCGAAGGCCTGCGGGCTGGTCACTTCGTGGACCAGGTGCCGGTCGATATAGAGAACGGAGGCCTCGCCTTTGGCCTCGTGGACCAGATGGGCATCCCAGATCTTGTCGTAGAGCGTCTTTGCCGTCATGTGCCGTTGCTACCTCATGCCGGGCCCGTAAAACACCAAGGATCGCCTTGGTGCAAGAGGCTTACGTCCGCCGGGGCCGTCGCGACATAGTATTTCGCGGACCCGTTCCGCATTGTGGACAGGGCACGGGCGGCCAGCCGGCTTGATGAACCGTTGGTTGCGGCTGGGGCGCAGCATTAACTTCTAATATTAAACGAAATTTAGCGTCGCCGGCCGTAGCCTGAGCGCGAAATGGAACGCGCATAGATGTACGCCAGCTTCTTGGAGCATCGCAAAGGCAACTCGCTGCTATCGCGCTACAGCGAAGAGTTAGGCACCTGTGTCTCGCGCGCCCGGTCGGAGCGCGCCCTGCGCGCCGCGGCGATGGACCAGGCGCTGGCCAACCGCGCCAAGTCCGAATTCCTCGCCAACATGAGCCATGAATTGCGCACGCCGCTCAACGCCATCATCGGCTTTTCCGAGCTGATCCGCTACCTCGGCGGCAACCCGGAAAAGGCCTGCGAATATTCGGGGCTGATCGAGCAGGCGGGGCGGCACCTGCTGGAGATCATTTCCGACATACTCGACATCTCGAAGATCGAGAGCGGGCGTTTCGAGCTGGACCTCGAAGAAGCGCCGGTGCGCGAGTTGATCGGCGCCTGCGTCAGCCTGGTCGAAACCCGCATGACTCAGAAGCATCAGATGCTGCAGTTGAAGCTGGCGCCCGATCTGCCGGCGATCCGCGCCGACGTCACGCGCCTCAAGCAGGTCATCATCAACCTGCTCAGCAACGCCCACAAATTCACGCCGGAAGACGGGCGCATCGTGCTGGCGGCCACGCCGTCGGCCAACGACACCGTCACCATCGCGATTCAGGACACGGGAATCGGCATGAGCGGCGAACAGATCGCCGTGGCCCTGACGCCCTTCGGCCAGATCCGCAACGGCCACACTCGCGCGCATGAGGGCACCGGCCTCGGCCTGCCCATCGCCAAGGCCCTGATCGAGCAGCATCACGGCCGCTTCTACATCAACAGCGTCGAAAATGGTGGGACCACGATCGTTTTCACCCTGCCGCGCGATCCCGACCAGGTTGCGCGCCATCCCGCGAAGGAGGGCGCCTCATGACTGCATACCGCAGCGAAACCTCGGCCCGCGCTGCGCCGTTGCCCCCGCCCATGCCGTCCATGCCGCACTCGCCCGCGCCGCGCTCCGGCGGTTCCGACCGGGGGCTGGCGCCCGAAGCCGCAGCCGTACGGCTGGGCCGCGTGGTTTCGGTGTCGGGCGCGCAGGCCGTCGCCGTGCTCGACCGTCCGCAGTCCGCCGCCGAAGGCCCGCGTGTGGAGATCGGCGCCACGCTGGTGGTGCCCACGCCTTATGCCACCGTGGTGGGCGTCGTCTCGGCGGTCAGCATGCCGATCCCCGATCTGGTGACGGATCAAAGCAACGTCCATCTGATCGAACTCAATCTCGCCGGCGAGATCGTGGTGGACGGGCGCACGGCACGCCCGGTGTTCCGCCGCGGCGTGTCCAGCCTGCCCAGCATCGGCGACATCGTTTATCTCGCCGACCATCAGGCGCTGACGCTGGCCTATTCGCATCCCGGGTCGGCCACCATCGAGGTGGGCACGCTTTATCAGAATCCCAAGGTGCCCGCCCGCCTGCTGGTGGACGAGCTGTTCGGCAAGCATTTTCTCGTGGTCGGCACCACGGGCTGCGGCAAGTCCTCGGCGCTGACCTGCATCCTGCAGAGCGTGCTGCCGGAATACCGCTTTGCGCGCATCGTGGTGCTCGACATCCACAACGAATACGCCGATGCCTTCGGCGGGCAGGCGGAGATCATCGATCCTTCAACGCTCAATCTGCCGTTCTGGCTTTTGAACTTCCAGGAACTGACAGCCGCCTTCACCAGCGCCGACGACAACCGCGAAACCGAAATCGAAATCCTGAGCGATGCGGTGATGTGGGCCAAGAAGCGCTATTCGGATTCGCCCGCCGGGCGGCTGCGCCGGCCCGCGGAAGGCCAGACCATCACGGTGGACACGCCGGTGCCGTTCCGCCTCTCCGACATGGTCGCCTATATCGACGAGCAACTGGGAAGGCTCGACCGTACGCTCGCCACCTATTCCTACAAGCGGCTGAAGGCCCGCATCGAAACGCTGGTCAGCGATCCACGCTACAGCTTCATGTTCGGCAGCCTGATGATCGAGGACACGATGGCCCAGGTGCTGGGCCGGCTGTTCCGCGTGCCGGTGGGCGACAGGCCGATCACGGTGCTGAAGCTGGCCGCGGTTCCGGGCGAGATTCTGGACGTGGTGATTTCGGTGGTGTCGCGGCTGGCCTTCGATCTGGCGATCTGGAGCGAGGGGCGGCTGCCGGTGCTGATCGTCTGCGAAGAGGCGCACCGCTACGCGCCGGCAGAAACCAGCGACCGCTTCCTGCCCACGCGCGAGGCCCTGGCACGCATCGCCAAGGAAGGACGCAAATACGGCGTCTCGCTGGCGCTCATCACGCAGCGGCCGTCGGAACTGGACCCCACCATTCTCTCCCAGTGCAGCACGGCCATCGCCATGCGGCTGTCGACCGCGCGCGATCAGGCGGTGGTGCGCGCCAACACCCATGAAGGCGCGCTCGACCTCCTGGATTTCCTGCCGCTGCTGGGCGATCGCGAGGCCGTGGTGCTGGGCCAGGGCGTGGTGATGCCGATGCGCATCCGCTTCCGCGATCTTAACAGCAACGGCGTCTCGCAGAACGGCCACACCTGCTTCTCGCAAGCCTGGAAGCACGCCGAAATCGACCAGCAGATGCTGGAAGGCGTGGTGCAGCGCTGGCGCACGCCCTCGCGGATCAAGAACAGCTGGATGTGACGGCGCGGGCGGTTAGTGCCCGCCGAAGAAATAGGCCACCAGGCCGATGACGATGAGGGCGATGAACTGCGCCAACACGCGCAGGCGCATCATCTTGTTGGAGAGCAGGCGCGCCTTCGGCCCTTCCACGAACATGGTCGAGACGCCGCCGATCAGGACCAGCGCCACCACGCCGATGGCGGCGAAGATCAGGAATGTTCGCATGGCTGTGTCCTTTGCCGGTCGGGCGCGACTATAGCCCGGGATCAGCTTTCGCTGCACCAGGGTTGGCGGCGCTCGCCATGATAGGGCCGGGCATGGCCGGCGGCGATCATGGCGCGGCCGACATCGCCCCGCGCATCCTCGACCGTGGCGTCCACCCGCCCGCCATATTTGTCGTAGCGCACATTGCTGAGTTCGACCTCGCCGCCGCCGATGCGGCGGGCCAGATAGTCCCGCGCCGCCTCGGCCTGTGTCCGCTCGTCGTCGCAGCGGGCGTGCAGTTCCGGCGCGTCGATGCCCTCGATCCGCACATGCACGTCGATGGCCTCGCCCAGCCAGATATGGGCCGTGGCCTCGAAAGTATCGCCGTCGATCACCTTGAGCACCTCGGCCCGCACCGGCCCATCGAACGCCGCCGCCGCCACGCGATAGCCGGGCGGCGCCGTATCGCTGGCCGGGTTGGCGGCGGACAGGCCGAGAATGAGCAGCCCGGCCCCCAGGACGGCGAAGCTCCAAAGTTGCACGGACCGCATGATGCAACCGCTCTGCAATCAATAACAGCAAAACCGGAACATAACGCGAACTTCTGCGCCTGTCTACCAGCTTCCCGTATTGGGCATGGAGGCCCAGGGCTCGGCCGCCGCCTTTGGGCCGCCTTCCTGCAGCAGCTCGATGGAGATGCCGTCGGGCGAGCGGACGAAGGCCATGTGTCCGTCGCGCGGCGGCCGGTTGATGGTCACTCCGCCGTCCATTAGCCGCTGGCAGGTGGTGTAGATGTCGTCCACCCGGTAGGCGAGGTGGCCGAAATTGCGCCCGCCCTGATAATCCTCCGGATCCCAGTTGTAGGTCAGTTCGACCAGCGGGGCCTGATTTTTCCGGGCCAGTTCCAGATCGTCCGGCGCGGCGAGGAAGACCAGCGTGAAGCGGCCTTTTTCGTTCTCCATGCGGTGGGCCTCCTTGAGGCCCAACAGGTCGCAATAGAATTTGAGCGAGGCATCGAGATCCTTCACCCGGATCATGGTGTGCAGATAGCGCATGGGTTTCTCCTGCTTGGTTCTTTTTGTCGCAATTCCGGGTGGGAAACCGGTTCCCACTTTTGCTGGAATTGCTTTACGCCAGCGCGTCCACTGCGGCGTCCGACAGGCTGCCGGGCACGATGGTCACGGGAATGGGATAGGCGCCCGCCTGTGGCCCGGCCACCAGTGTCACCAACGGTCCCGGTCCTTCCTTCGAGGTGCCAGATGCCAGCACCAGGATCGAAATGTCCTTGTCGGACCGGATCAGGTTCATCACGCATTCGGCGGTGTCGCCGTGCTCGATCACCAGTTCGGGCATCTGTCCGGAAAGCTCGTTGACCAGCTTCGCGGCGTCGTGCAGCGCCGCTTCGGCTTCCTCATGCGCTTCCTCGCGCATGATTTCCTCGACACCGCGCCATTGCTGGATGTCACCTGGCGCCGCCACGCAGATCAGCGTGACGCGGCCGCCGGTATGTTGCGCGCGGCGCGTGGCAAAGCGCAGGGCCACTTTGCATTCCGGCGTCTTGTCCACCACGACGAGGAATTTCCGCGGCGCAGCGTGCGGGCTGTCTGTCATGGCCGGAATGCTGCCACCCTTCGGCCCTGCCCCGCAAGAGCGGCATCAAGCCTCAGATTCGAGGCGGGCCTTCAGGGCATACACGAGATCGAGAGCTGCTTTGGGCGTCAGCGCGTCCGGCAAGACGGCCCGCAGCGCTTCCTCTACCGCGCTTTTTTGCGCTTCGGGTTTGGGCGCGGCCTGCACCTGAAACAGCGGCAGGTCATCGATGCGCGCCAGCGGCTTGTGGCCTTCGCGCCCCTCTTCCAGCGCCTTCAGCACCGCTTCGGCGCGCGCGATCACAGGCCCCGGCAGGCCTGCCAGCTTGGCCACATGGATGCCGTAGGAACGGTCGGCCGCACCTGGCGCCACTTCATGCAGAAAGACGATGCTGTCGTTCCATTCCGACACCCGCATGGTCACACAGGCGAGCGAGGCGAGCCGCTCCGAGAGCGCCGTCATTTCATGATAGTGGGTCGCGAACAGCGCGCGCGACTTGTTGCTTTCGTGCAGATGCTCCGCCGCCGCCCAGGCGATGGCGAGGCCGTCGAAGGTGGCGGTGCCGCGGCCGATCTCGTCGAGGATGACGAGGCTCTGCTGCGTCGCCTGATTGAGGATCGCCGCCGTCTCCACCATCTCCACCATGAAGGTGGAGCGGCCGCGCGCCAGATCGTCGGCCGCGCCGACGCGGGAAAACAGCTTGTCCACGATGCCGATATGCGCGGTTTCGGCCGGCACGAAGGCGCCCATCTGCGCCAGGATGGCGATCAGTGCGTTCTGGCGCAGGAAGGTGGACTTGCCCGCCATGTTGGGGCCGGTGACAAGCCACAATCTTCCCGGCCCGTCCGCCGACAGGTCGCAATCGTTCGGCACGAAGCTGCCGGATTGCGCGGCTTCCAGCGCCGCCTCCACCACCGGATGACGCCCGCGCTTGATCTCGAAGCCGAGGCTGGTGTCCACCTTGGGCCGGACATGGCGGCGTTCGAAGGCGAGCGCGGCAAGCGCGGTGGCCACGTCGAGTCGCGCCAGTGCCGCGGCAACCGCCGATAATGGCGCCTGCGCCGCCAGTGCTTCGGCCACCAGGCGATCGAACAGTTCGCGCTCGATGGCGAGCGCCTGATCGGCGGCCTGCGAAATGCGATTGGCCAGCGTGGCCAGCTCGTCGGTGGAGAAGCGCACCGCGCTGCCGATGGTCTGGCGGTGGCGGAAGGTCTGGCGCTGTTCCTCCGTCTGCAACTTGTCGGCATGGACCGGCGTGGTCTCGATGAAATAGCCCAGGATGCCGTTGTGCTTGATCTTGAGCGAGGTGACGGCAGTGGTTTCGCGATAGCGCGCTTCCAGCCCGGCGATGACGCGGCGGCTTTCATCGCGCAAGCTGCGCACTTCGTCCAGCGGCGCATGGGCGCCCGGGCGGATGAAGCCGCCGTCGCGCGCGAAGAAGGGCGGCTCGGCCACCAGCAGATGCGAAAGCTGATCGGACAGGCGCGAGGCGGCCGCGATGCCCGCGGTCATTTCATCGCGCGCAGCGCGCGCTTCGCCCGGCTCGTCGGCCAGCGGATCGTCGAAGATGTGCAACGCATCGCGTAGCGAACGCGCGGCGTTCAGGCCGTCGCGCAGCGCCGCCAGATCGCGCGGTCCGCCGCGGCCGACGCTGAGCCGTCCCAGCGCGCGGGCGATGTCGGGCGCGCCGCGCAAGTGTTCGCGCAAGCTCGCGCGCAGTTCGCTATTCGAAACGAAACAGGCCACCGCATCGTGGCGCGCGGCGATGGCGGCCGGATCGGTCAAGGGCGAGGACAGCCGCGCCGCCAGCTCGCGCGCGCCTGCCGCCGTCACCGTGCGGTCGACGGTGGCGAGCAGTGAGCCCTTCCGCTCGCCCGAGAGCGTCTCGACCAGTTCGAGGTTGCGCCTTGTGGCGGCGTCGATGCCCATGAAGGCGCGCGGCGGCTCCTGCGCGATCGGCTGCAGCGCCGGCAGCTTGCCCTTCTGCGTCAGCTCCAGGTAGGAAACCAGCGCCCCCGCTGCCGAAAGCTCTGCCCGCGAAAAGCTGCCGAAGCCCTCCAGCGCCGCCACCTTGTAGAGCGCCTTGAGCGCCCGCTCGCCGCCTGCGGAATCGAACTTGATGGTGGGCAGCGGCGTCAGCGCCGGGCCCAGCGCCTTGAGCAGGGGGCCGAGCGCGTCGTCGGCCAGCAGCCCATCCGGCGCCAGCAGCTCGCGCGGGGCCAGCCGGGCCAGTTCCGCCCCGATCTCCCCGGCCTCCATCCGCCCCACCCGGAACTCGCCGGTACTCATGTCGGCTGAGGCCAGGGCGAAATCGCCGCCGGCCCGCCCCAGCGCCGCCAGCAGGTTGGCGGCGCGGGCTTCCAGCAGGGAGTCCTCGGTCAGCGTGCCGGGTGTGACCAGGCGGATCACCTGCCGCGCCACCACCGCTTTGGCGCCGCGCTTCCTGGCCTCGGCCGGATCCTCGGTCTGCTCGCAGACCGCCACCCGGAAGCCCTTGCGGATCAGCTTTTCCAGATATTGCTCGGCGGCGTGAACCGGCACCCCGCACATGGGGATATCTTCGCCCTGATGCTTGCCGCGTTTGGTCAGGGCGATGTCCAGCGCTTCGGACGCCTTTGCCGCATCCTCAAAAAAAAGCTCGTAAAAGTCGCCCATCCGGTAGAAGAGCAGATAGCCCTCATGCCCGGACTTGATCTGAAGATACTGCGCCATCATCGGCGTGGCGGGTTCGAGGGGCGGCAGGGTGGAAAGCTCGATCATGAACCGGACCTTACCAGATCGGCACTGCGCCAGAACCGGCTGCGGCAGACAGGTTCTTGTCAGGTCACGGCCTTAGACCCGATATTCTGTGGATTGACCCAACCGGAAAAGAAATGTCCAACACTCCCAAACGGCCTTCCTTCACGCAGGAAGAAGTCCTCGCCTTTCACGCCGGCGCCAAGCCCGGCAAGATCGAAATCACGCCCACCAAGCCGATGGCCACCCAGCGGGATCTCTCGCTGGCCTACAGCCCCGGCGTGGCCGTGCCGGTACGGATCATCGCCGAGCAGCCGGAAGCCGCCTACGACTACACCGCCAAGGGCAATCTGGTGGCCGTGATCTCCAACGGCACGGCGATCCTGGGTCTGGGCGATCTCGGCGCGCTGGCCTCCAAGCCGGTGATGGAAGGCAAGGCCGTGCTCTTCAAGCGCTTCGCCGACGTGGACGCCATCGACCTCGAAGTCGATACCAAGGATGTGGACGCTTTCATCGCTGCCGTGCGCTATCTCGGCCCCAGCTTCGGCGGCATCAACCTGGAAGACATCAAGGCGCCGGACTGCTTCGTGATCGAGGAGAAGCTGCGCGAGTTGATGGACATTCCCGTCTTCCATGACGACCAGCACGGCACCGCCATCATCTCCACCGCCGGCATCATCAACGCGCTGCATCTGACCGGCCGCCACATCGAGCACATCAAGGTGGTGGTGAACGGCGCTGGCGCGGCAGGCATCGCCTGCCTCGAACTGCTGAAGGCGATGGGCCTGCCCAACGCCAATGCCGTGCTCTGCGATTCCAAGGGCGTGGTTTACCGCGGCCGCACCGAGGGCATGAACCAGTGGAAGAGCGCGCACGCCGTCGATACGGATGCGCGCAGCCTGGCCGATGCGCTCGCCGGCGCCGACGTGTTCCTCGGCCTGTCGGTCAAGGGCGCGGTGACGCCGGACATGGTCAAATCCATGAACAAGGCGCCGATCATCTTTGCGATGGCCAACCCGGACCCGGAGATTACCCCGGAAGACGCGCACGCCGTCCGCCCCGATGCCATCGTCGCCACCGGCCGCAGCGACTATGCCAACCAGGTCAACAACGTCCTGGGCTTTCCCTACATCTTCCGCGGCGCGCTCGACGTGCGCGCCACCACCATCAACGAAGCGATGAAGATCGCCGCCGCCGAGGCGCTGGCCGAGCTGGCGCGCGAGGACGTGCCCGACGAGGTGGCCCAGGCCTATGGCAGCGCGCGGCCGGTCTATGGCCCCAACTACATCATCCCCGTGCCGTTCGATCCGCGCCTGATCAGCCGTGTGTCGTCCGCGGTGGCCGAGGCGGCGATCCGCACCGGGGTGGCGCGGCGCGCCCTGCCGGACGTGGAAGCCTATCGCGACCATCTTTCCGCCCGGCTCGATCCTTCGGCCTCGCTGTTCCAGCGCATCACGGCCAATGTGCGCGCCCACCCCAAGCGGGTGGTGTTCGCCGAGGGCGAAGAGGAATCGGTGATCCGCGCCGCGATGGCGTTCCAGAACTCAGGGCTCGGCAAGGCCATCCTGATCGGCCGCACCCACATAATCTCCGAGCGGCTCACCCATATGGGCCTCGACGAGTCGAGCCTCGAAATCCACGACACCCAATCGGCGCGCCAGGGCTCGCCCTATATCGACCAGCTCTATCGACGCCTGCAGCGGCGGGGCGCGCTCTATCGCGACGCAGTGCGCATGGTCGCGGACGATCGCAACATCTACGGCGCCTCGATGCTGGCCGCAGGCGATGCCGATGCGCTGGTGACGGGCGTGACGCGCGCCTATTCGGTGGCGCTTGGCAATGTGCGCACGGTGCTCGATCCGCCGCGCGGGCAGCGGCCCATCGGCGTCAATCTCATCTTCACTCGGGGCCGGGTGATCTTCGTGGGCGACACCAGCGTGCACGAGATGCCGACCTCCGAGGAACTGGCCGACATCGCCATGCAGGTGGCCGGAACCGCACGCCGCTTCGGCTTCACGCCGCGGGTGGCGCTCGTGGCCTCCACCACTTTCGGCTTTCCGCGGAGCGAGCGCTCCGAGCGGGTGGTCGGCGCGGTCAACATTCTGGAACGGCGGGGCGTCGATTTCGAGTTCGACGGCGAGATGGCCGCGGACGTGGCGCTCGACCGCGAACGCATGGCCGCGCTTTATCCCTTCTGCCGGCTGACCGATGCGGCCAATGTGCTCATCATGCCGGCGATCCACTCCGCCTCGATCTCCACCAAGCTGCTGCAGGAAATCGGCGGCACCAACGTTCTGGGCCCGTTGCTGGTCGGCCTGGAGCATTCGGTGCAGATCGTGCCCCTGGGCGCCAAGATGAGCGAGATCTACAACGCCGCCCTGATCGCGGCGCTATAGGCGGGGGGGCCGTCGCGGCCGCTGCCCTCGCCCCTGCGGCAGGATTTCCTGAAAATCCCGCCCCCCGGGGCAGGCCCGGCGGCTTGCGGGGGCTTTCCCCCGTCCCTATATACCCCTCAGTGGCGGAACGGGCCTTCGCGACGGCCCGATTTCGCGTGTGAAATCAATGGGTGAAATCAGGGGGATGGGCATGGGGCGCTCAAGCGAGGCCCGGCGACCGTCCGCCCGAGAGAAGGATGTGAACTATGGCGAAGGTCATCGGCATCGACCTGGGCACCACGAATTCGTGCGTGGCCGTGATGGAGGGCGCGAGCCCCAAGGTCATTGAGAATTCGGAAGGCGGGCGCACCACCCCCTCCATTGTGGCGTTCACCGGCGACGGCGAGCGTCTGGTCGGACAGGCCGCCAAGCGGCAGGCCGTCACCAACCCCGAACACACCTATTTCGCGATCAAGCGGCTGATCGGCCGCCGCTTCGACGATCCCATGACCCAGAAGGACATGGGCATGGTCCCCTACAAGATCGTCAAGGCGGACAATGGCGATGCCTGGGTCGCGGGCCGCGAGAACAAGAAATACGCGCCCTCCGAGGTCTCCGGCTTCATCCTGCAGAAGATGAAGGAAACCGCCGAGGCCCATCTGGGCGAGAAGGTCACGCAGGCCGTGATCACCGTTCCGGCCTATTTCAACGACGCCCAGCGCCAGGCCACCAAGGACGCCGGCAAGATCGCCGGCCTCGAAGTCCTGCGCATCATCAACGAACCGACGGCGGCGGCGCTGGCCTATGGACTGGACAAGAAGGCCGGCGGCACCATCGCGGTCTACGACCTCGGCGGCGGCACCTTCGATATCTCCGTGCTGGAAATCGGCGACGGCGTGTTCGAGGTGAAGTCCACCAACGGCGATACCTTCCTCGGCGGTGAAGACTTCGACATGCGGCTGGTGAATTACCTGGCCGACGAGTTCAAGAAGGAGCAGGGCATCGATCTGCGCTCCGATCGCCTGGCGCTGCAGCGCCTCAAGGAAGCGGCGGAGAAGGCGAAGATCGAGCTGTCGTCCTCGACGCAGACCGAAGTGAACCTGCCGTTCATCACGGCGGACGCCTCGGGCCCGAAGCATCTGACGATGAAGATCACCCGTGCCAAGCTGGAGGCCCTGGTCGATGATCTCATCCAGCGCACCACGGCGCCGGTCAAGCAGGCGCTCAAGGATGCGGGCGTCTCCGCCAGCCAGATCGACGAAGTGATCCTGGTCGGCGGCATGACGCGCATGCCCAAGGTGCAGGACGTCGTCAAGCAGTTGTTCGGCAAGGAGCCGCACAAGGGCGTCAACCCGGATGAAGTGGTCGCCATCGGCGCCGCCATCCAGGCCGGCGTGCTGCAGGGCGAAGTCAAGGACGTGCTGCTGCTGGACGTCACGCCGCTGTCGCTCGGCATCGAGACGCTGGGCGGTGTCTTCACCCGGCTGATCGACCGCAACACCACCATCCCGACCAAGAAGAGCCAGGTGTTCTCGACCGCGGAAGACAATCAGACCGCGGTGACCATCCGCGTCTTCCAGGGCGAGCGCGAAATGGCGGCGGACAACAAGATGCTCGGCCAGTTCGACCTGATGGGCATCCCCCCGGCGCCGCGTGGCGTGCCGCAGGTGGAAGTCACCTTCGACATCGACGCCAACGGCATCGTCAGCGTCACGGCGAAGGACAAGGCGACCGGCAAGGAGCAGCAGATCCGCATCCAGGCCTCGGGCGGCCTGTCGGACGCCGATATCGACAAGATGGTCAAGGACGCCGAGTCTCATGCTGCCGAGGACAAGAAGCGCAAGGCGCTGGTCGAAGCCAAAAACCACGGCGAGGCCCTGATCCATTCGACGGAGAAGGCGCTATCCGAGCATGGCGACAAGGTGGGCGCGGCCGAACGCACCGCCATCGAGAACGCCCTGGCCGATCTCAAGGAAGCCGTGAAGGGCGAAGACGTCGATGCCATCCAGGCCAAGACGCAAGCGCTGGCGCAGGCGTCGATGAAACTGGGCGAGGCGATGTACAAGGCGCAGGAAGCGCAAGGCGCCGGCGGTGACGCGGGCGCAGGCGCCGGTGCTGCCAAGCCGGACGAGAACGTGGTCGATGCCGAGTTCTCGGAAGTGGACGGCGACAAGAAGTCGGAAAACTGAAACCAGGAGCAGGATCGGAAGCTGCGGAACAAGAGTGAGTAGTCATGCGTAAGGATGTTTCCGGCTTCCGATCCCCGATTTCAGAGTTCCGGCGCGCGCAAGGGGCCTGCGCGTCATGAAGCGCTGTTATTACGAAACGCTGGGCTGCCAGAAGGGCGCGACGGTCGATGAGATCAAGGCGTCCTACCGCAAGCTCGCCAAGGAACTGCATCCCGACCGCAATCCCGGCGATGCCACCTCCGAGCACAAGTTCAAGGAAGTCAACGAAGCCTATGACGTCCTGAAGGACGAGCAGAAGCGCGCCGCCTATGATCGCTACGGCCATGCCGCCTTCGAGAACGGCGGGCGCGGGCAGGCTGGCGGTTTTGGCGATTTCGCCTCGTCCTTCTCCGATATCTTCGACGACCTGTTCGGCGAGTTCACCGGCGGGCGTCGCGCGCGCCGCCAGAACCGTGGCGCCGATTTGCGCTACAATCTGGAAATCTCGCTGGAGGATGCCTTCCGGGGCTATCGCGCCGAGATCAATGTGCCCACCGCCGTGGCCTGCGAGGCCTGCGGCGGCACCGGCGCTAGTGCCGGTAGCCAGCCCGAGCAATGTCCCACCTGTTCCGGCGCCGGCAAGGTGCGCGCGCAACAGGGCTTCTTCACCATCGAACGCACCTGTCCGGCCTGCCGCGGCCAGGGCCGCATCATCCGCAACCCCTGCAAGGGCTGCCAGGGCTCCGGTCATGTGCAGAAGGAGCGCACGCTCGCGGTCGATGTTCCTTCGGGCGTCGAGGAAGGTACGCGCATCCGCCTGGCCGGCGAAGGCCAGGCTGGTATGAACGGCGGGCCGGCGGGCGATCTCTATATCTTCGTTTCGGTCACGCCCCATCCCATCTTCCAGCGCGACGGGCACGATCTTTACTGCCGCTGCCCGATCTCCTTTGTCACCGCGGCGCTGGGCGGCCATGTGGACGTGCCGACGCTCGATGGCGGCAAGGTTGCGGTGAAGATTCCCGAGGGCACGCAGTCCGGCCGCCAGTTCCGCATGCGCGCCAAGGGCATGCCGGTGTTGCGCGGCGGCGGGGTGTCGGGCGATCTCTATGTCGAGGTCGCGGTGGAAACGCCGGTCAAGCTCTCCAAGAAGCAGAAGGAACTCTTGCGCGCCTTCGAGAAGGATTGCGAGCCGGGCACTCAGCCCGAGGCCGAAGGCTTCTTCGCCAAGGTCAAGGACTTCCTGAAGGGCGACGCGACCGACTGAGACGGGGGCGCCGCAGCATTCATCTGCCAACAAGAGTTTTCCTCCCCCGTTTACGGGGGAGGAAATGTCTGAGCCGTTCCGAAATCCTATTCGTCCGAGCTGCTGTTCTCGTTCTTGGTCGGTAGATGCACCTTGGTGGTGACGGAGCTGACCGTCATCTTGCCGCGCAAGAGGTCCAGCGCATATTCGAGCTGGAAGTCCTTGTAGGTCTTGCCGGGTGCAGGCCGGATGATCGACACCACGTTCTGCTTCTCCGGGTTGTCCTCGGCGAGATGGCCGGGCAGGTCGGATTCATGCGGATGTTCGATCTCGGGCGTGTTGTCCTCGTCGCCCTGTGCCACGGCGATATCCGGCTGGATGCCGGTGGCCTGGATCGAATGGCCCGACGGCGTGAAGTAGCGCGCCGTCGTCAGGCGCAGCGCGCCGCCGCCTTCGCCCAGCGGCATGATGGTCTGCACCGAGCCCTTGCCGAATGACGTCATGCCCACGACGGTGGCGCGCTTGTGATCTTGCAGCGCGCCCGAAACGATCTCCGCCGCCGAGGCGGTGCCGCCGTTGATGAGCACGATGATTGGCTTGCCGCCCGTGATGTCGCCGGCCTTGGCGTCATAGCGCTGGGTGTCCTCCGGGTGGCGGCCGCGGGTGGAGACGATCTCGCCCGAATTGAGCAGGTCGTCGCTGACCGAAATCGCCTGGTCGAGCAGGCCGCCCGGATTGTTGCGCAGATCGAGGATGTAGCCCTTGATGTTCTTTTCGCCGATCTGCTTCTTGAGGTCGGCCACAGCCTTTTCGAGGCCAGGATCGGTGCGCTCGTTAAAGGCGGTCAGGCGGATGTAACCGATATTGCCTTCGCGGTGCCATTTGACGCTGTCCACCCTCACCACTGCGCGCGTCAGCATCACGTCGAAGGGTTTCTTGGCGCCGGGGCGCAGGATGGTCAGCTTTACCTGGCTGCCCGAGGGGCCGCGCATCTTGGCGATGGCGTCGTTGAGCGACATGCCTTGTACCGGCGTGCCGTTGATGGCGGCGACGTAATCGCCGGGCTTCAGGCCCGCACGCGCGGCAGGCGAACCGTCGATCGGCGAGATGACCTTGATGAGGCCGTCTTCCATCGTCACTTCGATGCCCAGGCCGCCGAATTCGCCCTTGGTCTGGATCTGCATGTCGGCGAAGGCCTTGGCGTCCATGTAGCTCGAATGGGGATCGAGCGAGGAAACCATGCCCTGGATGGCGTAATCGACCAGCTTGCTGTCGGTCACCGGGGTGACGTAGTTGGCCCGCACCAGATCGAAGGCGTTGCTGAACAGGTCGAGCTGGCGGTAGGTCGAGTTGTCGGCACCATGCGCAGGCGGAAACAGCCAGAGCGTTCCGGCGACGCCTATCGCCGCGCCGACGCTCACAAGTGCAAAACGCTTCATGATCTTTCCGCCTTCCTCAATCCGGTTCTGAGCCACGGTGCGGGGCTCGTGCCTTTTCCGCCCCGCCGCAATTCGAAATACAGTCTCGCTCCTGTCCGGCTCCGGGGCATGACACCCAGCGGTTCGCCTGCGAGGAGTCTGTCTCCTACCTTTACATCCACGCGATCCAGGCCGGCCAGCACAAGATCGTAGCCACCAGGCATTTCCAAGATCAAGACTTGGCCGGTTCTATGGTAAGGCCCGGCAAACAGCACCTCTGCGTCCGCCGGGGCCACGACCTGCGCCCCGGCCTGTGTGACAAAGGTGACGCCGGGGGCGCGGGCGCCGCCCACCCCGTCGATGCCGCCGTCTTCGATCTGGCCCACCACCGGGCGCTCCAGCGCGTCCGGCGCCAGGCCTTTGCCGGGGTTTTCGCCGGGTCCGACAACCGCAAGATCGCCGCGGGTGGGTTTTTCGGCCCGCAATGCGGCCACCTTTTTGAGCAGCTGGCCCAGATCGCCGGCTTCCTTGGCGATCTTGTCGAGCGCGGCTTCAAGCGTGGTGTAGCGGGCCGTGGCGCTGTCGGCTTCGGCCTGTTTCGTCGCGAGAAGTTGATCGAGCGCGCTGCGGGCCGCGGCCAGCTGGATGGCGTTCTTCGCTGCCTCGGCCCGGCGCATGATGAGTTGGGCCCGGGTCTGCCGGAGGGCATCCAGCCGCCGCGCCAGGTCGGCCGCCGCGCCATAGACCCGCGGCAGCGAGGCGCCCAACAGCATTGCCCCTTCCGCCGCGCCCATGGCGTCGTCGGCCCGAAGCGCGATCACCGGCGGGGTGTCGTGCTGGAGCCGCTCCAGAATGCCCAGCAGGTGCGCCACGGCCACGCGGTCGTGCGCGAAGCTCTGCGCCAGCACCGCTTCCTGCGCGGAAAGCGTCACGATCTGGTTGCCGAGGTCCACCTTCTGCTGTTCGAGATTTTGTACGCGCGCGGCAGTGTCGATCAGTCTGGCGCGCAGGGCGGCGGCCTGGGCCGCCAGCGTGTCGGATTTGCTCTTGGCCGCATCGACCGCGGGTTTGGCCTTGCCGATCTGGCCCTGCAGCGTGCGATAACGGTCCTCGGTGGTTGGCAGCTTGCCGATCTCGCTCGCCGGCACCGCCTTGGACATGTCGGGAATGACCGTGAGCCCGGGCCGCGCTTGCGCCGGTACGGCTGCTTCGGTCTGCGGCCGGGGCTTGGGCGTAGTCGGGTGGTGATGCGCGCGCGCCAGCGCCGACGGCACCGCAGATGCAGCCATCAGCACGGCGGCCAGAACAACGGAAAAAGCGCGCGGAAAAGACACGACCGGGATTCTAACAGAGCCCGAGCGGGCTGTCGTTATTTCTTGCCCGCTCTATTTCTTTCCGGTCTGCGCCTTCACGGCGGCGATCTTCTTTTCCAGTTCCGCCTGATCGCCGAGGAAATAGGCGTCGTCGGCTTTCCACGCGGCATTGAGGTGATAGACCTTGGGCACGCCGGTGGGCAGGTTGACGTCCGGGATGTCGGCATCGCTGACGTCTTCGAGGTGCTTGAGCAGCGCCCGCAGCGAATTGCCGTGGGCCGCCACCAGTACTGTCTTGCCCGCCTTCAGTTCCGGCACAATCGCCTCGTTCCAGTAGGGCAGCACGCGGATCAGCACGTCCTTCAGGCATTCGCCGCGTGGCAGGTCCGCCTCCGGCACGCCGGCATAGCGCGGATCGAACTTGGGATAGTCCGGCGAATCGAGCGTGACCGGCGGCGGCGGCACGTCATAGGAGCGGCGCCACAGATGCACCTGCTGGGCGCCGAACTTCTCTACGGCCTCCTGCTTGTTGGAGCCCTGGAGCGCGCCGTAGTGCCGCTCGTTGAGGCGCCAGTGCTTGCGCTCGGCAATCCACATCTGGTCCATCTCTTCCAGCGCCAGCCACAGGGTCTTGATGGCCCGGGTCTGCAACGAGGTGAAGGCGAGGTCGAACCTGAAGCCGGCTTCCTTCATCAGCCGGCCGGCCTCGCGGGCCTCGGCCTGGCCCTGCTCGGTCAGCTTCACGTCCCGCCAGCCGGTGAACAGGTTGAGTTTGTTCCACTCGCTTTCGCCGTGGCGGAGAAGGACGAGCTGGGCGTTTTTGGCTTGTCGCATGGCAGGAATGGCTTTCTTCGGTGCTGCTTCGCGGGCGCAAAATAGGCAGGGCCGCGCCGAACGCCAATAGGGCAAAGATACGCCATTTGTGCCGGGAAGAACTTGCCGGGCGGCGGCCGGTGCGGCGCCGGTGCGCGAGCAAGATATTGATAATATTTAGTTTTTTTCCGCCATCGGGCGGCACGGAACTGGCAAGGGCAAGAGCCGAGACAGATTTGCCAAGAGCAGAACGCGCGCATGTCCCGTCGTCAGACCCTTTTCCGCCGCCTTCTGGCCGCCCTGGTCGCGGGGCTCATGGTCCTGCTTCCAGTGCAGGCCTTCGCTTTTTCCCGCATCAAGGATCTGGTCGATGTGGAGGGCGTCCGCGACAACATGCTGGTGGGCTATGGGCTGGTGGTCGGCCTGAACAACACCGGCGACAGCACCCAGAACGCCCCCTTCACCCAGCAGAGCCTGCAGACCATGCTGGAGCGGCTGGGCGTCAACGTCCGCGGCACCACCATGCAGACCAAGAACGTCGCTGCCGTAATGGTGACGGCCAACCTGCCGGCTTTCTCCGGCCAGGGCACGCGCATCGACGTCTCGGTGAGCGCGATGGGCGATTCCAAATCGCTGCAGGGCGGCACGCTGGTGGTGACGCCGCTGTACGGCGCCGACGGCAATATCTATGCGCTGGCGCAGGGCCCGGTGACCATCGGCGGTTTCCAGGCGCAGGGCCAGGCGGCCAGCGTCACGCGCGGCGTGCCCACCGCCGGGCGCATCGCCAACGGCGCCATCGTCGAACGCCAGACTGGCTTCAAGCTTTCGAGCGAGCATGTGCTGAAACTCAGCCTGCACAATCCCGACCTCACCACCGCCATGCGTATCGCCGACGCCATCAACCGCTTCCTCGGCACCAGTATCGCCGACGCCAGCGATCCGGCCAATGTCAAGCTGTCCGTGCCGGCGAATTATCCAAACGGCGTCGTCGGCATGCTGAACGATATCGACCAGCTCAGGATCAACCCCGACCAGTCTGCCAAGGTGGTGATCGACGAACAGTCCGGCGTGATCGTGATGGGCGCGGACGTGCGCGTCTCCACCGTCGCCATTGCGCAGGGCAACCTCACCATCCGCGTCACCGAGACGCCGCAGGTCAGCCAGCCCGCGCCCTTCTCGCAGACCGGCACCACCACCACCGTGCCGCGCACGCAAATCCAGATCGACGACAGCCACGGCAACAAGATGGCCGTGCTCAGCCAGGGCGTCTCGCTGCAGAAGCTGGTGGACGGGCTCAATGCCCTGGGCGTCGGCCCGCGCGACATCATCTCCATCCTGCAGGCCATCAAGGCCGCCGGCGCCCTGCAGGCCGATATCGAGGTGATCGGATGAGCCCGCTCGCCACCCAGGCCGCGCTCAGCGCACTGCAATCGGCGCCGCCGGCCGCGCCGCAGAAGACCGCCAACGCCGCCGCCGCGCAAAAAGCGGCCAAGACCTTCGAAGGCATCTTCATCGCCCAGATGCTGCAGCCGATGTTCGACAGCATCCCGACCGACGGCCCCTTCGGTGGCGGGTCGGGCGAAGAGATGTTCCGCTCGCTGATGGTCGATCAGTTCGGCCAGCAGATTGCCAACAGCAGCAGCTTCGGCCTCTCCGACGCCATGACCCGCTCGCTGCTCCAGCACCAGACGGTGAAATCATGAGCGCCGACCCGCGCATCGACCGCCTCGTCATCATGGCCGAGCGGCTGATCGAGGCCCTGTCCGCCGATATCGCCGCGCTGGAAAAGGGCCGGCCGCGCGAGATGAAGACACTCGATCCCGAGATCCAGACGCTCAGCGCACAATATACGCGCGAAGCCGCGCAACTTGCGCCCGCAGCGCTGCAGGCCGCGCCCGCCGAGGCCCGCGCCCGGCTGACCGCCGTGACCGGCCGCTTTCAGGACGTGCTGGCTCTGCACGGCCGCCTGCTCACCCGCATCCGCGGCGCCAGCGAAGGCATCATCAAGGCCGTGGCCGAGGAGGTGGACCGCCGCCGCCTGCGCGGCCGGCCTTATGCGCCGCCGGGCAAATCCTACGGCGGACCGGCGCCCGCGCCGCGGCCGGTCTCCACCGGGGCGATGCTCTACAATCATGTGGTGTGAGTTACTGCGCCATTGTCGCCGGCCTTGAACCGGTGCGGCCATATTCCCATATCTGGTATGGAAAATTTGTCACTGCGCCCACGCTTGAGAAGCACCTCTCCTGCGTAGCAGATCGGTGTGGCCAAAAACCGGTCCGAAAAAACAAAGCGACTGAATGAACGTTCATTCAGTCCGCAGCGGCTAACGCAGACTGCATCGCTTTTTTTTTGCGCCTCCCCTTGGTAGTGTCCTAATTTGGCGACTTGACAGAAATTAGCTTGGCGAGTGTGGCCCAGCCGCTACCGTCGCCTCATGCAACAGAATGGAAAAGACAAGACGGGCTATTGGAGATGCCGAGCCGCTTGGTTCGCGCATCCGTCCAAGTGGCAGCAAGAGCAAGTGGCGCGGCACGAATGCCAAGCGCGGGAGTATCCGGGAGAAACTCCATCGCGCCAACATGAGCGAGACGGTGAAATCCATCAGGAAGTTCACTCGCGCGAATCACTCAAATAGACAACCCTATGTTGTCCGGTGGAGGGGGAACCATTGCCGAGTGCAATCGGGATCGCTGGCGACATTACAGGAGCGGCCACAGCGTTGGCGGGCCTCATTCTCGTCTTCCTCGGTGCCATCTCCACTGCTTTTGAAGGTTACCAGAAGACAGAGAAATCTGCGGTGCGCAGCAAATTCAAGCTGCGCGCATGGATTGCATTTGTCGGCTTTGTGCTTGCTCTCTTGGCTGCTGCCCTTTCACTTATAGGAAAATGGCTTGTGCTTGAGTGCGCCGTTATCTCGGCGCTCGGGCTCCTGTTTGTGTCGCTTATTTTGATTCTTTTTGCCGCTCTGTCTGCCGTACGGGAGATTAAGTGATGGCACTGACATTGGAAGCTGAACAGCGGCTGCACGATGTGGAGCTGGACGCCTTCTACGAAAAAGACAAGGGGGCATGGCTTGCCACCGTCCAAGACACCAAAGATTTCATCAAAAAGAAATTTCCTGCTGGCGCTAAAATTAGACCCGATGATGTGGCAAAAGCGCTTTTTCCGATTCTGGAAGTACATGAAGCCTTTAAGGACTACCGGGAAACCGAGAAGCTACGCGGAAAGTTCTGGATAAAGGACTTCGCAGACTTTATCATTGATCGTACTTGGAACACCTTGAAATGAGGCGCGATATGGCGAAGAAAAATCAATCGCTGGCGGACGCACAGCAGTTCGTAAAGAACGTGCTCGCGAAACATTTCAATCAGCAGGTACGCGGTGAAGCGCTTCGCGTGGCAGCAGAAAAAATTGTAGAAGCAATTCCGGCGACACCTGAGAGCCGGGAGAAGAAGGCCGCCTAGCGCGACGTTTCCTCAACTAGCTCCTGCAATGACCATAGCCGACCTTCCACACCGGCCGCCATTGCTGGCGTGATCCGAAGTGACTTGTGCACGCGCACGAAATTGTAATGTGCAAAGTGGAGCGCCACTGCGCCCTTGAGGTGTTCCAGCTTCTTGCTGAAACCATTGGTCAGCCGCGTCATCCGGCGCATCTGCATCCGCATGGTCAGATTGGACCGTTCAACATGGCTGGTGCTGATCCGCGCCATGTCGGGACTACCCGTCACAACCGTCTTTTCCTGCCCGGACACCTTTGGCGGTGAATAGCGGCCGGGGCCGATGGGTTCCGCGTCATAGAATTTAACCACCTGCCCGAAATCGACCTCCGCACCAAAGCTGTCTTCGACCGCGTTGATGTAGGAAGTCAGGCCATCCGTCGAAAGCTGGACGCGGTTGGCGAGGCGCGAGTGCAGATCGCGCATGAAGTGATAGGCATTCTCAGCCGTGCGCTTGCCGGTGAAGTAGGTCGGGACCAGCTTGGTTTCAGGATCGAGCGCCACGAACGTCCAGAAGTCGCCAGCGCGGGGGCTTTCGCCTGGCTTCAATTGCGCCTGCTTCTTGCGGACATAGCTCCAAATCTCATCGCATTGGATTTGTCGGCACGGCAGGTTGCGCATCTTCTCATGCGCCAGCTTGTGGCAGCCCTTACCGACCTCAAAGCCAAGCCGCATGATCGTGTCGCGATGCGTGCCAGTCATCCGTTCCACCGACCGGATGGAATTGCCCTCGACCAAGGCCCCGATGATCTGCGTGCGGCGTTCGATGGAAAGGCGGTTGACCATGGCTTTTGCCCCTCGACTATGCTTGCAATATGATGCTTGCCAAGCCTAGGCGCAAGCATTATTTTCAAGATGCTTGCTTAGGAGGTGCGAATGAACCCTGAAATGGAAGATCGGCCCGAAAAGGTTGAAATTGCATCCCAAGGGGGAAAGGCGCGGGCTGCGGCCCTGTCGCCGGAGGAACGTGCGGCAATTGCGTCGGAGGCCGCCAAGAAGCGCTGGGCAGAGCGCCGACAAGAACCGACCGTCCCTCACGTCCTTGAAGGATTTAAGAGTGATTTGAGCCTAGCAGGCGTGAAATTGCCTTGTGCGATTGTGGAGGGGCCGACCGGGATTCAACGGGTTCTTACCGAGACTGGTATCACTAATGCGATCTTGGGATCGCGGTCTGGGGCTTCAAAGCGTCTGAAAAAGGCTTCCTCAGAGGGGGGGGCCCCTGTACCCCTATTTGTGGCACCAAGGCAGCTAAAACCCTTTATTAGCAATGAGTTGCTGGAGGGGCCCCTTACGCCGATCGATTACAAAGATGGCGACCGGACTGTTCGCGGTTATGACGCCGCGATCCTAGTGGAGGTCTGCAACATTTGGCTAAACGCCCGAGAAGCTGGCGCTCTCCAAAAGCAACAGCTCGGCAAGGCGCAAAAAGCGGAGTTGCTAACCCGAGCGCTCGCTAAAACCGGGATTGTGGCACTCGTCGATGAGGCCACAGGCTATGAAAAGGTGCGCCCCCAAAATGCCCTCCAAGAATATCTTGCGCTTATTGTTCGTAAGGAACTCGCCGCGTGGGTGAAGAAGTTTCCGGACGAATTTTACGAGAACATCTACAAGCTGAAGGGATGGAAGTGGCCCGGAATGGGCAAGAATCGATATAGCGTTGTGGGCCATTACACGAACAATTTAGTTTTTGATCGCATGGCGCCCGGTCTTCTAAGCGATCTGCGATCAAAGACCCCTAAGAACGAAAATGGGCATCGACCGGACAGGATGCATCAATGGCTGACTGAGGACGTTGGTGATCCCATGCTGGCGCAGCATCTCCATTCGCTGATGATGTTCCAACGGCTTGCAATCGCGAATGGCTACGGATGGCAGAGATTCTTGCATATGGTTGACCAAGTGCTGCCGAGGCGCGGGGATACGTTGCCGTTGCCGTTTGAGCTTGCGGTCCTACCGAAGGAATAGGGCCACAGAGGATTGCGCCCTCTGTGACCCTTCACTCCAACCCGGCCTGCCAAGGCTGCCCGAGGGGAGGTGTTGCGTAGTGCGGAAAGACCGCGTGGTGAAACTGTACTATATTGGCGCCCATGATCGAAGTCGCACCCGATGAATTGAAACGCGCCGTCGAAGTCCAGCACGGCGGCACGGCCACGCTTGTCCAGTCTGTCCCGGTTCATGAGAAATTTGAGGGGCGGACAGTCTGGAACGGCACCGTCCATATCTTCGACCTCAAGGACAGTCCCAGCGGGGCTAAACGGGCCTATGCGTGGTCCTATGAGCGGGAGGATGGCAGGCGACGATTCTTCGCTGTCCTGCACTCAGGCCCCATAGATTCCCCTGTAAAGGCCGTTAGAGCGGCTATCGTGGCAGAGGCGAGGGCTGGGAAATGAATTGGAAGCGGGGATTTTTTCGAATTTGGCTGATTGCCAGCGGTCTATTTGTGATCGCAGTAAGTGCCATATACTGGCAACAAGCGGCACATCAATTTGAGGCCCTTCGCCATGTGTTGCCTGCAAACGAACGCAGCCCAGAACTGCAAAAAGCTATTGATGCCCTTTACCGCGTCTCATCAGCCCCAGCATCGGACCCTCACGCAAGGGCGCTAGCCCAGCACGTTTCCGATCTCAACCGGCGCGAGATAGAGCTGCGCGATGGCAATCCTTGGCAAACGATTTATGAAGGCATGGCACTCGCAATAGCCGTCCCCCTAATTCTTTTGGCGCTTGGGGCCGCCGCCGGATGGGCACTAGGAGGATTCGGTCCCAGAAAATCAAATTAGGACACTACCCTCCCCTTGCAGCGGCGCGCTGCAATCCCCATCTGGCTTATATTCCCGAAAAATCGATCAGCCGATCAGCGAGCCGCTAGACGTGCTCGACTGAGAAGCCATCAGCATGTTCAG
>JAGWZW010000055.1 GCA_018971835.1 Alphaproteobacteria bacterium
TTGACGCGGACCGTCTCCCCGGCTTTGACGTAACCGATATCGTGTGCGGGTATGCTGGCCGCGATGTAAAGCTTCGCGTTGTCGGGCACCAGCGTGACCAGCGTTTCGGCTTCGCGCAACACGGAGCCGGGGCTGCGGTCCGCGACCTCCAGGACGACGGCATTGGCCGGTGCCCGCATTTCCGTGAGAGTTTTCATCGTGCGGGCCTTGCGCAGGGTTTGGGTGGCGTCGACCAGATCCTGCTGCGCCTGGACGAGCTGCTTGTTGTGATCGCCGCGCCAGCGGTCCAGAAACGATTGCCGCGCGTCGCGCGCCTCGGCGCGCTGTTGGCGCAATTTTTCCTCGTCGCCGACCGCGTTCTCCAGGCGCGTGCGAAAGTCGATCGCATTGCTCTGCGCTTTCATCACATCGAGCGGGGCCGCCGCCTTCTGCGCAAAGAGCCTTCGATAGATCGCTTCGACTTTTTGCGCCATCTTGAACTGCCGTTGCAGTCCGCTGATCGTAGCGTCGCCGGCCTTGATCTGGGAATCCAGCTCGGCCACGCGGTGGTCGCGCTGCGCCAGCTCCGCTGAATACTCCGCCATCTCCTGCTGGAAAATCTGCGCCTGCGCCTGCCGGTCCGGCTCGTCGCCGGCGGCTGCCTCGAAGCTGCTGCCGTTCAGCTCCGCTTGGAGGCGCGCAACCTGCGCCTTCAGATCACGCTCTTTATAGGCGAGCGATGCCACATCGGCCTGCGCAAAGGCGGGATCGAAGGTCGCAAGCACCTGCCCCTTGCGGACGTGATCTCCCGGGCGCACGCGGATATCCAGGATGCGCGACGCCGCGAACGGCTGCAGGACAATCAATGGTGTCCGGGTGGCGATCTTGCCGGGAGCGACGACGATGCGATCAACCGAGCCGAAGACGGTCCACAACAGCGCGATAACGAGCAGCGCCAGAACGACATAAAGCGCCAGGTGCGCCGAAACCGGGACCGGAGCTTCTTCGATCGCCGTGGCGTCCGGCTTGAATGCGTGAACGAGAGCACTGTCGAGCGGTGATTTGTCCTCGCCGAATCCGAGATCCAGCCAACTTGCCAGTTGCCTCCAACCCTTCAGGGTGGTCGCTGCCAGATATCGACCGCCGAGCCCGATGACGTTGCGCGTCCGCGCCACATATATCTGGAGTTCGGTCATGCCGGTTGCGCCGTCTGCTGTGACCAGAGTTGACGATAAAGGCCGTTTCTGGCGATGAGCTGGGCGTGCGTGCCGATATCGGCAACAGTGCCGGCGTCCATCACGATGATCGCGTCGGCGTCGCGTATGGTCCGCAGCCGGTGCGAGATGACGATCGTGGTGCGCCCCCGGGCGATCTGCTTGAGATTGCGCACCACGATTCCTTCGCTTTCGGGATCGAGGGCGCTGGTCGCTTCATCGAAGATCATGATCCTCGGCCGCCGCAGCAGGGCGCGGGCGATGGAAAGGCGCTGTTTCTGGCCGCCGGAGAGGTTGACCGCGCCTTCTTCCAGCTCGGTATCGTAGCGCAGGGGCAGCTGCTGAATGAATTCGTCGGCGCCTGCCAGCCGCGCCGCGACCACGATGTCTTCGAAAGAGGCCCCCGGGTTTCCCATGCGAATGTTGTCTTTGACGCTGCCGCGGAACAGAAAAGGCTCCTGCGGAACCACGCCACTCTGGCTGCGCAGATAGGCCAGGTCGATGTCGCGGATGTCGTGGCCGTCAAGACGCACCGCGCCCTGATCGGGGTAATAGAGGCCCTGCAGCAGTGCCGAGAACGTCGTCTTGCCCGAACCGCTCCGGCCGACCAGGCCGAGCATGCTGCCTGCCGGGATGCGCGCCGAGAAGTCGCGCAAGGCCGGACGGTCCGTGCCGGGATAGCGAAAGGTCACGCCGTCGATTTCGATCTCGCCCTTGACCGGCGGGGTGAGCCCGCGTTGACCGGAGTTTTCGATGGGCCGGTTCATAATCTCGCCCAACATGTTCACAGACATCACGGCCTCTTGGTAATTGTTGAGCAGGCCGATAAGCTGCAGCATCGGGCTGACGACACGCGATGACAGCATGTTGAAAGCGACCAAGCCGCCGACGCTGAGGTTTCCGCCGAACACCAGAAGCGCCCCGACGATGACGATCGTCACCGTGAGCGCCCGATCGATGAACTGCGAAAAGGTGTTGGCGGCGAGCGAGATCTTGCCCACCTGCAGGTAAGTGCGGACAGCCTCGGCGGCCGCGTCGTCCCAGGTCTGCTCGCGACGGGATTCCAGGTTGAGCGATTTTATGGTGCGCATGCCGTGGATGCTCTCGACGAGCAGCGACTGGCGCTGCGCCTCCGCCTGATAGAGGTTGCGCAGCTTGCGGCGATAGGGACCGAGCATGAGCGCGATCACCCCGGCGAGCAGGGCCGTCACGGCTAGCACGACCAGCGTGAGACGTATGCTGTACCATGCCATCAGGGGCAGGAAGACCAGCAGCGCCGGCAGGTCCAGCAGCGTCATCAGCAGGCGTCCCGTCAGGAACTCGCGAATCTGCGTTCCCTGCTGCATGTGCTTGGTGACCACGCCGGCGAGCGAGGCCTCGAAGAAGCTGATCGGCAGGCCCATGAGGTGGCGGAAGGTCTGGCGGGCGAGGCGGATGTCTATGCGGCTGGCGGCCGTCAGCACGAAATAGCCGCGCAACCAGTTGAGGATGGCGTCGAAGACGATGGCGATGCCAACGCCGATCGAAATCACGATGAGCGTCGCCGAGGTCAGATAGACAAGAACCCGGTCGATCACGATTTGGAAGAAGATCGGAACCGCGAGCGCCAGCACGTGCATGGCCAGGGCTGCAATGACGATGTTGCGCAACAGGTCACGTTGCCGCCAGAACTCCGGAATGAACCAGCCAAGGCTAAAGGGCCGGTTGGTATCGGATATCTTGTAGATGCGCTTGAGCAGGATGATCTCGCCGGTCCAGTAGGCCAGAAACTCGTCCCGCCCGACCTGGAACGCGCCTGCCTCGGGAACGCACGGATTGAACAGCAGGATTGCTTCTTCAGGCGAACCGGCAGGTGATGGCGGCGCCATGATGCGCAGCACGACGAAATAGGCCCCGGTCGAGAGCCGGACGAGAAACGGCGCCAGCGTCGCGAAGCGGTGCAGGCGCGGCCAATCGACATGGTGGACGGCCGCTTTCAAGCCTTCGGCCCGTGCCGCACGCGCCAGGTGTTCGGCGTCCGGTTCTTCGTTCCCGCCGTAGAGATGAATGAGGCGTGGCAGGCTCCAGTCGAGGCCAAGATGGCGCGCAACGGCGGTCAGTGCCTTGAACCCGGAATGGACAGAGTGCGGCGGCTCTGCGGCCGGGCTCGCCGCCAGCGGCTGTTGTACGGACGTGGCGGACGATCGAACGCGATCATCGAGCCTGCTGTCTTCACTCATCTTCGCCGCGCCTAAGGGAACGGTCGCCTCACTGTCGGCGTTTCCGCCGGCGGTTCGTTGACATAGGGCGTGGACGCTGGCTGCGGTGCGGACGCCTGAGTTTCAGTTGAAGTGGGTGCCGGTGCGGTGGACAATCTGCCCAAAGCTTCTGCTGCGCTCTGCCACCGCTGCAGGCTTGACAGGAAACTGTCCGTGCCCATTACCACGCGCTGCAGGAAAACCGGTTCGGGTTGTCCCGTCGCATTTTTTTCGGTTGGCGAGAGGACGACCAGATCGAAACGCACCGTCTGGCCGATGATCGTAATCGTCCCCACGCCATCGGCAAACACTTGCTGTTCCAATGGCTTACCATCGTCTCTTTTTAAAAGTTCTATCAAATGACATCTGACGATGCCAGGGGATTCGCGCGCCGCCGTGCGTTATCACAGAGCTGTGCGTTCACGGCGATATTGTTCATCGCGGTGATGCGGACCGATAGCGATGACAGCAGTGTTGATCCTGTCAGAACGGTGTTTGGCAACTCAAACGCCCGTCGCAACATGCCAGGATGTCCTCTGGCCGCTGCTGAATGGGCTTGTGAAGAGCGGCGAGGCGCCATTCATCGTCGGCACGGCAAACTGGCTACTGTTGTTCATCCAAGGGCTGCCCAACTTTCCGCCGCCGTTGAAATCGGCTGCAGCGACCGTGTGTGATGAGGAGCTGGGATAGGTGGGATGAGTGCCGCTGGGGAGGCGGTCGGTTCCGGCCCCGACCAAAGTCGCGCCCTGACCGTTGTTGCTCGGCAGCTGGACGCCGGAATTGTTGCCAGTATTGAAGTAAGCGGACAGCGGCCACCGGCCGGTGAAACCTGCGGTCCCGGCGCGTTGGAATGCGGGCGCTCCATCCGGTCTGGACACGGTGGTAATGTTGCCGCCGTGCGCGCTGGTATGGATGGAATGCTCACCAAAAATAGTCGAGGTCTGAGTGCCGAGACTGCCGGCATAAGCGCTGCTTCCCGACGCCACTTGAAAGCCGCCGAGGGTGGTGTTCGTGCCGTTCTTGGTCCGAACGTTGTAGTCCAAATTATTTACGGTCAACGATCCCTGCCCCTCGACAACCTCTGCCCCAAGCTCGACATCGGCGAGATACGGGGAGCCGGTGACGATTCCGCGTTTTTCCAGGTCGCGGAGGATGGCGGCGAGATCGACCGTTCCGGTCAGATCGTCGCTGTTGGCCACGATCGCGGTGTAGTTCCACTGTGCGGGTGCGGTGATACCGTCGCCGGTGTGAGGCTGGTTGTAGATGGTACCGGTGAAATGCGGATCGTGATAGGTTCCAACCACGGTACCGGGCGGATTGAACTCGCCCTTGTGGACCCAGATCATGATTTCGTTGGTGATCGTCGTGTTACCGCCATTGGGCGCGCTGGTCAGCCACATCTCGTAGGCGACGTTGTCGCCTTGCGTATAGCCGCTGAGACTGAGGTTGTAATTGGCCGTCAACGACTGGAGGTTCGACACCGCAATCGGAAAGACCTGATTGGGGTCCGTCGGGTTGGTGCCGCCCCATTTGGGAGATGCACCGAAAAACACTTCCGGATAGGCCTTGACGGTGAGTGGACCGGTAGCGGTCGGAAACTGCCAGTTGAAGGTTGTGCCGTCGACGATGTTGTCAGGGTTGTAGGTGGTGGTGACGGAATAGTCTTGGCCGTAGACAAGATTTCCTACATTCCATGCGTTGTTGGCTGCTCGCCAGCCATCGTAGCTGATGCTTGCATACCGTCCTACCAAGGTCGCCATACTGGACTTTCTTCCTTCTCAATCGGCCGCAAATCAGCAGCGCTGCCTGCTCGCCGAGAGCGGCTGGCGCTGAATATATTCATATAATTCAGTGACTTGCGATGCACTCAGGATAGCGGCGAACAAGTTACCAAATTATGAATCCGTGCGTGCACGAACGACTGGTGTGAAATCGAAAGCGCCGGTTGTGTCAGCGGGATGCGGGGCAAAATCGGCGATGCTGACGCGACCTGCAATCACGTTTCGGGCGTGCGTTCAGATGGCTGGTGAACGCACGTCGGCAATGCACCCGGTTGATGCTGGTCATCGCCACAGGGCAAACCGGCAGCGATGACAGCGTCGTTGATCGTGTCAGAAGGATGTTTGGCGACTCAAGCGCCCGTCGCGACGTGCCATGATGTTCCCAGACTGCTGCTGAACGGGCTCGTGAGGAGCGGCGAGGTGCCATTCATGGTCCACACGGCAAACTGGGCGTTGTTGTTCTCCCACAGGATGTCCGATTTGCCGTCGCCATTGTAATCGCCGGTGCCGGCAACATGCCACAAGGAACCGAGATTGGGGCCAGCCGCGCCGCCCGATAGTCGTGTCAGTCCCTTCATCAGCCAGATGTCTGCCTGGCCGTTGTTGTTCTGCCACAAGATGTCGGCATTGCCGTCGCCGTTGAAATCGCCCGTGCCCACGATGTGCCACGACGAGCCGGGATTGGGGCCGGCCAGGCCACTGGAAGTGACGTTGGTCCCGTCCATGAACCAGACTTCGGCCTGGCCATTGTCGTTCTGCCACAGGATGTCCGATTTGCCGTCGCCGTTGAAATCGCCAGTGCCCACGATGTGCCATGACGAGGCCAGGGGGGTGCCGACGGCGCCGCTGGCGATTTGCGTGGTGCCGTCCATCAGCCAGATCTCGACTTGGCCGGTGCTGGCGTTCTGCCAGAGGATGTCGGCCTTGCCGTCGCCGTTGAAATCGCCCGTGCCCGCGATGTGCCAGGCCGTGCCCAGGTTGGGCCCCGCCGCGGCGCTCGCGATCCGCGTCGTTCCCTTCATCAGCCAGATCGCGGTCTGGCCATTGTTGTTCTGCCACAGGATGTCGGCATTGCCGTCGCCGTTGAAATCTGCGGCGGCCATTGCGTGCCATGACGAACCGGGATTGACGGAAACGGTGGTGCTGGCGAGCGGACCGGTCCCGTTCATGGTCCAAACCGCAACCTGTCCCGTCGAACCGTTCTGCAGCAGGACGTCGGAATTGTTATCGACGTTGAAGTCGGCGGACAGCGGCCCCTGGCCCAGGGCGACGGTCTGGTCGACGAAGGCGGCTTTCTCGATGCCTTGGAGGGTGTGCGTGCCATCCGGTCCGCACACCGTGGTGATGTTGCCGTCGCGCGTGATGGTGTAGGCGGAACGCTGACCGAAAAAGACCGCGGTCTGGATGCCGGAGACGCCGGTATAAGTGTTGTCTCCCGATGCCACCTGGTAGCCGCCGAGGACGGTGTTGGCGCCGTTCGTGGTCTGGATGTTGTAATTCAGGCTGTTGACGGTGAGCGACCCCTGGCCCTCGGCAACCTCGGCCCCGAGGTCGACGCTGGCGAGATACGGCGAGCCGGTGATGATCCCGCGGTTTTCCAGGTCGTGGATGATGGCGGCGATATCGACCGTTCCGGTCATGTTGTCGCTGTTGGCCACGATCGCGGTGTAGTTCCACTGTGTGGGGGCGGTGATGCCATCACCCGTGTTGTGCTGGTTGTAGACGGTGCCGGAGAAATTCGGATCGCTGTAGGTTCCGATCACGCTGCCACACGGGTTGAACTCGCCCTTGTGGAACCAGATCATGATTTCGTTGGTGATCGTGGTGTTGCCGCCACCCGGCACGCTGGTCAGCCACATCTCGTAGGCGACATTGTCGCCCTGCGTATAACCGCTGAGACTGAGGTTGTAATTCGCCGTCAACGACTGGAGGTTCGACAGCGCGATCGGAAAGACCTGATTGGGGTCCGTCGGGTTGGTGCCGCCCCATTTGGGGGACGCGCCGAACAGCATTTCCGGATAAGCGTGAACGACGTAAGGGGCCGTGGCGGCCGGGAACTGCCAGTTGAAGGTCGTGCCATTGACCAGGTCGGCGGGGTTGTAGGTGGTAGTGACGGAATAATCCTGTCCGTAGACAAGACTTCCTACGTTCCAGGCATTGTTGGTCAGTCGCCAGCCGTCGTAACTGACATTTGCGAGCTGTCCTACCAGGGTGGCCATGCCGGTTTTTGTTCCTTTGCCGATCGGGCGCAAGTTCGCGCGTCCCCCCACCGCTCAGAGGGTTTCCGGCGCAAATTGTTTTCGGGTTATGCAGCGGCTGATGCCGCATGCAGGCTATGGTGCCAGACTTACCAACTTATGAATCCGTTCGTGCGCGGATGATTTGCATGAGGTCGAAATGGCGGACTGTGTCATCAGGACGCAGAGCAGCACCGGCGCTGCCGACATTGCCTGCAATCACACATTAGCGCGCATGAGGGTGACCGGCGTGAGAGTCCGAAGATGATTGCGCGGCGTTATCCGGCGCGCACACTCGCGCACTCTTCCTCGGGCAGGGTGACGAGCTGTGCGAGGCGGGCTCATGCGCGTCGGCAAAGCGGCGCGGCCGGTTGCGGCGGCACGATCGGCGTGCGCAATTTTCCGAGCGGCCTTCTGCCGACCCGGTTTGCCCGGCCGATGCACCGCGAATTGCTGAAGGAAAGTACTGGCTGGGGGACTAGGATTCGAACCTAGACTGGCGGAGTCAGAGTCCGCTGTCCTACCGTTAGACGATCCCCCAACGGCCGGGCCCATTGGCGGTCTGGCCGACCCGGGCGGCCCGTTTAGACCAGCCCCCTTGCCGTTTCAAGCCGGGAATTGCGCCCGGCTGCCCGGAATTGTGCGGCAGTCGGCCGGGGAGGGGCCAGGGAGGGGAATGCCGGGGCGGCCAAGCCCCGCTGCGGCCCCCCCGCCGCGCCCGGTCCACGGCGCGCCGCCTGTCACATCTGGCCCAACCGGGCATAAGCCGTGCTAGTTTGAGGCGAAGCCACTTGGTCTGCCCGGAATGGACGTTCTGGCGTCATCCCCGCCGCTGCCGCGCCGCCGCCGTCCGCCGGTGCTGGCTGCGATTGATCTGGGCACCAACAACTGCCGGCTGCTGATCGCCAGCCCGCTGAAAAGCGGCGGGTTTCGCGTGATCGACTCTTTTTCGCGGGTGGTGCGGCTGGGCGAGGGGCTGGGCCGCTCCGGCGTGCTGAGCGCTGCGGCGATGGAGCGGGCGGTGGCAGCGCTGACGATCTGCGCCGAGCGCGTGCGCCGGCATCGCCGCTACCGGCTGCGCGCCATCGCCACCGAGGCCTGCCGCCGCGCCGCCAACAGCGGCGAACTGCTCGAACGGGTGAAGACCGCGGCCGGCATCGAACTCGACATCATTTCGCCGGACGAGGAGGCGCGGCTGGCCGCCGTGGGCTGCGCACCGCTGATGGGGCGGCGCCATGCGGGCGCGTTGCTGTTCGACATCGGCGGCGGCTCGACCGAGTTGATCTGGCTGAAGGCGGGCGCCGCTGAGCCAGTGTTCGCCACGTCGGTGCCGCTGGGCGTGGTCGGGCTGGCGGAGCGCTTCGGCGAGGCCGATTATCGGACCATCCTCGCGGCGGTGATGCCGCAGTTTGCGGCGATCCAGCGCGCGATGATGGCTCGCGCGCCGTTCGCGCCCGCCAGCCATCACCTGCTCGGCACCTCGGGCACCGTGACGACGCTGGCGGCCATCGCGCTGGGGCTGCCGCGCTACCAGCGGGGCAAGGTGGATGCCAGCTGGCACGATTGCGCGCGCATCCTTGCCATCGTCGAGCGGCTTTCGAGGCTCGATCTGCCGTCCCGGGCGCAGCAGGCCTGCATCGGGCCGGAGCGCGCCGATCTGGTGCTGCCGGGCTGCGCCATCTTCAGCGCCATCCATGCGCACTGGCCTTGCCGGCGCCTGCGCGTGGCCGATCGCGGTTTGCGCGAAGGCCTGTTGCGCGAGCTGCTGGCCGAAGGCATGGATGGAGCATGACGGGACATTCGCAAAAAGACTCCGGCCGTGGCGGCGGGCCGCGCGTGAAGCTGAAGACCGCGCGCGGACGCAAGCTCTCCTCGCAGCACTGGCTGGAACGCCAGCTCAACGATCCCTATGTGCGCGCGGCCAAGGCCAAGGGCTATCGCTCGCGCGCGGCCTTCAAGCTGATCGAGCTGGACGACAAGTTCCATGTCCTGAAGCCCGGTGCGCGGGTGCTCGACCTGGGCGCCGCGCCCGGCGGCTGGGTGCAGGTGGCGCAGCAACGCATCGGCGCGAACGGCAGGATCATCGGCGCGGACATCCTGGCGATGGAGCCGATCCCCGGCGCCGAATTGCTGGTGGCCGACCTGCTCGACCCCGAAACGCCGGCACGGCTCAAAAGCGCGCTGGGTGGGCCGGCGGACGTGGTGCTGTCGGACATGGCGGCGGCCACCACCGGCCATCGCGCCACCGATCATTTGCGCACCGTGGCGCTGATCGAGGCGGCGCTGGAGGTGGCCGAGGATGTGCTGAAACCGGGCGGCGCCTTCATCGGCAAGGTGTTCCAGGGCGGCGCGGCGGGCGAACTGCTCACGCGCATCAAGCAGCGTTTCTCCGTGGTCAAACACGTCAAGCCGCCGGCCTCGCGCCAGGAATCGGTGGAGCTTTATCTGGTGGCGCAGGGATTCAAGGGATAGCGGCGGCCAGATTCCGGATCGGGGCCGTCATTGTCATGGAAGCCTTTAGGGGGGACGCGCCGTGAAACGCAGCCTGTTGCTTGCCGCCTTCATCGCCGGTTGGACGGCACCGGCCTTGGCCGACGATCCCAAGACGGTCGAGGATTACATCAAGCTTGCCCAGCAGAAGGAAGCCGATTTCTACTCCTCCGGCGGGCATTACCGCGATCTCGAGGATGCGGTCGATATCTACAGCGCGATCCTCAAGCAATATCCGAAGGAATTTCCGGAAGTCTATTACTACCGGGCCGAAGATTACAGCGCCGCCGGCATGGAGCGGGCCGCGATCAAGGATTACGACAAGGCGCTGGAACTCGATGCGCCACCGCCCAAGGGGCCCTATCTCAAGCACGATGCGATCTACAAGGACCGCGGCGAGGCGGAGAAGGATGTCGGCGAATACAAAAGCGCCGTGGCCGATTTCACCAGGGCGATGCAGTCCCACCCCAACGATCTGGAGCTGGTGGACGACCGCGCGGAGGCCCGCCTCGGTGCCGGCGATTGCGCCGGTGCGATCAGCGATTATTCGTCCGCCATCGAACTGACGCCAGCCGGCGAAACGCCGTCCAGCCTGTACTACGACGGCCGTGCCGTCGGGCGCATCTGCACGGGCGATCTTGAACCCGCGCTCGAAGATTTCCGTTCTGCCATAAAAAGCGAGCAGCAGCTCAACACCCAGACGCACATGAACAGCATCGGCACGACGAACCTGAACAAATGGGTGCTGCTGACGCATCTGGGGCGCAAGGCCGATGCCGATCAGGAGTTGTCCGCCGAACTGGCGGCCGCCGATACGCCCAAGGATATCGATTCCGAATACGACGCCGCGCGCTATTTCCTCGGCCGGGCCGATCAGGCGGTGCTATTCAGCGATGCGGAGGCCCTGAAAAAGAAGCAGCCCAGCGCGGCCGGCGCCTTCCAGAGTGATGCCTGGTATTATGCCGGTCTGAAAGCGGCGGCAGACGGCAGCAAGGCCGAGGCGCTGAAGGACTTTCACAAGGTTCTGGCCAGCCGGCAGTCCACTATGGGCACGCCTGAAGCGGCCCATGCCTGGAGCGTGGAGCTGCAACGGCACCGGCACTGACCGATGACATTTGCGTGCGTGCGGTTCCCTGGCCTGCCCCCGCGGGGTTAGGCTCGGCCGCTTCCGGGGAGGGCCGTCATGCGCGCGATTCTGTTTGCTTCTTTGTCCGCCGTTCTGTTGGCTGCCGCGCCCGCGGTTGCCGCGCCGCAAAACGCCCCCCAAAGTGCTGATGCAGCGTTCAAGGCGCTTTATACGCGCGAGTGGGCCTGGCGGATGAAAGAGTTCGCCGAGGATCCGCGCGCCAATGCGCCGGTGATGGACCATCTGCCCAAGGCCGATCCCAAGAGCGAACAGGCGCGGCTCGTCTATTGGCAGCAGGTCATGACGGACCTCGACGCCATCCCGCGCGGCCAACTCTCCGCGAAGAACCAGATCAATTACGACGTCTACAAGCCGCAGCTCCAATCTCTCATCGACGATCAGCGCTTCCGCGATTACCAGATGCCGGCCAATTCGGATTCGGCGTTCTGGACCGATCTCGACTACACCGCGCGCACGCCCTTCCGCGGCCTTCAGGATTACCGGAACTGGATCGCGCAAATGCGCGACATTCCCCGCTTCTTCGCCGAGGAAACGCAGGAGATGCGCGCCGGGCTCAAGCGCGGCTTCACCCCGCCCAAGGTGACGCTCGAAGGGCGCGACGCCTCGCTCAGCGAAGTGGCCAAGGCCAAGCCCGCGGACACGGCGTTCTACATCCCCTTCAAGAAACTGCCTTCCACCATCCCGGCGGCGGAGCAGGCCAAGCTGCGCGCCGAGGCGCTCGACGTGATCGCGCAGGACGTGCAGCCGGCCTATGCGAAGCTGCTGAAATTCTGGGATGAGGACTACGTCCCCCACACGCGCACCACGCTCGCGGCGTATGACCTGCCGGATGGCAAGGCCTATTACCAGGCGAAAATCCGCGAGTTCACCACGCTCGACCTGACGCCGGAGCAGATTCACCAGATCGGCCTTGAACAGGTGGCGAAACTTCACGCCCAGATGATCGCGGTGATGAAGGAAACGGGCTTCAAGGGCGACTTCCCCGCCTTCCTGCACTATCTGCGCACCGATCCGAAATTCACTGCCAAGACGCCGCTGGAGCTGCTGAAGGACGCCGCCTGGATCGCCAAAGAGTTTGACGGCAAGGCCAGCCAGTATTTCGGCCGGCTGCCGCGCCAGCGCTTCGCCATCAAGCCGGTGCCGGCGGACATGGCGCCGTTCTACACCTCGGGCCGCGGCGGGCCGGGCGTGTTCCTGCTCAACACCTACGACCTGCCGCAGCGCCCGCTCTACAATCTCACCGCGCTGACGCTGCACGAATCCGCGCCCGGCCACGCCTTCCAGATTCCGCTGGCGATGGAGGACAAGTCGCTGCCGGATTTCCGGCGCTACACCTACATCTCCGCCTATGGCGAGGGCTGGGCGGTCTATTGCGAATGGCTGGGCGTGGAGATGGGCATGTACCAGACGCCCTATGACCGCTTCGGCATGCTGGGCTGGCAGATCTGGCGCGCGGCGCGGCTGGTGGTGGACACCGGCATCCATGCGCAAGGCTGGTCGCGCCAACAGGCCATCGACTACCTGCTGAAATACACCACGCTGCCGACCCACGAAGCCGAGACGGAGGTGGACCGCTACATTTCATGGCCCGGCCAGGCGCTCTCTTATTATCTGGGCGCGATGGCGATCAGGCAGGATCGCGAGAAGGCGGAGCAGGCGCTGGGGCCGAAGTTCAACATCTGCGCCTTTCACGACGAGGTGCTGTCGCTCGGCTCCGTGCCGCTGCCGGTGTTGAACGCGCATATCGACGCCTTCATCAAGTCCGGCGGCGTGGGGCCGTACCCGGACGAGGAGTGAGGGGGCGGCAAGTGTACCATTCGCACCTTCTCACAAAATAGCCTGCGCTCCGGGTCAACGGCATGAAGCCGAGTTCGAGATTGCTTCCTAAGCTAGCGGAAACCCGACCATCTTCGTGATAATAGCTTGTATTCCTGCTGCAATTAGATTTCCGGCAGCACCTTCGGCGACTGCCAGGATGGACCGCAGGGCGTCCTTCACTTTCGAGGGCTCGGGTGAGCCTCTCTTGCTTTCGTCCTCCAACAACTTTAAGGGCGCGGCGATCTCGGTGCGTTGCGGCTCGGGAAGCGAATTGACGTGCGATCTAATCTGCTCGACGAGGTTAGCAACTACCGATGGCTGAAACTGGTTGACTATATTGATGCTATTATCCGTGCCGAAGGTAACACGCGAATTTACCAGCGTTACTTTGCCTCTCATCAAATCTTTGAAGACCATGCCGTCCCCTCCTTTGGCGACCTCCAGATCGCAATAAATATGTCGCAATGTCGCTATCCGCGACTCGATGTCAAAAGGCTGCACACCGAGCCAAATTCCAAGATCCTGCGCGGCCGGAAACGTGAAGCCATTGCCCCTCAGAATGCGATCCTTATCTACCGCCGTATTTCGGATTTTCCCTATGAAAGCGAGGATAAGCGGCAGAACCTCATTTAGTGCCTTTGACCGAATCTCGACGGGATATTTTTGCAGATCAATTTCGAGCTCGTCGAATAACTGCCCAACCTTCTGCCGCGCATATCGCTGGATCGTGTGCCAATAGACATCGCGGGCAGTACCGGAGAACTTGATCCCGCTATATCGGATCATCCTGCCATCGAAACCATCGATTTCGATAACGCTGTCGCGTCCGATGTGGTGCCACCTAAAGAACCATTCGTTGTGCATGCGCAAGTATTCTGCATCCAGCGCAATCTGCAGGCGTGCTCCAATCGGAGTCAGTGTGCTCATTCTCAAAACCTATGGATCAGCTAGTCGACGCGCAACGTGCCAACTCGGCCTTAGGGCGCGCTTCCGGACATCTGATGTCAGGGGCGCGCTGGCCGCCCCCTACATTAAATCCTCTCTCCGCCCTTGAAATGGCCACGTGTTCCTATTATGTTCTCAACCGGAATTGAAGAATAAGGACGGTCGGGCCCGGGCGAAAGCGGGCGCGGTCAGGGGCAATCGCGGTCGCAGCCCGTGTCTTCGCCGCACCCCTCATCGTCGCACGCTTCGCCGCTCCAGGCTTCGCGGCCTTCCCTGACCAGGAACCAGACGACGCCGAGCGAGGTGACGGCGTCCACCCACCAGAAGCCGGTGAGCAGCTGGGCGAGCAGGCCGGCGACCACCACCGCCGCCAGATAGGCGCAGCTCAGGCTCTCGACGGCATCGGTGCGCAGGGCGCGGCTGCCGATGCGTTCGGCGATGGTGAGCTTGCGCCGCGCCAGCAGGATCATCAGCGGCAGGGCCGCCAGCGTCACCGCGAGTCCGGGCAGCGAGAAGTCCTGCCCGTGCCGCGTCCACAGGCTCCAGCCCGCGGCGGCCATCACATAGCCGGCAAGGCCGAACAGCAAGCCGCCGCCGATGCGCGCGGCCAGCCGTTCGGCCGTCTCCGAATAGGCGCGGCCGTGGCGCAGCTCCATCGTCAGCCGCCAGATCAGCAGGCCGGCGGAGGCCAGCTCGATCCCGCTGTCGAGGCCGAAGCCCATCAGCGATGTGCTGCCCGCCGCCGCGCCGGACCAGATGGCGACCGCCGCCTCCACGCCGAGCCAGGCCAGCGTCGCCCATTCCAGGGCAAAGGCCGCGCGGATCGCGGCCGTGCGTTCGGCTGGCGTGGTCATGGTGGCTCCCGGTTTGCCCGCCCGGCCGGGATAACCGGGAAGCGTGGCGCCGTGAAGCCCATCCTAGCGGCGGGGGGGTACCTAAAATCTCTGGAACAATTAAATTGCCGTACCTCGCCCGCCACCGCGTGGCTGTTGCCGGCGGCGCCGGGCGTCCCGTCCTTGCGTCATAATGAGATTGCGGAAAGCCGGACTCGCTGCTAATGCCTCCGGGCTCCAACCCTCGGGAAAGGAGCCTTCCTTGAACATCCGCGAAGCGCTTACGTTCGACGATGTGCTGCTGGTCCCGGCGGCCTCCGAGGTTCTGCCCGGCCAGGTCGATACCCGCACCCGCGTCACCAGGACCATCGAGCTGGGCATCCCGCTGATCTCCGCCGCGATGGACACCGTGACCGAGGCGAGCCTCGCCATCGCGATGGCCCAGGCGGGCGGGCTCGGCGTGATCCACCGCAACCTCTCCGTCGCCGAGCAGGCCGAGCATGTGCGCCGGGTCAAGAAGTTCGAGAGCGGCATGGTGGTGAACCCGGTGACCATCGCGCCGGACCGCACGCTGGCCGATGCGCTCTCGCTGATGGAGCGCTACCACATCTCCGGCATCCCGGTGGTGGAGGACGTGGGGGACAAGGGCACCGGCCGTCTCGTCGGCATCGTCACCAACCGCGACGTGCGCTTCGCCACCGATCCGCGCCAGCCCGTGGCCGAGCTGATGACCAAGGACAAGCTCGTCACCGTGCGCGAGGGCGTGGGCATGGAGGAGGCCAAGCGCCTCTTGCACCAGCACCGCATCGAGAAGCTGCTGGTGGTAGACGATGCCTATCGCTGCGTCGGCCTCATCACGGTGAAGGATATCGAGAAGGCGCAGAAATATCCCAATTCCTGCAAGGACGAGCGCGGCCGCCTGCGCGTGGCCGCCGCCACCACCGTTGGCGACAGCGGCTTCGAGCGCGCGCTGGCCCTGATCGATGCGGAGTGCGACCTGGTGGTGGTCGATACCGCGCACGGCCATTCCAGGGGCGTGCTCGAATCCGTCGCGCGCATCAAGAAGGAAAGCAACTACACCCAGATCCTCGCCGGCAACATCGCCACTGCCGACGCCGCCAAGGCGCTGATCGATGCGGGCGCCGATGCCATCAAGGTCGGCATCGGCCCGGGCTCGATCTGCACCACGCGCATGGTCGCGGGCGTCGGCGTGCCCCAGCTTACCGCCATCATGGATACGGTGAGCGCCGCACAGAAGGCCGGCATTCCCGTCGTGGCCGATGGCGGCATCAAATATTCCGGCGACTTGGCCAAGGCGATCGCCGCGGGCGCCCATGCGGCGATGGTGGGCTCGCTGCTGGCCGGCACCGAGGAAAGCCCCGGCGAGGTCTTCCTCTATCAGGGCCGCAGCTACAAGGGCTATCGCGGCATGGGCTCCGTGGGCGCGATGGCGCGCGGCAGCGCCGACCGCTACTTCCAGGCCGAGGTGAAGGACACGCTCAAGCTGGTGCCCGAGGGCGTCGAGGGCCAGGTGCCGTACAAGGGGCCGGTGGGCAGCGTGGTGCACCAGATCATCGGCGGCCTGCGCGCGGCGATGGGCTATACGGGCTGCAAGACCGTCGAGGATTTCCACCAGCGCGCCCAGTTCGTGCGCATCACCGGCGCAGGGCTGCGCGAGAGCCATGTGCACGACGTGGTGGTGACGAGAGAGTCGCCCAACTATCCCGGCGCGCAGTAGCCGCAGGCATAGATGACCGCGTAGCGGTCGGCATAGAGGCGGTGCCAGCCGGGCAGCCCGGCCAGCAGGCCGTTGGCCGGTTCGCCGGCCGCCATGATGGTCCAGCGGATGTGATAGCGCGCCAGCGTGGCGATGAGCGCGGCGCGGTTGCCCTGCTGGATGGCCATGTCGTTCGCGAAGAACGGGCCGTTGTACAGTTCGACGCGGCCGTCGATGAACGTCCTGATGCCCCGGAACATGAGATAGCCGGACAGCGTGTAGTCGTTGAGCACCGGCGCCTGCCGCAACGCGGCCGGTACCTGGGCAAGCGCCGTGACCGGCGAGGCGGCGTCGTCGCCGCGCACCACCGGCAGCGCCAGCCGCAGGCCGATCAGCAGCGCCAGGACAGCCGCCACCGCCACAGCGCCGAGGCTGTTGGCGCGGCTCCGCCGTGGCTCGCCGGCAAATACGCCGGCCAGCGGCGTGGCCAGCAGCAGCGTTCCGGCGGTGCCCAGCAGCAGGACGTGCCGCACGTGCTGCAGCGACATATGCACCAGGCTCAGCAGGATCAGTGCGCGCAGCGCCGTCAGCCTCACGCCGCGCGTGGCGATCACGAACACCGCCGCCAGGATGGCCAGTTCGAAGGGCTGCAGCGTGGAGAAGTCCGCGCTCTTCCACTCGCTCACATAGGAGAGCCCCGTCATACCCAGAAGGCGGAAGGGAAACAGGATGCCCGCCACGCCATGCGGCGTTGCCAGCGCGGCGAGAAGGGCGGCGGCCACGAACAGCGCCCAGCCGCGTATCGTTTGCAGGCGCTGTTCGGGCGGCGTTTCGAACGCGGCTTCGAGCGCCAGCGCACCGGCCAGCGCAATCCCGAACATGAAGCTGCCGTGCAGATTGGCCCAGAGCGGCATCAGCAGCAGAAGCCAGGGCGAGGGCGCGAGGTCGGTTTCGCGGGCGCGCACCAGGCCCAGGCACCAGCCGGCGAGGACGGGCAGTGCCAAAAGATGCGGCCGCGCAAGCAGGCTGGGCACGATGGCGCAGGCGCCGAACACCAGGGCGACGAACGCCGCCAGCGGCGAAAAGCGATCTCTTAGGGCATAGCCGAGGATGGCGGCCGTCGCTCCCGCCGCAAACCCGAACAGGATATGCAGGGCGCGCCAGCCGCCGGCCTTCCAGGCCAGCGCCATCAGGATTTCCGACAGCCATTCCTGCGCCGGCCACGGCTTGCCGGCCATCGTGTAGGAGAAGATATCGCGGCGGATGACGGCGTGATGGGCGAGCATCCATTGGCCGGCGCGGATGTGCCAGTAGGTGTCGCCGTCGTTGAAGATCTGCGGCGCGAACGCGGCGATGGCAAAGCCGCCCAGCCCCGCTAGCAACGCAAAGAGGGCCGCGTCCGACAGGCGCAGCATTTGGCGATCCGGCATGGGCATCTCCCCGATCCTACCTATCCCAGATTCGTCACCAACTGGTTGCGCGGCCTTGGCAAGGGGTACGAAATCCCCTTCTATCCGGCGCATGACACCCGCCGCGCGCCTGCAAGCCGTCATCGAACTTCTGGAAGGCATGGCGGTCAGCGCCATGCCCGCCGATCGTTATATCCGCGATTATTTCCGCGCCCGGCGCTACGCCGGCTCGAAGGACCGCGCCGCCGTGGCCGAGCGCGTGTTCCAGGTCTTCCGCCATCGCGCGTCTTATGGCTGGTGCATGGGCGAGGAGAGCCCGCGCGCCTGGGTGATCGCTTCGCTGCTGGCGGAAAATCTGCCTGCGGATGAAATCGCCGCGCTGTTCGCCGGTAGCGGCTATGGTCCGGCGCCGCTGAGCGCGGCGGAGCAACGGACGATCGAGCACCCGCCCGCCGGCGCGCCGCCGCTCCCCGTGCAGGGCGAGTTCCCGGCCTTTCTCGAAGCCGAACTCACCGAACGCTTCGGCAGCGACCTGTTGGCCGAAATGCAGGCGCTGAATGCGCGCGCGCCGGTGGACCTGCGTGTCAATACGCTGAAGGCAACACGCGAGGATGTGCTTGCCGCCTTGCAGGCGGAGGGTTATGCCGCGGAGCCGACGTGCCATTCGCCGTTTGGCATCCGGCTGCCGGCGGGCAGCTCCGGCCTCGAACGCACGGCGCTCTTTGCCTCCGGCGCTTTCGAGTTCCAGGATGAAGCGGCCCAGATCGCCGCCATCCTGTGCGACACCGCGCCCAGCATGGCGGTACTCGATCTGGCGGCGGGCGCCGGCGGTAAGGCCCTGGCGCTGGCCGCGGCGATGGCAAACCGCGGCGTCATCGTGGCCTCGGACGTCTCGCCCGCGCGCCTGGCCCAGATCGGCCCGCGCGCCGCCCGCGCCGGTGCGGCCGTCATCGCGACCGAGCGGGAGCCGAAGGGCGTGTTCGACCGCGTGCTGCTCGACGCGCCCTGTTCGGGCTCGGGTACTTGGCGCCGCCAGCCCGAGCAGAAATGGCGGCTGACGCCGGCTCGCCTCTCCGAACTGACAGCGCTGCAGGACCGGCTGCTGGACCGGGCCGCTGCCCATGTGGCGCCTGGGGGGCGGCTGATCTACGCCACCTGCTCGCTCCTGCCTCAGGAGAACGAGGGCCGCATTGCTGCCTTTTTAGACCGCGCGCCCGCATTTGCTGCTATGTCGGCGGAGGCGGTCTGGCGCCGGGCGACCGGGGCCGCACCACCGCCCGGAATGGGCGAAGTTTTCCGCGGCTCGCCCCATGCTTCCGGTATGGATGGTTTTTTCACCGCGATCCTGGCGCGGACGGAATAGGAGTGGCGTGTGAAACCCAAGAGGCTTGCCGTTTTGGCTGTTGGGCTGCTGGCCGTGACCCTGGCGGCGGCGCCGGCCTTTGCCGGGCGCGTCGAAGCCCTCTTCGCCCGCTCGCAGGCCGCCGAGGCCAAGGGCAAACTGGGCGATGCGGTGCTGCTGGCACAGGCCGCGGTGGTGGCCGATCCGGCTCGGGCAACGAGCTATGTGTCGTTAGCCGATCTCTATGCCCGCCATCGGGAATTCCACAATGCCTGGAAATATTATGGCGAAGCGTTGGGGATCGATCCTACCTTGGCGTCTGCGCTGGCCGGGGCCGGCAAGGCCGGCCTGGCGCTGGGCGACCGCAAGGGTGCAGAGAGCTTTCTGACCCGGCTCGAAAAAAGCTGCGGGGCGGATTGCAAGGAGACGCGGGAGCTGGCCGCCACCCTCAAGACGTCGCAAAAATCTCAACCGGATTCTAAGGCGGCCTCGCTGGACAAGCGTTAAGGCCGCCCCTATAGCCAGTTCATGGCTGCACCCGTTCTGGTTATCGACTTCGGCTCCCAGGTGACCCAGCTGATCGCGCGGCGCGTGCGCGAGGGCGGCGTCTATTGCGAGATCGTGCCCTACAACAAGGCGGCGGAGGCGATTGCCGCCAGCCCGCCGAAGGCCGTCATCCTTTCCGGGGGCCCCGCCAGCGTTACCGAATCGCATACGCCGCGCGCGCCGCAGCAGGTGTTCGAGCTGGGCGTGCCGGTACTCGGTATCTGCTACGGCGAGATGACGATGTGCGCCCAGTTGGGCGGCGCGGTCGAGGCCGGCCATGCCCGCGAATTCGGCCGTGCCGACATCCAGATCCAGCGCACCTCGCCGCTGCTCGCCGGGCTCGGCGAAACGGGCGCGCGCGAGCCGGTGTGGATGAGCCACGGCGACAAGATCACCGCCATGCCGAAGGGCTTCGAAGTGGTGGCGACCTCGGACGGCTCGCCCTTCGCCGTGATCGCGGACGAGGCACGGCGCTTCTACGGCATCCAGTTCCATCCCGAAGTGATGCACACCCCGCGCGGCGCAGTGATGCTGAAGAACTTCGTGCAGAAGATCGCGGGCATCGCGCCCAACTGGACCATGAAGGCCTTCCGCGAAACCGAGATCGCCAAGGTCCGCGAGCAGGTGGGCGACCGGCGCGTGATCTGCGGGCTGTCCGGCGGCGTCGACTCCTCGGTGGTAGCGGTCTTGATCCACGAGGCTATCGGCGACCAGCTCACCTGCATCTTCGTCGATACCGGGCTGATGCGCGCGGGCGAGGCGGAGGAAGTCGTCACGCTGTTCAAGGGTCACTACAATATCCCGCTGGTCCATGTCGATGCGGGCGAGTTGTTCCTGTCGCGCCTTGCCGGCGTCAGCGATCCGGAGCAGAAGCGCAAGATCATCGGCGCCACCTTCATCGACATTTTCGACCGCGAGGCCGAGAAGGTCGGCGGTGCCGAGTTCCTGGCCCAAGGTACGCTCTACCCGGACGTGATCGAAAGCGCGCCCGTGATCGGCGGCCCGGCGGTGACGATCAAGTCGCATCACAATGTTGGCGGCCTGCCCGAACGCATGAAAATGAAGCTGGTCGAGCCGGTGCGCGAACTCTTCAAGGACGAGGTGCGCGCGCTCGGCCGCGAGCTTGGTTTGCCGGAGCGCTTCGTCGGCCGCCATCCCTTCCCCGGTCCGGGCCTTGCCATCCGCATCCCCGGCGAGATCACGGCCGAGAAGCTGGAGATCCTGCGCAAGGCCGATACCATCTATCTCGACGAGATCCGCAAGGCCGGGCTTTACGACGATATCTGGCAGGCCTTCGCGGTGCTCTTGCCGGTGCGCACGGTGGGCGTGATGGGCGACGACCGCACCTATGACCACGTCTGCGCGCTGCGCGCCGTCACCTCCACCGACGGCATGACGGCGGACACCTATCCCTTCGAGCACGCCTTCCTCGCGCGCACCGCCACGCGCATCGTCAACGAGGTCAAGGGCATCAACCGCGTGGTGTACGACTGCACGTCCAAGCCGCCCGGCACGATCGAGTGGGAGTGAATTAGGGTGGTTTCAGACCATCCCGCTCCGTGCCAGAAATCGCACGAACTCGTTGACTGACAAGGATTATTTTTCCCACCCCGTATCGCTGCGTGTCACCCCAGCCGAGCCACTTTGTTGGTACCGATGTTGGTATAGCGCAGGATGGTCGAGAAACGGGCTTTCGGTACCAACAGCGCCTCCTGATGGTATCCGTTCGCCCCCCGACCGGATGCGGATTTATGAGCGAACTCACTGATAAAGAACTGAAAAATCTGAAACCGAGGGCCAAGCTCTATAAGGTGACGGACCGCGACGGGATGTACGCGGCCGTCACTCCAACTGGGGTCGTTTCGTTCCGGTATCAGTACCGGGTGAGCGGGCGGCAGGAGGTCTTGACCATCGGCCGATATAGCGCCGAGGCGGCGCGCAAGCTGACACGGGCGCCCGACGCGCTGGAATACGGCATGGAGGTGTCGCTTGCGGAGGCAAGGTCGCTGCTGGCGCGGGCTCGCCGTCAGGTCGAGCGGGGAGAGTCGCCGTCGAAAGCCAAGGTGGAGAAGCGCACTGCGTCAGCCGAGGCGTTGACGTTCGGCGGGTGGGCGGAAGCCTACTTCAAGCACAAAGCCGATCCCAAGTCTGGGGCCGAGAAGCTGGCCGACAGCACCCTGGCGATGCGCCGATCCGTCTATGATCGCGCCATCGCGGGAGAGTTGTCGAAGCTCAAGCTGGGGGAGGTGACGCCGCAACGCCTAAAACATCTGTGCGACGAGGTTAAGGAGAAGCGTGGGCCGGCCGTCGCCGTGCATGTCCGCGAGGTCGTGTTGCTGGTGTTCCGCCATGCCCAGGGAAGCGGGCTGGATGTGAGCAACCCGGCCGAGTCGATCCGCACCAGCGCCATCGCCACGTTCGAGCCGCGCGAGCGCGCCCTGTCGCCGTCCGAGGTCCGCGCGGTCCTGGCGGCCTTGGATCATGTGTCGGCGGCGCCCACGTTGCGCTTAGCGGTGAAGTTTGTCCTGCTGACCGGCGTCCGCAAATCGGAGTTCATTGACGCCGCTTGGAAGGAGATCGACTTCGCCGCCGCGCGCTGGACGATCCCGGCCGAGCGCATGAAGGCCGGCAAGGCGCATGTCGTCCCGCTGAGCGATCAGGCGCTCGACATTCTGACGGTATTCCGCACCATGTTCGGCACCAGCCGATACCTGCACCCCGGCCGATACGACAGCGACACGCCGATCAGCAACGCCACGCTCAACCGCGTGATCGACACGGTGGTGGAGCGCATTCGGCAGACTGATCCTGACTTTGAGAGCTTCGGCGTTCACGACCTGCGCCGCACGTTCTCGACGGGCCTGAACCGCGCCAAGTTCGATGATCGCTGGATCGAGATGAGCCTGGCCCATGCGCCCCGGAACCGGATCGCGGCCATCTACAACGTGAACCGTTACCTCGCCGAGCGGAAGATCATGCTTCAGTGCTGGGCTGATATGCTCGACGCCTGGGCGAAGGGCGAATCCGCGAAAGACCTGATCGCCGACGCGAAGCGACGTGCCGCCGAGGTCCACGACGACGAATTGGACGACGATCTCTGAACTACGTGCGGATCGCGTTCGTTCTGTCATCATCCTTCCGACCCTTTGTCGGTTCATTGGTGGCTCGCCAGCCAGCGGGATCGGCAATCCAGCGGTCAATGTCGGATTCCCGCCAGCCCGCACCGTTGACGCTGATCCTCACCTGGGCGGGGAAGGTGCCCTCGGCGATCTTGCGATAGATGGTGGAACGGGACAGGCCGGCGCGGGCGAGAACGGTTTTCATGCGGATGATACGGTCTGCTACGAGCATGGTTTCGCTGCCTCCTCCTGGGTGTTTCTGACGATTGGGGAGACCAGACAGAGCGCTGATTTGTTATTGTGCAATAGATATTTAGAGGTCGTAGTAGTGTGGCGTAGAGGCGGCGGAAAATAGGATAGTTCTACAGTCCGATGCCCCGGCCTCTGCCGATGTCGATGCCGTGGCTGAACGCGAGTTCCCGACCAAGGCTGCGGCCCGAGTCGATCCCGATACCGAGGTCTCGCTTGCGGCCTTCGAGGATGGATTCAAGTTGGGGATCGCGTTCGAGACTCTTCGCCATGTCGCCCATCGCCGACCGCGTGGACTTGTAACCGGACATGTCGCCGGCCCGATACTGGCGCTGGCTGGCGCGATCCAGCCTCTGCCAATTCTCCACGAAGCGGTCGGCGCGGCGATGCGGATCGGTGCGCAACTCGGTCTCCAACTGGAGGGCGCGCACGGTGCGATTGACCTGGCCCGTGGCCGCTTCCGAGGCAAGCTCCGGGTCCTTCTTGTAGGTGGCTTCGGCGTCGTGCGGGCCGTAGGGTCGCACCTCCTCGAAGGCTTTGCGGGCGTCCTGCAATTCCGTCACCTGCTCCGGGCTGGCCCTGCCGCCTCGCTCCTGCGCCTCGAAGATCGCATCCACGGCGCGGGCATGGCGGACGAGCGCCCTGGTCCGGGCGCGGCGCAAAGCCTCCTCCGGGTCTGCCGCCTTTTCCCTTTCCGGCGTCGCCCGTTCCGGCTCCTGCCCTCCATCGGCTGGCAGGCGTAGGCCATCGAACATACCGCGCACTTTCTCGGGAACCTGTTTGACGATCTCGACCACCCGCTCCACCCGCTCGCGGAAGGTGATGCCGCGCCGCTCGGCGTAGCTTTGTGCCGGCTCGTAATCCGAGGCCATGTCCTTGGCGCGGTCGCGCGACAGGGTGCGGGCAAGCCTGTTCTCGTCAGCGAAGTCATCGCGGCCATAGTGCAGGTCCATGCCGTCGCGGTGGCGCGACAGGGCAACATAGCTGCCGTGGGCGTCCAGGCCCGGCGTCGCCAGGACATGGGTGCGGTCCACTGTCATGCCCTGCGCCTTGTGGATGGTCGCGGCATAGCCGTGGTCGATGCGGTCGTAATCCTTGAGGTCAAACGAGATGCTACGCCCGTCGTCGGTGCGCACGGACATGGATCGTGCGCTGACTTGCTCGATGGTCCCGAGCGTGCCGTTCTTCACGCCAAGCCCGCGCTCGTTTTGCAGGAACATGACGCGATCCCCGCTGGCGAAGCTGCGCTCGCCGCGTTCGACCGTGATACGCACGTCGCCGCCCAGATCACTGGCTTCCCGCAGCCGCTCGCGCGCCGCCTCGTTGAGCGCGCGCACCTCGTCATTGGTGTGAGTGAGGATGATGCGGCTCTTGTCGGGCGACGCCTGCCGCTCGCGGTCCCAGCCCTCGATCAGATCGTCGCGCGCCTGCTCGCGTGTTTCGGCGGCATGGACCATGCCGTGCGCGTCATAGGCATGGATCGCTACGCCCGTCCGGCCGGTCGCCAGTTCGCGCGTGGCGTCGCGCTGCCAGTCCTCCCGTTGGCGGCGCACTTCGCTGATTTCGATGCCGCCGTGGCGCTCAAAGATCGAGCGGAAGGCCGCGCCCGCCTCAATGGATTGCAACTGCTGCGGATCGCCGACCAGCACGACCTTGGCGCCGGCCTCGGCGGCATGGGACAGCACGCGCTCCAACTGGCGCGTGCCGACCATGCCGGCCTCGTCGATCACAAGCACATCGCGGGACGTGAGTGCGTCGCGGCCCTGTCCCCAACCATGTTCCATGCTGGCGATGGTGCGCGACGCGATGCCCGATCCGCTTTCCAGATTCTCGGCGGCGATGCCGGACAGCGCGATGCCCCGGACTTCATAGCCTGCCGCTTCCCAGGCTTCGCGCGCCACGCCCAGCATCGCGCTCTTTCCTGTTCCGGCGTAGCCGACGACGACGCCCAGATCGCGCCCATCCGTGACATGCGTAAGCGCCTCGGCCTGCTCCCCCGAAAGGGCAAGACCACGCGCTTCTGCACGCGCCAGCGCCGCTTCGCGGTCCCCGTCGCCGACCTCATGGCGTTTCTTCTCGGCCATCAGTTCGGCTGCGCGGTGCAGGCGCTGTTCGGCCTCGATCATGTCGCGGGTGGTGAAGCGGTCCTCGCCCCGTCCGTCCCTGCCAAGTTCGACCAGATCGGGAGCGCCACGCATCGCGCCCATGACCTCATTGAACTGGTCGATCCCGTCGCTGTGCCGATGCACGAACATCGCCATGTCGCGCCGCGTGAAGGTGGATTGCTGGTGGGTGATCGCGTCGAACGCCACCGAAGGATCGGCGATGATCCGTGCGCCGTTGTTGCGGGCGATCTCGCGGTGCATTTCCGCGCGGTCGGCGGCCTCGATCCCTTTGCCCTCGATGCGCTGCGCGGGCGCGCCGATCTGGCTTTGCGGCTCCAGCGCGATGCCCTGCGCCTCCAGGCTGCGATGGTCGATCCGCGCGTCAATGCCGAGTTCGGCCAGCCGCTCGTTGACGTGATCGGCCCAACGCTCGCGCCATTGCTCGACCAGCTCGGTGCGATTCCAGTCCCGCACCTTCGGGCCGAATCCGTTCTCGTCCACGGATCGCATGGTCAGCATGACATGGGCGTGGGGCTTGGGCGTCCCGTCCTCGGCCATGTCCCAATGCACGTTGAGGTCGGCGATCATGCCCCGATCCACGAACTCGGCCTGCACGAAGTCGCGGGCGAGTTCGACGCCCTGCGCTTGCGTCATCTCGCGCGGAAGAGCGAACTCGATCTCACGAGAAAGTTGGGCGTCCTTCCTCTTCTCGAACGCCTCAACGTCATTCCAAAGCCGCTCGCGGTCGCGCCATTGCTCCGGCGCGTCCTCCGGCAGCACCACCTCGGAATGGACGACGCCGCGCTTGTTGGAGAAGTCGTGGCTGCGCTCAAGCCGATCGTCGCGCAGCCGCGAGGCCGAGCGGTAGGCGGCGGAGGCCACCGCGCTGGAGCCGGCCTTGCGGCCGATGACCTTGACGTGAAGATGATAGATCGCCATCGCGATCCGAACATCACCACGGCCAAGCGCACGTCGGAACGACGTATAAGCGCGCCCTCGAAACTAATTTCTCGGGACTGCTCGCGCCGTTTCAGCCCGTCCCGGCAACCTTACAGCATTGCGGCAGGCGCTCAACTATCATCGCTCCATCGACTGCTTATGGAGACGACGATGCGCAAGCCACGGGACTTCGACGCGGAACTGAAGTCGCTGGAAGACAAGGCGCGGGACTTGAAAGCCCGCAAGGTGCAGCAACTCGGCGAGCTGGTCATCTCGACAGGAGCCGACGCGCTGACCGCCGAGGAACTGGCGGGCGCGCTGATCGTGCTGGCGGAGACCAAGGACGCCGGAAAGAGGGAGGCATGGGCGAAGCGCGGGGCCGCGTTCTTTCGAGGGCGGGCACGGCGATCTGCGCCATCGTCTGACCGCGACGCTGGCGGCGCTCAACCGCAACCAAGCGGCGCGCAACCGGCATCAGGGAGCGCGGGCGCGGCATGACATGCGCACCTGGCAGGTCGAACGCCGCAGGCGGACGCGGCATCTGATCGAACTCGGCGGCCTCGTCGTCAAGGCCGGGATCGTGGACCTGACCGGCGATGATCGCGCCATGATCTACGGCGCGCTGCTCTGGATGGCCGACAAGCTCCAAAGCGA
>JAGWZW010000141.1 GCA_018971835.1 Alphaproteobacteria bacterium
GTGATCCTGCCGGACCTGGACAACAGCGCCGCGCCGCAGAAATTGCTGGTCGATCTGGTCGCCGCGGGCCACACCGGCGCCAATGTGGGGCAGGGTTTCAGGAATTGGACGGCGGAGGAGCGCACAGAGTTGCAGACGCGGCTTGACCGCGTGCTCGGTGCCAAGAAAAATACCAAGCCATGAATTCTGTCACGCCCTCACCCACAGCTACCTCCGGCAATTGCACCTCCGAACCGCAGGCTGGCGCCTTGCCGCTCGGCGTCATGGTTTACGACAACAGCCTGGAAGCGGACGATCTGCTGGCGCAGGTCGCCGCCGTGCTGGCGGCCGAAGGCTATCGGCTGGGCGGCGCCGTGCAGTCTAGCGTGCATCGTTCCGGCCGGCGCAAATGCGACATGTATCTGCGCGATCTGCTGAGCGGCGAGGAAATCCTGATCTCCCTTGATCGCGGCAATGAGGCACGGGGCTGTCGCCTCGATCCCGATGCCTTTGCGCGCGTCAGCCTGTGGGGCGAGCAGGCGTTGTCGGCGGGCGTCGATCTGCTTGTCGTCAACAAGTTCGGCAAGGAAGAAGCGCAAGGCCGTGGCCTGCGTCCGCTGATTGCCGAGGCGCTGATCGCCGGCATACCCGTGATGCTGGGTGTTTCCACGCTCAACCTGCCGGATTTCGAAGCCTTCGCCGGCGAACTGGCGATGCGCTTGCCACCGCAGCATGAGGCGATCTTATCCTGGTGCCGCCGCGCCGTCCGCCAGCGGGCGGAGTAAATCAGTATCGTCCATAATACGGACAAAGTATGCCGTATAACGGCATTGAAGTTGACTCCGGGCACCGCCACGCCGTAAGGATTCCGCTGGCTGCTGCCGAACGGACGAACTGGCGCTGCCGTTTCGGGAGGAACGCGATGCCAATCAGTTCGAACCGTCCACGGGCGCGCGAAGCCGGATTCCTGCAAGGGCTGTCGCTGGTCCTGCCGATGACGCTGTCGGTGATGGGAGTTGCGGTTCTGGCGCCGGACCTGCCGCAATTGCTGGCGCATTTCAGGAATGTTCCGGACGCCGACTACTGGATCCCCATGATCCTCACCACGCCGGCCTTGTGCGTGGCGATCTTTTCCGCGGGCGCCGGCTATCTCGGCGACCGGTTCGGCCGCCGCCGGCTGCTGATCGCTTCGATGGTGGTCTATGCCTTCGTCGGTACCGCGCCGCTGCTTCTAGACAATCTCACACTGATTCTGATCACGCGCGTTGGCGTGGGCCTGTGCGAAGCCATGCTGATGACGCTCAGCACCACGCTGATCGGAGATTTCTTCAAAGGCGAGAAACGCGACCGTTGGCTGGCTGCGCAGACAGCGACGGCGTCGCTCTCGGCACTGGTGCTGCTCAATATCGGCGGCGTGCTGGGCGTGCTGGGCTGGCGCGGTCCGTTCCTGATGTATGCCAGCGCTTTCGTGATGATCGCAGGCGTCGTCTTTTTCACCTGGGAGATCGGGCCTAGCGATGAGACGGGCAAGGCCGGGGCCCGGGCCCGGAGCGCGCACTTTCCCTGGGGGCGGATGATCGGCATCTGCGCGGTCACGATCTTCGCGTCGGTGATGTTCTACACGGTGCAGATCGAGACGAGCGTAGGCTTGCACGAACACGGGCTCATCGATCCGCGCATGCTGGGCTGGATGATCTCGCTCGCCAGCCTCGGCGTGCCGGCGGGCACGCTGGTGTTCCGCTATGCCGACCGCCTGCCCACCGCGCTGCTGCTGGCGATCGAGTTTGCCATCATGGGCGGGGGCTTCGTCGCCATGACCCATGCAGGGACCGTCAACAGCTTTCTGATCGCCGCCGGGGTCAACCAGGTCGGCGCGGGCATGATCCTGCCGACGCTGCTCACCTGGGCCATGCGCGGGCTCGCCTATGACGTCCGGGGCCGGGGAACCGGCCTGTGGACGGCGTGTTTCGCGGTCGGGCAATTCATCTGCCCGATCGTCATCACCCTGATTTCCCGGCACACTGGAGGGCTATTGCCGTCGTTCCAGGTGCTGGGGTTTGCCTCTTTGACGGCGTGTTTGCTGGCGCTGGCTGGTATGATGCCGGTTATCCGGCGCGTCAGGCCGGTCATCTGAGCGCCGATTTCCGGCGCCCAGGCGCGGCGATGGTTCGGGCGCAGGGTTTGCGCCTGTCGCCCGCCTTTATTTCAAAAGAAAACAGGAGAGAGGGACGTGACCGACATTCTGAAAGCCTGGGAGCCGCGAATCTTGAGCGTGCTCAGAATCATGGTGGCGCTGCTGTTCGTCGAGCATGGCGCGATGAAGCTTCTGCATTTTCCGGCTCCGATGCCGGGGCCCGCGGGCGGCTTGCCGCCGCTGCTGCTGGTTGCGGGCGTGATGGAACTGGTGGGCGGGCTGCTGCTCGCCGCGGGTCTGCTCGCGCGGCCGGTCGCCTTCCTGCTCTCCGGCGAGATGGCCGTGGCCTATTTCATGATCCATGCGCCGCAGGGCTTCTATCCGGTGCTCAACATGGGCGAGCCGGCGGTACTCTATTGCTTCGTCTTCTTCTATCTCGTGTTTTCGGGTGCGGGCTGCTGGAGCGTGGACGCATTGCTGGCGCGCGGAAAATCCTAAGCGTCAGGTCGGGGCCTCGCCGTTCTCCGTGACCGCCGGCAGTTCCAGAAGCCGATCCAGAACGGTGATGAGCGAGGCCATCAACTCGCCGCCGAGCGCAGATTCCAGCCTCTGGTATTCCGCATCGACCAGTGGTGCCATCTCGGCGATCAGGCGTTTGCCTTTGGCGCTCAGCGTCACGAACACGCGGCGCTGATCGGCTTTGGCGCGGGCGCGCCGCACCAGCCCGGCTTCCTCCAGCCGCGCCAGGATGCCGGCCAGGCTCGGCCCCAGAATCTGGCAGGCCTCCGCCACCTCGCGCTGCTCCACCTCCGTCTGGTCCGCAAGCAGACGCAGGACGCGCCACTGCTGCTCGGTCAGGTCGTAGCGGTTGAAGATCGGCCGGAACGGCCGGATCACGCTCTCGCGCGCCTTGAGCAGCAGCAGCGGCAGATTGGGGCGGGAAATCCGGCCGGCCTCGCCTATGACGGTTCGATCCATGAGTACCTCGTCCGCTTGACTCATAAACATGTTAATGATCTAATCGATAACATGTTATAGAATATCAGTCAGTGGCGTTGAGTAAAAGGGAGTTTCATCATGGGCGAGATCGTTCTGGCCGCGAAGGTCGCGCATGTGCCCTCGATGCTGGTGTCCGAGCAGCCGGGAGCGAATGAAGGCTGCCGGGAGGCGGCGATCGAGGCCGAGCGCGAACTGGGCCGCCGCGCCGCCGCTGCAGGGGTCGATACCTTCGTGGTGTTCGATACCCACTGGCTGGTCAACGCGGGTTATCACATCAACAACAACGCGCGGAACAGCGGCAGCTTTACCAGCCACGAGTTTCCGCATTTCATCCAGAACCTGGAATACGATTACCGCGGCGATATTGAACTCGGCCGGCTGATCGCAGAAGAGGCAACCGCTGCCGGCGTCAAGACCCGCGCCCACGAAGTCCCTACGCTGACACTGGAATACGGCACGCTGGTGCCGATGCGCTACATGAACGCCGACGGCGCGCGCAAGGTTGTGTCCGTTGCCGCCTGGTGCACCTTCGCCAGCCTGGACGAAAGCCGGCGCGTGGGCGAGGCGGTGGCGCGGGCGGTGGCGCGCAGCGACACCAAAGTCGCGCTGGTCGCCTCGGGTTCGCTCTCGCACCAGATTTGGGAAAACCATCTGGTCGAAGCGGGCATGTTCACCATCAGCCGCGAGTTCAACCGCCAGGTTGACCTGCGCGTGTTGCAGCTTTGGCGCGAGGGCAACTGGAAGGATTTCCTCGCCATGCTGCCGGAATATTCGGAGCGCTGTTATGGCGAGGGCCGCATGCACGACACCGCCATGCTCTTCGGCGCGCTGGGCTGGGACCGCTATGCCGGCCGGGCCGAGATGCTTTGCGATTATTTCGCCAGTTCCGGCACCGGCCAGTGTGTGGCGCAGTTTTCCACCGACGGAATCCCGCAATAGAGCGCATTCGCCATGCCGGGTGGAGTTTTTCGCGCTCACCTGGATTTCGCTTGCAGAAACTTAACGTGATAAGTATCATGCCGTCATAGGAGGCCCCCATGTCCGCACGCCGTTCGTCCGCCCTTGAAACCGTGGCCCGGCTGGGTGATCCGCTCGGCCATTTCATCGCCGGCCAGGCCGTGCGCGGCGAAGGCGCAACCTTCGCCATTTACGAGCCCGCCACCGGCGAGACGCTGGGCCAAGCCTGCGACGCCACCGAGGCCGAGCTGAACGACGCGGTCGCGGCGGCCAAGGCGGCCTTTCCGGCCTGGGCGGCGACCGCGCCGGAAAAGCGGAAGGCGATTCTGCACAAGGTCGCGGATCTGATCGTGGCACGCGCGGACGAGATCGCGGCGATGGAGTGCCTCGATGCCGGCCAGTGCTGGCGCTTCATGTCGAAGGCGGCCATCCGCGGCGCGGAGAATTTCCGCTTCTTCGCCGATCGCGCGCCTTCTGCGGCGGACGGGCAGGCGCTGCCCTCCGCCGATCATCTCAACTACACCACACGCACGCCCATCGGCCCGGTAGCCGTGATCACGCCGTGGAACACGCCCTTCATGCTCTCCACCTGGAAGATCGCGCCCGCGCTCGCCGCCGGCTGCACGGTGGTGCACAAGCCGGCGGAATGGTCGCCCTATTCGGCGCGGCTGCTGGTCGAAATCGCGCATGAAGCGGGACTGCCCGCGGGCGTGTTCAATTCCGTCAACGGTCTGGGCGAAACCACGGGTAAGCGCCTCACCGAACACCGGGACATCAAGGCCGTCGCCTTCGTCGGCGAGTCCAAGACTGGCTCGGCCATCATGCGCCAAGGCTCCGAAACCTTAAAGCGCGTGCATTTCGAGCTGGGCGGCAAGAACCCGGTGATCGTGTTCGCCGATGCCGATCTGGACAAGGCACTCGACGCCGCGGTGTTCATGATCTACTCGCTGAACGGCCAGCGCTGCACTTCGTCCTCGCGCCTGCTGGTGGAGCGTTCGATCTATGCGGACTTCGTGGCGCGCGTGGCCGAGCGGGTGAA
>JAGWZW010000003.1 GCA_018971835.1 Alphaproteobacteria bacterium
GTCCCGGCGCAGCTCGGATACTTGACGAGCAAGGCTCAACTTGGCGCCGTCGAGGTGTGAGGCATTGGTACGGTTCGATAAGGCTTCCCGCGGCTTCCGACCCAGGAAGTAGGCAATACGCTCGGCATTCGCCCCGCTGGGATGCGGGAGTCCTGCCAAGACTTTGTTCCTGGGTAGCTCTCCCATCCTGGCCAGATGGAGCAGGGCCGCTTCAGCATGTGTTCCAAGCGGCACCCATATAGCGTCGGGCAGCAAGCGCACTTCTTCCAACAAGTAGATTTCAACCATCTCCTTCAGCATCGGATGGCGGAGGAGATTGGGCGCCCCGGAATAGTTTTTCCCCGACACATAGACCGGGTAGCGGAGCGCGGATGTGAAATGCACTTTGCTCCCGCGCTCAGAGAAAAACTCCGCAGCCTTCTTCCTGCCAAAGAGCAACGGCACGCCGAGTTCGTCCAACATGGCCAGCAAGTTGGCCCGCATTGGACCGCTGAAGCTCGCAAACCGCTTGGCGGCTGCGAGCGCTTCGGGCGTCCGCACACCCTGCCGCATGCAGCGAGCCACCTCTTCCAACGCATTCGCAGCCTGAGTTCTCCCGGGCGTTAATCCGACAATCGCGAGTTCTGCACCACGCTCTAGGTGGTCGAAAGGGGCGTACTCGATCGTCATCTCGCCCGAACGCTGCATCACCAAATCGGGATTTGGTGCACCGGCACGATAGGCGCCGATGTCCAACTCTCCCGTAGCCGCGAGATACTTTACGTAGACCTTGACCATGATTTACCGCAGAACGCTCCTTGAGGGGATTGGCAGCCCGTGAGCAAGCATGTTGTGAAGGCTAAAAGAAAAATCCATGAATAGCCGCACCGTTACGAAGAAAGAGTTGATTAAGCCCAGCGGATCAGGCTCAGCGCTTTGTCTGTGCTTGATTTCAACCACACCGGGCCTAGAACCGATGCTCATCGAATAGACATTCGATAACAGGTTGGGATGGCATATCTCAGAAAGCGCCGAATAAACCGACATCAGTTGATTGGGGAAGTTCGGCTCCGGAATGGTCTTCTCAATAAATTTGTCGGCCGCCTCGATCCATGAGAGAATATTCTTTGGTTCTATGACCCCGCCCTTCATGCCTTTAAGGGCTCGATCTACGTCCTTCCGGACTTGACGACCTTCTGTCTGGGACGCTGCCCATCGCATCATACTTGCAAGCAGACCACCAACGACGGCAGTGCTCTCCACAATCGCTCGGATGAGCGTTGCGAGCCCATGCGCATCATCGTTCGCCAAGGCGCTTCCGCCGGTGACCATGAGCCTCTCCACGCGATGAAGGTGCAGTTGCCAAAGCAAGAAGATCATCGCCACGGTGCTGGTGGCGTCCTCGCCAGGCGGAAGTTCAACTTGTGGCAGCCGGTATTGAAGAAGACGAGTATGAATTTGCTCAATTGAGCCCGCGACTTGAGCGTGCCCAAGCGTGGCCATCTTCTGGTGAACCTCTGGCGTAAAGCAGTTCAAGCGGCATCCCCCGATGTCCCGACTCACCTACAAGTGAGGTTACTGGAATGTCCTAGCAGCACACCGCAGAAGGCGGCGGTAAGGCAATTCGTCGCTCTTGCGCCCAGCGCGGGGAAACCAACGAACGGCCGTCAATCCGCCGGGCCCTTGAGTTCCACGGCATTGCCGTCAGGATCGCGCACCGTCAGCGCGGGGCCGTCGCCCTCCGCGCCATAAAGCCGGCTGCTCGCGCCGGCCGCCACGCCGTGCGCGGCCAGATGGGCGCGGATCGCCGCTTCGTCAAAAGGCGCGATCTGGATGGCGAAGTGATCGAGGTTGCGGCCCTCGGCGCCCGGCCCGGCACCGCCCGCGCGGCCGAGCTTGCCGTCGAGCGGCACCAGGTCGATCAGCGAATCCCCGGCGCGCACCTGCATCAGGCCAATAGCCTGCTGATGTTTCTCCACCGTGCAGCCCAGGACGTCGCAATAGAATTTGAGGCTGGCGTCGAGATCGCGCACCCGCAGCACCACATGATCGAGCTTGCGCAGTTTGAAGGGTGGCATCTCACACCTCGATTCACGTTTCCGGCATGGCCTGTTTCAGCCGCCCGCCCAGGCGCACCGGCTCGATGCGGGTGGCAAGCCCGCCCACGCCAGTCTCGACGAACACCGCGCACAGCGTGGCCGGGCCGCTGGCGGGCACGAAGCGCCCGCCCGGCATCCTGGTGGTGAAGCGCTGCAGTGGCTCGTGCTTCTCCATGCCGATGACGGAGTCGTAATCGGCGCAGGCGCCCGCATCGCCCTGATAGGCCGTGCCGCCGGGCAGGATCTGCGCGTCCGCCGTGGGCACATGGCAGTGCGAGCCCACCACCAGGCTGACGCGCCCGTCGCAGAAATGGCCCATCGCCATCTTCTCCGACGAGGCCTCGGCGTGCATGTCCACGATGATGGCGTCCGCGCCTTCGCCCAAGGGGCAGGCCGAAAGCTCGCGCGCCACCGCGGCAAAGGGATCATCCTGCGGCTCCATGAAGACGCGGCCCATCGGGCTGACCACCAGCACCTGCCCGCCGTCGCGCGCCTGAAACAGGCCCGCGCCGCGGCCCGGCGTGCCTTGCGGCAGGTTGGCGGGGCGCAGGATGCGGTCGTCGGCGTCGATGAAGGTGAGGATCTCGCGCTGGTCGAGCCAGTGATTGCCGGTGGTGACGCAGTCCACGCCCAGCGCGAACAACTCCTCGGCGATCTTGCGGGTGAGGCCGAAGCCCGCAGCCGCATTCTCCGCATTCAGCACCACGAAATCGAGACGCAGCGTGCCGATCAGGCCGGGCAGGCGCTCGGCCACCACCTCGCGGCCGGCGCGGCCGATCACGTCACCGATGAACAGCAGTCTCATGCCCGCGCCCTGAAGACGCGCAGGCCCAGTTCGGTCAGGATCATGTCGAGCGGTTCGTCATGGGCGTCGTAAGGAACGTTCTCCACTTCCTGGCCCGCATAGGCAACCCCAACGGCAGCGATGGCATGGCGGGCCCGGAGCGCGGCCAGCGTGCGGTCGTAGTAGCCTCCGCCATAGCCGAGGCGCCAGCCCAGCGCGTCGAAGGCCAAAAGCGGCACCAGCACGACACTCGGCGTCGACGGCGGCCAGGCCGGATCGGGCTCGGGCACGCCGAAGGCGCCGGGGGCGAGCGCGTCACCGCTCCGCCAGCGATGGAAGGCCAGCGGCATGGCCTTGGCCGCCACCCGCGGCAAGGCGAGCAGCGCGCCAAGGCGGGCGAGTTCCGCCAGCAGCCGGGCCGGATCGGCTTCGCCCGGCAGGGCCGCATAACCTCCGACCACGGCGCCGGGCGCATCGGTCAGCTCGCCCGCATGGGCGGCCAGACGCGCAGCATGGCCGGGCATCGCCTTGGCCAGCCTAGCGCGGTGGACCCGGGCTTCGACGCGCAGAGCCTGTTTTGCGTCCAGCAACTCCATGACGACCTCCTGCATATCCCTGCCCCTTGCAGGAGCGGCGCCCGGCGCGCACCACGGCGCGCGGCGATTGACGAGTGGACAAGCGTTCTTGAAAGCCCCGGTACTGGCTGCTGAGGTGGACGGGACCGCCGCCGCCGTTGGATTTGGATCCTCACGGGCCTGCAAGTGCAGGTGGGCGCCATGTGACCAGAACCACGATCCCGGTCAGGGACAGCTCCCGGTGAGTACCATTAAGGCCCCTGGGCATCGCATACCTGACGCACGGGGCAGTACCCGTCCGTTGTTGAACTTAGGCTTCGGCCAGGGCGGCGACAAGCTCCCGCAGCCGCCGGGCACCGGTTTCGAGGCTGGTGGCGGCTTCTTCTTCCTCGCGGCCGAGCTGGGCGCTGACCGCCTCGTGCGTGCCGGCAAGGTCGCCCAGCTGCTTGCGATGCAGCTCAAGGCGCTGGCGCACTTCGAAATATTCATCGGTCACCAGCAGCGCCGCCATCAGCATCAGGCGCTGGTCGCCCACCTGGCCCACGCTTTCCAGCAGCTCGCGCACCTTGGCATCGACATGCGCTGCCAGCTCGCGCAGATGGTCTTCCTCGCCCTCGTCGCAGGCGATGGTGTAGGCGCGGCAGTTGACCATGACGTTGACGAGAGGCATGGGGCCTACCTTCCCAGCGCCGTGCGGATTTCGGCGATGGCGCCGTCCAGCCGGTCTTCGACTTCCTGCGTGATGCCGGCGAGCGCGCGGCCTTCTTCTTCCAGCTCGGCGATGCGCGCCAGCAATTCATCACGCTCGCGCTTCAGGGCGGCGATTTCGGCGGCATCCTTCTCGGCGCGGGCGCGGGCCTCGGCCAGCGGTGCCACCGTTTGCGCCAGCAGCTCCAGAGCGTCGGAGAATTCGCTTTTCGCTGCGTCGAGCCTCGTCATGTTCATGGCCTCCCGCCAGCCGGATGCGGCCGTAAAACCGGCCCAAACTCAATCTTGCACCATAGGCGCGCAGCCGAGAGCGGGTCAACGCACGCGCTTGTGGGCAAGTCTGCCGCTGTGCTGCCTCTTGACGGCTCAGGCCCGCGCTCGCTAAGGCCACCTGCTCACCGAAAGGTTTCCGCTCATGACGCTGGATTCCGCCGCAACGCGACGCCTGGCCAACGCCATCCGGGCTCTGAGCATGGACGCGGTCAATGCCGCGAACTCCGGCCATCCGGGCATGCCGATGGGCATGGCCGACGCGGCCACGGTGCTGTTCTCGCGCTTCCTCAAATTCGACCCGGCCGATCCGGCCTGGGCGGACCGCGACCGCTTCGTGCTCTCTGCCGGGCACGGCTCGATGCTGCTCTATTCCCTGCTCCATCTGACGGGCTACGCCGCCCCCACGCTGGAGGACATCAAGCACTTCCGCCAACTGGGTTCTCCTTGCGCCGGGCATCCCGAATACGGCCACCTGCCGGGGGTGGAGACGACCACCGGCCCGCTTGGCCAGGGCATCGCCACCGCCGTCGGCATGGCGCTGGCCGAAGCCATGATGCACGCCCGCTTCGGCGATCTGGTGGACCACCGCACCTATGCGATCGCGGGCGACGGCTGCCTGATGGAGGGCATCAGCCAAGAGGCCTGCTCGCTGGCCGGGCACCTCAAGCTGAACAAGCTGATCGTCCTGTTCGACGACAACCACATCTCCATCGACGGCAGCACCGCGCTCAGCGATTCCACCAACACGCTGGAGCGCTTCGACGCGATGGGCTGGAAGACGCTCTCCTGCGACGGGCTCGATGCCGGCGACGTGGCCGCGGCACTGGAGGCGGCGCAGAACAGCGACCGGCCGGTGCTGATCGCCTGCCGCACCACCATCGGCTACGGCCTGCCCAGCCGCGCCGGCACCGCCAAGGCCCACGGCGAGGCGCCGGGGGCCGAGGAAGCAGCCGGGGCCCGGCAGAATCTCGACTGGCCCCACGGCCCGTTCGAAATCCCCGCGGACATTCTTTCGGACTGGCGCCGGATCGGTGCGCGCGGGGCGGATATCCGCAAAGCGTGGGCGGCGAAGCTGGCGGCCCACCCGGAGCGTGCCCGCTTCACGGCCGCGCTCAGCGGAACGATCTCCACTGACGTCGCCAAGGCCCTGAATGCACACAAGAAAAAGCTCGCCGCGGACAAGCCGGCGATGGCCACCCGCAAGGCCTCGGAGGCAGCGCTGGACGTCATCAACGCCGTGGTCGAAACGACCATCGGCGGCTCGGCGGACCTCACCGGCTCCAACAACACCCGCACCAAGGGTATGGCCGCCATTGCCCCGGGCGATTTCTCCGGGCGCTACATCCACTACGGCGTGCGCGAGCACGGCATGGCCGCGATCATGAACGGCCTAGCCCTCCACGGCGGGCTGATTCCCTATTCCGGCACCTTCCTGGTGTTCTCGGACTATGCCCGCCCGGCCATCCGGCTGGCGGCGCTGATGGGCGTGCGCGCCATCCACGTCCTCACTCATGATTCCATCGGGCTGGGCGAGGACGGGCCGACCCACCAGCCGGTGGAGCATCTGGCCGCGCTGCGCGCGATTCCGGGCCTGCTCGTCTTGCGCCCGGCCGATGCGGTGGAGACGGCGGAATGCTGGGAGCTGGCCCTGGACGCCAAAGGCCCCAGCGCACTGGCGCTGACCCGCCAGAATCTGCCGACCGTGCGCACGGCGCATACGGAGGAAAATCTCTCCGCCAAGGGCGCCTATGAACTGGCGCCCGCCGACGGTGACGCCAAAGTCACGTTCCTCGCCACCGGCTCGGAGGTGGAGATCGCGCTCGAGGCCCGCGCTCTGCTTCAGGCCAAAGGAATAGGCGCGCGCGTGGTTTCCATGCCTTCCTGGGAGTTGTTCGAACTCCAATCCGCAAGCTACCGTGAGGCAGCGCTGGGACCGGGTACGGTGAAGGTTGCCATCGAAGCGGCGATCGGCCTGGGCTGGGACCGCTATATCGGCGAAAAGGGCCGCTTCATCGGCATGCACGGCTTTGGCGCCAGCGCGCCGGCCAAGGATTTGTACAGGCATTTCGGCATCACCGCCGAGGCGGCCGCGAAGGCGGCACTGGCGGCGCTTAAATAACCGGCGATCAATCCGGTCACTTGATGAGATTGATCAAAGTGGCGGCGCGGCGATTTGCTACGCCGCTGTCACAGGGCCTTGGCGCATAGTGCGCGCTCGGACCGGATTTTCCTGAACCGCGCGGGCGGTCCCGCGCGTCTGAACCATTGGAGGGAGTAAATGACCATTCGCGTGGCGATCAACGGGTTCGGCCGTATCGGACGGCTGGTGCTGAGGGCGATCGCGGAATCCGGCCGCAAGGACATCGAAGTCGTAGCGGTGAACGATCTGGGACCGGTTGAAACCAATGCGCATCTGCTGCGCCACGACTCGGTGCACGGAAATTTCCCGGGCGAAGTGACGGTGGACGGCGAATACATGATCGTCGGCAGCCACAAGGTCAAAGTCACCGCGATCCGCAATCCCGCCGAACTGCCGCACAAAGACCTCGGCGTCGACATCGCGCTGGAGTGCACGGGCATCTTCACCTCGAAGGAGAAGGCCTCGGCCCATCTGGCCGCCGGCGCCAAGCGCGTGCTGGTGTCCGCGCCGGCCGACGGGGCGGACCTCACCGTCGTCTACGGCGTCAACCACGACAAGCTGTCCAAGGATCACATCGTGGTGTCCAACGCCTCCTGCACCACCAACTGCCTGGCGCCGGTCGCCAAGGTGCTGCATGAGGCCATCGGCATCGACAAGGGCTTCATGACCACGGTGCATTCCTACACCAACGACCAGCCCTCGCTCGACCAGATGCACAAGGATCTCTATCGCGCCCGCGCCGCGGCGCTGTCGATGATCCCCACCACCACGGGCGCGGCCAAGGCCGTCGGCCTGGTGCTGCCGGAGCTGAAAGGCAGGCTCGACGGTGTTTCCGTGCGCGTGCCGACGCCGAACGTCTCGCTGGTCGACCTCAAGTTCGTCGCCAAGCGCGCCACCACGGTGGACGAAGTGAACAACGCCATGAAGGCCGCGGCCGCCGGCCCGCTCAAGGGCGTGATCGCCATCGTCACCGAGAAGCTGGTGTCGTGCGACTTCAACCACAATCCGGCCTCGTCCAGCTTCGCGCTCGACCAGACCAAGGTGATGGACGGCAATCTCGTCTCGGTGATGAGCTGGTACGACAACGAATGGGGCTTCTCCAACCGCATGGCCGATACCGCCGTGGCGATGGGCAAGCTGTTGTGATCTGAGAGGGCGCGCACCATGACCAATCACTTCCGCACGCTCGACGACCTCGACGTCAAGGGCAAGCGCGTGCTGGTGCGCGCCGATCTCAACGTGCCGATGAAAGACGGCGTGATCACCGACACGCTGCGCATCGACCGGCAGGCACCAACCATCCGCGAGCTGGCCGACAAGGGCGCGCGCGTGATCGTGTGTTCCCATTTCGACCGGCCCAAGGGCAAGGTGGTGCCCTCCATGTCGCTGAAGCCGCTGGTGCACGGGCTCGAAAACGCGCTCGACAAGCCGGTGGCCTTCGCCACGGACTGCATCGGCGAGGTCGCGAAAGCGGCCGTCGCCAAGCTAAAAGACGGCGAAATCCTGCTGCTCGAAAACACCCGCTTCCATGCCGAGGAAGAAAAGAACGATCCGGGCATGGCCAAGGCGCTGGCCGCACTCGCCGAGCTTTACGTCAACGATGCCTTCTCCTGCGCCCATCGCGCCCATGCCTCGACCGAAGGCGTGGCGCATCTGCTGCCGGCCGCTGCGGGCCGCGCGATGGAGGCCGAACTCACCCATCTGCACAAGGCGCTTTCCGATCCCAAGCGGCCGGTGATGGCGGTGGTGGGCGGCGCCAAAGTCTCCACCAAGATCGCGCTGATCGAGAATCTGCTGACCAAGGTGGACATGCTCGTCATCGGCGGAGCAATGGCCAACACCTTCCTCGCCGCCGAGGGCAAACCTGTCGGCAAATCGCTTTACGAGCAGGATCAGATCGAAACCGCGAACCGCATCGTGACGCGCGCCAACGATACCGGCACGGTGCTGCTGCTGCCCACCGATGCGGTGGTGGCCAAAGAGTTCAAGGCCAACGCGCCGCATCGCACCGTCAGCGTGCAGGACGTGGCCGCGGACGAGATGATCCTCGACGTCGGCCCGGACAGCATCGCCGAATTCGAGCGCCGGCTGCAAACGGCGGAAACGCTGGTGTGGAACGGCCCGTTCGGCGCCTTCGAAACCACACCCTTCGACGTGGGCACCAACAAGGCCGCGCAGGCCGTGGCCGCGCGCACCAGGGCCGGCGGACTGCTTTCGGTGGCAGGCGGCGGCGATACCGTGGCCGCGCTCAACCATGCCGGCGTGGCGGACGATTTCACCTATGTCTCAACGGCGGGCGGCGCCTTCCTCGAATGGCTCGAAGGGCGCGAACTGCCGGGTGTCGTGGCGCTTGCCCACCGCTGAGACAGACGACAAGGACAAACAGAGGAGTTTACGCTCATGGCCCGCATCACCCTCCGCCAGCTTCTGGATCACGCCGCCGAGCACGATTACGGCCTGCCCGCCTTCAACATCAACAACATGGAGCAGGGCCTGGCCATCATGGCCGCGGCCGACAAGCTCGACGCGCCGGTCATCATCCAGGCCAGCCGCGGCGCCCGCCAATATGCCAACGATCTGGTGCTCGCCAAGCTGATCGACGGGCTGTGCGAGATGTATCCGCACATCCCGGTGTGCATGCACCAGGATCACGGCAACAACGAAGCCACCTGCGCCACCGCCATCCAGCACGGCTTCACCTCGGTGATGATGGACGGCTCGCTCAAGGCCGACGCCAAGACGCCGGCGAACTACGAATACAACGTCGCCATCACCAGGCGCGTGGCCGACATGGCGCATTGGGTCGGCGCTTCGGTCGAAGGCGAGCTGGGCGTGCTGGGCTCGCTCGAAACCGGCATGGGCGACAAGGAAGACGGCCACGGCGCCGAAGGCAAGCTTTCCCACGACCAGCTGCTCACCGATCCCGATCAGGCTGTCGATTTCGTGGCCAAGACCGGCGTGGACGCGCTCGCCATCGCGATGGGCACGAGCCACGGCGCCTACAAGTTCTCGCGCAAGCCGGACGGCGCGGTGCTGGCCATGCACGTGATCGAGGAAATCCATAACCGCCTGCCCAACACGCATCTCGTCATGCACGGCTCGTCGTCGGTGCCGCAGGAACTGCAGGACATCATCAACAAATACGGCGGGAAGATGCCGCAGACCTGGGGCGTGCCGGTGGCGGAAATCCAGCGCGGCATCAAGCACGGCGTGCGCAAGATCAACATCGACACCGACAACCGCATGGCCATGAGCGGCGCCATCCGCAAGGTTCTCACCGAACACCCTGCCGAGTTCGATCCGCGCAAATATCTGAAGCCCGCAATGGAGGCGATGGAAGCCATCTGCCGCGCCCGCTTCGAGGAATTCGGCGCCGCGGGTCAGGCCTCGAAGATCAAGGTCATCGGCATGGCGGACATGGCCAAGCGCTACGCGTCGGGCGAACTGGCGCAGAAGACGAAATGACGGCTCCATCTGCGTGAGCGACTGCCGGCTCTACCTCATCACCCCGCCCACGCTGGAGGCGCGCGCCTTTGCCGATGTGCTGGCGCGCGCGCTCGACGCCGGCGATGTGGCGTGCCTGCAGCTCCGGCTGAAAGCCGTCAGCGACGACGATATCCGCCGCACCGCCGAGATCCTGATGCCGGTCGCGCAGAGCCGTGACGTGGCCTTCCTGATGAACGACCGGCCCGACCTGGCCGCCGAGCTTTCCTGCGACGGCGTCCATATCGGGCAGGAGGACGCAAGCTACGCCGAGGCGCGCAAGCTGGTGGGCCCAGATCGCATCGTCGGCGTCACCTGCCACGACAGCCGGCATCTGGCGATGGAGGCGGCGGAGGCGGGCGCGGATTATGTCGCCTTTGGCGCCTTCTTCCCCACCGTCACCAAGGCGGCGAAAACCCGCGCCGAGCCGGAGCTATTGCGCTGGTGGGCGGAGATGATGGTGGTGCCGTGCGTCGCCATCGGCGGCATCACGGTTGAAAACGCCGCCGTGCTGGTGGAGGCTGGCGCGGACTTCCTCGCCGTGTCCTCGGGCGTCTGGAACCATCCCGACGGCCCCGCCGCCGCGGTGAAGGCGTTCAACAAACTGATGGGGTAAGCCATATGACGCGCCGCTGGACCGTGCTCGCCGCTCTATGTCTTCTGGGTCTGGGCGGAGCGGGCAAACCTCCAGCGACGGTCCAGGCCTGGGTGACCGCCGTGAACAGCGGCAACGATGAGGCGCTGAAGGCCCTCGGCGATGAGAGCGTCGAATTCGATCATGACATCGTCGAGGAGACTGGCGGCTTCACGCTCCTCAAGATCGAGAAGGACGATGCCCATACCTTCGTCGCCATCTTGCGCGAGAAGCTTTCACCCGAGACGTGGCATGTGATCTTCTCACGTGATCCGGCCGATCCCGCGCGGTTCAAGACCATTGTCCACCGCTATCCCGCCGATCCCATGCACAGCATGAAGGATGCGCTGACGGCGCTGAACGATTTCGCGTCCCGGATGGCGGCCAAGGACAAGTTCTCGGGCACACTGGAAATCGCAAAGGACGGCAAGCCGCTCTACGCCAAAGCCTTCGGCACGATGGGCCCTGGTCGTCCCGCCAACACGCTCGAGACGGAATTCCACTACGCCTCGCTGGGCAAGCTGTTCACGGCGGTTGCCGTTTTGCAGCTCGTCGATGCCGGAAAAATTTCGCTCGACACGCCCATCATCAAATACCTGCCTGATTATCCCAACAAACCGGTCGCGCGTGAGGTCACCGTTCGGATGCTGCTGATGATGCGCGACGGGCTGGGCGATATCAACCTGCTAGAGCCGCAATATGCCGCGAACCGCGCCAAGGTGCATAGCCTTGCCGGCATCATCGCGCTGAACGCAGGCCATGCACCGGCATTCAAGCCAGGCAGCAAGTTCTATTACAACAATTTCTCCTATGCGCTTCTGGGCTGGATCGTGCAGAAGATTAGCGGCGAGGACTATTACGCTTACGTGCGCCGCCACATCTTCGAACCTGCAGGCATGACGCGCACATCCTATCCCTTGCGCGGCGATATGGACGACATCGCGACGCCGATGACGAATTGGAACAACACGCCCTTGCATTCCGCGCTGGACGTTTTTCCCTGGCGCGGCACGCCTGCTGGTGGTGGAGTCTCGACGGCGGGCGATCTGGTACGGTTCACAGTAGCGCTCGCCCACGGCAAGCTGATCTCGAAGAAATTGCTGGCCGAGGCGGTAAAGCCCACGGCCAGTAATGTCGGCTTTGGTTTCATCATGTCGGGCCTCAATGGCTTCAACTATTGGGGCCATGGCGGCGACGGGATTGGAGCCAGTTCGGTCGTGGATTACTATCCGCAGACTGGTATCAGCTTTGTCTGCCTGGCCAATCGCGATCCCATCATCTGCGAGCGCCTGGCGGGGAATTTCTTCTTCCGTACGCCGCGGCCGCACTGAACCCACTTTTGCGCCCTGTTCTGAGGTAGGCTGGTCCCGCACAGTCGCGGGAATCGCCTCATGAACGAAAAGCTCGCCGGCCTGATCGCCGAGATCGAGAAGCTGCACGCCGAACTGGACCGCGAAGTCGCCAAACGGCGCGACGAGCTGGGCGTGCGCATCAGCGGCAAGATCGTCGCCTTCGAAAAGGAGGTGACGGAGCAGCATCGCCGCCTGCGCACCTCGCTGTTGAAATACGTCGCTGGCGCGGACCTGCTGACCGTGCTCACCGCGCCGGTGATCTATGCGATGGTGGTGCCCATCGCCCTGCTCGATCTTTGCGTGAGCGTGTACCAGCACGTCTGCTTCCGCGCCTATGGCCTGGAGCGCGTCCGGCGCGGCGATTACGTGGTCATTGACCGCCAGCACCTGGCCTATCTGAACGGCATCGAAATCTTCAACTGCCTCTATTGCGGCTATGCCAACGGCGTCATCGCCTATGCACGCGAGATCGCCGGGCGGACCGAGCTTTACTGGTGCCCGATCAAGCACGCCCGCCGCGCCGCCGGGCCGCACGAGCACACCCTGGAATTCCTCGAATATGGCGATGCCGAGGGCTACCGCGCCCGGCTCGAGGCCCAGCGCCAGGCGCTCGAAAGCCGTGAAAACCGCCCGAGTTGAGCTTGCCGCCCGGCCCTGCTAGAAGGCGCGCGCTCTTTGACCTCGACCCGCAACCGCACCCGCCCCCCAAGGAGGGGCTTCCCGCCATGGCCAAAATCAACGGCAACGAAATCCGCCCCGGCACCATGATCGAATTCGAAGGGGGCCTGTGGCTGGCGGTGAAGACCAACAAGGTCAAGCCCGGCAAGGGCGGCGCCTACAACCAGGTCGAACTCAAGAACGTCACCACCGGCACCAAGCTGAACCAGCGTTTCCGCTCCGACGAGACGGTGGAAGAGGTCTATCTGGAGAAGCGGGACTTCCAGTTCCTGTTCGCCAGCGGCGACACCCTGACCTTCATGGACATGGAGAACTACGACCAGTTCGAACTCTCCACGGACTTCGTCGGCGATCAGGCCCAGTTCCTGCAGGACGGCATGAAAACCCTGGTGACGATGTATGAGGGCAAGCCGCTGGGCATCTCGCTGCCCGTGCAGGTGACGCTGACGGTGACCGAGGCCGATCCGGTGCTGCGCGGCGGCACCGCGGCGCCCTCCTACAAGAGTGCGGTGCTGGAGAACGGCCTGAAGATCCAGGTGCCGCCCTTCATCGAGGCCGGCGAACGCATCGTCGTCTCGACCGAAGACGGCACATATGTTCGACGGGCCGACTGATCATGGCCCTTTACCTTTCCCCCGCCCTGAACGTGATGACCGCGGCCGCGCGCAAGGCGGGCCGCAAGCTGATCCGCGATTTCGGCGAAGTGGAGCAACTCCAGATCTCGCTGAAGGGCCCGGCCGATTTCGTGACGGTGGCCGATCAGCGCACGGAAAGCATTCTGGTCGGCGAGTTGCAGAAGGCCCGCGCCGGCTATCCCATCCTGACCGAAGAAGCCGGGCTCATCGACGGGCCTGACAAATCCCACCGCTTCATCATCGATCCGCTCGACGGCACCACCAATTTCCTGCACGGCATTCCGCATTTCGCCATCTCCATCGCGCTGGAGCGCGAAGGCCAACTCGTCTCCGGCGTGATCTTCAATCCGGTTACCGACGAGATGTTCGTGGCCGAGAAGGGCCACGGCGCCTATCTGAACGACAAGCGCCTGCGCGTGGCCGCGCGCAAGCAGGTGAAGGAGGCGCTGTTCGCCACCGGCGTGCCCTTCATGGGCAAGGAGGGGCACGAGCGCTTCCTCAAGGAGCTGGCGGCGGTGATGGCGGCCACGCCGGGCGTGCGCCGCTTCGGCTCGGCCGCGCTCGACCTCGCCTGGGTGGCGGCCGGCCGCTATGACGGCTTCTGGGAGCGCGATCTGAAGCCCTGGGACGTGGCCGCCGGGATTCTCATGGTGCGCGAGGCGCACGGTGTCGTCACCGACATGGAGGGCGGGGCGAAGATGCTCGATTGCGGGCATGTGCTGGCGTCCAACGAGGCGCTGCATCCCCAGTTCCTGAAACTTCTGAAAGACGCCGGACGCAACTGAGGAAAGGTTGAGCGCGGCTGGCGGGGCGTCTATGCTCGCGCCTCCTGACAGAGTCCGAGCATCCCGCAGGCTTATGGCTTCCACCCGATTTTCTCGCCCGATCCTCGCCGGCGGCGTACTCGCTGCCGCGCTGGCGCTCCTCGCGCCGCCCGCCGCCGCGCAGATGTATCCCGGCGCCGATGTCACCACCTACCCGGCCGGAGCCGGCGGCGTGCTGCTGACGCCGGGCGGCACGCCGCGCGCGCTGCCGCCGCTGCTGCAGCCCGGCCAGCCGTTCCCGGGCCAGGCCCTGCCGCCCATCCATCTGCACATGCCCGCTGCGCATCATGCGCGCAGCGTGCGCCGGGCGCGGCCGCCGGAGGAACGGCATGAAGCCGCGGCTCCGGCTGCCACGCATCCCGCGGCGCTGGCCGCGCAGCCCCCTGTCGAACATCAGGCCCCGCCGCCGCGCCCGAAGCCCGGCACCACCGCACAGCCGGCAATGGAGATGGGCGGCGCGCTGGGCGGCCAGGAACCTCTGAGTGCCGCGCCCCGGCCACCCGCCACATCGCAACGGACCGCGTCGGCAGAACCCGCACCGGCGCAAACGCCGGGCCAGGGGCTCGCGAAACAGGCGGTGATCCTGTTCGCGCAGGATGCCACGGTCCTGTCCAGTGCAGACGGCACCCGGCTCAAGGATCTGGCGCCCAGCCTGAGCGCAGCGCTCACCGGCGGCGCCAGCCGCATCGAGCTGATCGGCTATGGCGGCCAGCCGGGCGAGAAGGATTCGGATTCGCGCCGCCTCAGCCTCAAGCGCGCCATCGCCGTGCGCCAGGCGCTGATCGCGGCGGGCCTGCCCTCGAACCGCATCGACGTGCGCGCGCTGGGCGGGGTCGAGGACAATGGCGCCACCGACCGCGTCGATATCTTCGTGAAGGGCTGAACCGCTACACGCGCTCGTGCGCGGTGGCCGCCATGTCGATGTCCCTGGCCTCGCGGCCCATGAAGGCGAACACCGCGATGAAGATCGCCGCCCCCGCTGCCACCACCGCCAGCGCCGCGCCGTAGCTGCCGTAGCTCAGCTCGATCCTGGCCTGCATGGTGGCGTTGTAGGAGGCGAGGAAATTGCCGAGCTGGTAGACCACGCCCGGAAAGGTACCGCGCGCCTCGGCCGGCGACAGCTCGTTCAGATGCGCGGGGATGATGCCCCAGCAGCCCTGCACCATGAACTGCATGGCGAAGCCAGCCACGCCCAGCAGCCACGGGCTCGACGAAAAGGCCCAGAACGGAATCAGCGGCAGCGCCAGCAGCGCGCCCAGGATCAGCGCCCGCCGTCTGCCGATCTTCTGCGACAGCGCGCCGAACGCCAGCCCGCCCAGGATCGCGCCCACCGCCGCCACCAGATTGATGCTGCTGATCCAGGCGTGGCTGAGGCCGTGATCGATCTCCAGCATGGTCTTGTAGAGATCCTGCGTGCCGTGGCTGAAGAAGTTCATCGCCATCATGAACAGCATGGCATAGAGCGCCAGCCGCCAGTGCTCCTTGAGCACCGCCAGCGCATTGGGCGCTGTCTTGGCCTTCTCGGCGTGGAACGCCGGCGACTCCTGCACATTGCGACGGATGTAGAGCACCAGCAGCGCCGGTGCGAGACCGACCATGAACATGCCGCGCCAGCCGATCAGCGGATAGAGCACCCAATAGACCGCGGAGGCGAGCAGCAGGCCGCTCGGATAGCCCGCCTGCAGCAGGCCCGAGACGATGCCGCGCGAACGCGCCGGAATGCTCTCCATCGTCAGCGAGGCACCCACGCCCCATTCCCCGCCCATCGCCACGCCGAACAGCGCGCGGATGACGAGAAACACCGCCAGGTTGGGCGAGAAGGCGGTGAGAAAGCCGAAGCCGGCATAGAGCATCACGTCGATCATCATCACGGGCTTGCGGCCGTAGCGGTCCGCCAGCCGGCCGAAGAGGAAGGCGCCGAGCGGGCGTAGCGCCAGCGTTGCCGTGATCGCCCAGGTGATGGCCTCGATCGAAGTGCCGAAAGCCTTGGACAGATCGCTGACCAGGAAGATCAGCAGGAAGAAATCGAAGGCATCGAGCGTCCAGCCCAGATAGGCGGCGAAGACGGTATGGCGCTGCGCCCTGCTCCAGCCCTTCAACGAATCCAGAAACATGTGTTCCCCCCGGCCTCGCTTATTGTCTGACTCGCAAGCTAGGGGGCACGGCCGGCGGATGCAACGTGCGGGCCGCGGTGCATTCGTGGTTCCGGCGTTGTCTCTCGCATATTCTGGTTTGTTATGCGAATTTGACCTGATCGAAACTCCTGCACAAGGCGGTGCATACGATGTTTCGTAGACTTGATATTTGCCAAATCCACGATCGGCGCATGTGCTTTAGAATGTTGCGTGCGTTATCGGAGGCATTGATGATGATCGGCTTGCTTGTCACTGCGCTGGTGACGACAACCGCCGTCCCCGCAAGAGCGCTGACGCTGACCAGCAGCGATATCCGCGACGGTACACGCGTTCCCAGGCAACAGATCTACACCGGGTGCGGTGGCAGCAACGTTTCGCCGGAGTTGTCGTGGAGCGGCGCGCCTGCAAAAACCAAAGGCTTCGCGCTCACGGTGTTCGATCCCGATGCGCCGCATAAGGGCGGCTGGTGGCACTGGATCGCGCTGGGCATTCCGGCCTCGCAAAACCGGCTGGCGCGCGGCGCGGGCGCGGCGGGCGGCAGCGGCATGCCAAAAGGCGCCGTGCAGGGCACCAACGATTTCGGCGACACGTCCTATGACGGACCCTGCCCGCCCAAAGGCCACAAGCCACACCGCTATCAGTTCGTGCTGTGGGCGCTCGATACCCGGGCGGTGCCATTCGCAGGTGACGTGCAAGGACCGGCGGCGGTGATGTGGCTGATGGAACACGCCATCGCCAAGGCGACGATGACGCCGGTTTACGGGCGTTAGCTGTTCGTCTCGCCGGGCATCACGTCGGTCAGCCGGTCGATCTTGCGCAGGGGCGGAAAGCCCCACATCCACAGCGCCACCACCAGCAGCGTGCCCAGCCCGCCCACGATCACCGCCGGCACCGTGCCCCACCATGACGCGGTGAGGCCGGATTCGAACTCGCCCAGCTCGTTGGAGGCGCCGATGAACAGCATGTTCACCGCGCTGACGCGGCCGCGCATGGCGTCGGGCGTGGCGATCTGGATCAGCGAAGTGCGAATGAACACGCTTACCATATCGGACGCGCCCAGCACGAACAGCGCGCCCAGCGATAGCAGGAAACTGGTCGACAGGCCGAAGACGATGGTGGCCACGCCGAACAGCGCCACCGCAGCGAACATCAGCGGCCCGGCATGGCGCTCGAGCGGACGGCGGCCGAAGGCGACGGCCATCAGCGCAGCGCCGGCTGCAGGGGCGCTGCGCAACAGGCCGAGTCCCTCCGGCCCCACATGCAGGATATCGCGCGCAAACGCCGGCAACAGCGCCACCGCCCCGCCGAGCAGCACCGCGAACAGATCGAGCGACAGCGCGCCCAGCACCACCGGCCGCGTGCGCACGAAGCGGATGCCCTCGCCCACCCGGCCCAGCGCTGTAGTGCCGCCTGCCGATTCGACCATGCGCCGGCGGCCGCCCAGCGTCGTCACGCCGAGCGCCGCGCCCAGGAAACAGGCCGCACAGACCGCATAGGCTGCCACCGGCCCCAGCGCATAGAGGAACCCGCCGATGGCAGGCCCGGCGATCACCGCCGTCTGGAAGGCAGTGGAGTTCCAGCCGATAGCTTTGGGCAGCCGCTCCATCGGCACCAGAAAGGCCAGCAGCGCGGAGCCCGCCGGGCCGGTGAAGCCGCGCGCCGCGCCGAACAGTGCCAGGATTGCATAGAACGGCCAGGTGACCGTGGGATGGCTGAGGCTGAGCGCCAGCAGCAGCGCGCCGCACAGCGCCGCCACACCGAGCGACAGCGCGTAGATCAGGCGCTGGTCGGCGCGGTCCGCCACATCGCCCGCCGGCAGCGTGAAGAGGAACATCGGCACGAATTGCGAAAGCCCGACCAGGCCCAGCGCCAAAGGATCGCGCGCGATGGCGTAGATCTGCCAGCCCACCGCCACCGAGAGCACCTGCATCGCGCTGGTGGCCAGGAAACGGGACAGCAGAAAGACGTGGAAGTCGCGCTCGCGATAGACGGGCGCCGAGGTGTCGGTCATGGCGTGGCAGTCATCATGTGCGGTCCAGCACCGCACGATAGAAGCAAAGCGTATCGCGCACATAGGCGGCGGCGGTGAAAGACTGCTCGAACGTCCGGCGCCCGCCTGCTGCCAGCCGCGCGGCCAGCGCCGGATCGCCAATCAGCCGGCCGATCGCGGCGGCCAGCGCCGGCGCATCGTCGATGGGCACCATCAAAGCGTTTTCGCCGTCCTTCACATAGGCGAGCGGGCCCTGCGCCGCCGCGGTGACGAGCGGCGTGCCGGCGGACCACGCCTCGGCCATCACCGTGCCGAAGGGTTCGTAGCGCGAAGGCATGACGCAGATGTCGGCGGCGGCGAGCAGCGCTGCCCGGTCGTTGCGCCAGCCGAGGAAGCGCACGCGGTCCGTCAGCCCCAGCGTCTGCGCCAGCGCTTCATAGCGCGCCCGCTCCTCGCCCTCGCCCGCGATCCAGAGGAAGGCGCCCGGCACCTGCGCCAGCGCCTCCAGCAGCGTGTCCACGCCCTTCTTGGGATGCAGCCGCGCCAGGATCAGCAGCAGCGGCACGCCATCCGGCGTGGCGAGGCTGGCGCGCGGCACCGCCGCCGCCGCCGGCAGATCGGCAAAGGTATGGATGCGCGCAGTGCGCGCCGGATCGGCCCCTGCCTCGGCGAGGTGGCGCATCAGGTCGGGCGTGATGCCGATGAAATCGTCGCAGGCCCGGTAATCCTTCATCTGCCGGTAGCCGCCGAACCAGCCGATGTTGCGGCAGGCCGGATCGCGCTGCGCCAGCCGCGCGGCGCGCCCGGTCCAGAACTGCGCGAGGTTGGGCCGGAATTCGGCCCGCACCCTGGCCAGCACCGCGCGCGTGGGCCAGGGCCACCATTTGCCGAACGGCGCGGTGGCGTAGGGCAGGCCCAATCCTCTGAGCCGTTCGAGCTGGTGGGGCACGTTGGGCCGGCAGACCACGAACTGCGCAAGCCCCGCTTGCGCCAGCGCCGCCACGCCGTCGAAGAAGAACGTCTCGATCCCGCCCACTGCCGCGCCGGCCATGACCTGGAGCACGCGCATGTCCTTGACCTGTGGCAGATTTACGGGAAATTCCGGCAAACTCGGGCTCCGAAGCGAGGCCGCACCTCTAGCACAGGAGATATGCCTGGTTGACAGGATAAATTCACCGTAATCTAATTTCATTGCGTGGGAGCGCAAAACAATCGGCTGGTCCGAATGGGGATTCGTGATCTGGCCGGCGCGAAGGGATGAATTTCCAGTCCCGTGTCCTATTTGAGCCGATCCTTGGGGTTGCCGAGCAAGCAGCTCGTGCGTGAGCGTTTGCGCTCACTGCGCGCCAGGCCGCACCCCGCGCCCCTGTTCGTGTTCGGAAACCAGAAATCCGGCACCAGCGCCATCACCGGGCTGCTCGCCGCCGCCACCGGCCGCGCCGCAACCATCGACCTGTCGGGCGCCACCGAGCCCCATCTCGGCCGCCTGCTGCATGGCGAGACAACGCTGGATGATTTCATCCGGCGCAATGCGTTCTCGTTCTCGCGGCCCATCGTGAAGGAAGGCAACCTTACCTTCATGGCCAAGCCGCTGATGGACCATTTCGGCGTGTCGCGCGCGATCTTCATCCTGCGCAATCCGTACGACAACATCCGCTCCATCCTGAACCGGCTCAGGCTGCCCGGCGATCTGGCGGAGCTGGATGCACGACGCCTGTGTCTCAACAGGACGTGGCGTGCGATCCTCTCCGGCACAGATCTCGGCTTCGAACCGGACCACTACGTGGCGACGCTGGCGCGGCGCTGGCAAAGAGCTGCAGAGATTTACGAGCAAATGGAGACGCGCTTCGTACCCGTGCGCTATCACGATTTCATGGCCGACAAGACCGGAACCATCCGGAGACTGGCGCAGGAATGCGCGCTGCCGGTGCGCCACGACATCACGCCGCTGCTCGGCCACCGCTTCCAGCGCCGCGGCGATGCCGGTACCGACCTGCGCAGATTCTTCGGCAGCGACAATCTCGCCCGCATTGCCGGCACCTGCGGCGATACCGCCGAGAGACTGGGCTTTCCTGCGCCGTGAAATCCGCCAACGGCTGTCGCGGCTGGCAGCAACCGCGACGGCTTGCGACAAAGATCGCGCAAACATGGACGCTTTGTGAAGCGCGCGGCCTTGCGCGCGGCGGGCGGCGTTCCGATCTCCAAGACGTAGGGGCACACAGGAGACGACAACGATGTTCACCACACGGACCAGGAAATTCGCTACCGCCATTGCCGCAATCCTGACACTTTCGGCGCCGCTCACCGTCCTGTCGACGGCCAGCTTCGCCGAACCCTCGGCCCATATGCAGATGCTGCGTGACGGCGCACGCCACGATACCAAGGCGCCAGAAGCCAGGATGCGCGTTGCCGAGCGTGGCGATCACGCCAGGGAGGCGCGCTTCCACAAGGGTGATCGCGAGCATTGCAATCATCACGCCCGGCGCGATCATCGCGACGGACGCGGCGAGAACCACGAAAGAGGCTGACGCGCGCCAGGTGCAGGGTTCACGCGGAGTTCGCTCCGCGTGAATCTATTTCACCGGTTCCTTGCGCTTGGGAACCGAAATCCCGTCGGTGCCGGACAGGCGGATGGTGATGGTGTTGTCGCCGGGCGCCACCGTGAATTTGGTGCTGTCGAACGACGGCGCGGAGAGGAACGGCTTGGCGTTGTTGGAGAAGCCGTAGGGCTCCAGCGGCAGACCCAGCCAGCTGGTATCGAACTTCCCGTTCTCGTTGATGTCCTGCATCATCTTGACGGCATAGACACCGGGCTTGAGGCCGGAAATGACGATGGTGGTGCCGGCCGGATCGGCCGGCACGTCGCGGCTGAGGGTGGGATGATCGTCATCCTCGTAATTCGCCGCGGTATAGAGCGCGAGCGAAATCTTCCCGCCCTTGGGCGAGACATGCGCAACCTTGACGGTGAGTGTAGCCGTGTCGACGGCAGGCGTTTCGGCGGCAGGCCCAGAGGGTGCCGCCGCCGATAGCGCAGATGCCAGGACCAGAGCCGCCAGCAATCAGGCGAGCTTCGGTTCGAGTTTCTTGCAGGCTTCGATCAGCCCGGCCACCGCGTTGGCGGACTTCAGCAGCGCCGCCTTCTCGTCCGCGGTCAGGTCGAGTTCGACGATGCGCTCGATGCCGCCTTCGCCGATCACCGTCGGCACGCCGACATAGAGGCCCTTGATGCCGTAAGCCCCATCAACATAAGCGGCGCAGGGCAGCACACGCTTCTGGTCCTTCAGGTAGCTTTCCGCCATCTGGATCGCAGAGGTGGCGGGCGCATAGAAGGCCGAGCCGGTCTTGAGCAGGCCCACGATCTCCGCACCACCGTCGCGCGTGCGCTGGATGATCTGGTCGAGGCGCTCCTGCTTGATCCAGCCCATCTTCACCAGTTCCGGCAGGGGCACGCCCGCGACCGTGGAGAAGCGCGGCATCGGCACCATGCTGTCGCCGTGGCCGCCGAGCACGAAAGCCGTGACGTCTTCCACGGAGACGTTCATCTCTTCGGCCAGGAAGTGGCGGAAGCGCGCGCTGTCGAGCACGCCGGCCATGCCGATCACCTTGTTGTGCGGCAGGCCCGAGAACTGGCGCAGCGCCCACACCATCGCATCGAGCGGGTTGGTGATGCAGATGACCATCGCATTCGGCGCATGGGCCTTCAGGCCCTCGCCCACCGCAGACATGACCTTGAGGTTGATGCCCAGGAGATCGTCGCGGCTCATGCCGGGCTTGCGCGGCACGCCGGCGGTGACGATCACCACATCGGCGCCGGCGATATCGGCATAGGAATTGGTGCCCTTCAGCTTGGCGTTGAAGCCTTCGACCGGACCGGACTGGGCGAGGTCGAGGCACTTGCCCTGCGGCAGGCCCTCCACGATGTCGAACAGGACGACGTCGCCCAGTTCCTTGAGTACAGCGAGATGGGCGAGCGTGCCGCCGATCTGTCCGCCGCCGATCAGCGCGATTTTCTTGCGGGCCATGAAGGAATCCTTTCATCGAGAGCCGGCCGGTTCGTAGCGCGGGCACGCGCGCGGGGCAAGCGGCGCACCGCCGCGGACCGGCTTCCGCAATGCGGACGCAGTTGCGGGCGCATGAACGCAAAGGGCCGGGCACCGCACGACACCCGTACGGACCCGGCCCATTACGCAATCGGAACAGAAGATGAAGGAACGGTCAGACCGCTTCCTTCAGCTCCTTGGCGGCGCGGAAGGCAACCTTCTTGCTGGCCTTGATCTTGATGGCCTCGCCCGTGGCCGGGTTGCGGCCCATGCGGGCGGCGCGCTTGCGCACCTGCAGGATGCCGAGCCCGTTCAGACGGACGCGAACGCCCTTCTTGAGCTGCTTGGTGATGACGCCGGCCATGTCGTCCAGGATGGCGACGGCCATCTTGTTGGAGAGTTCATGCTTCTCCGCCAGCTGGGCGGCGAGCTGACGGGTGGTCATGGTTTCCGTCTTCGTCTTTGCGGCGGCCTTGGATGCAGTCTTGGCGGCTTTTGCCATTGTTGTGTCCTCTGCGAATCAAAGATGAGGCCGATTTTACTGGTTTTTGCGCGGCCGTGAATCCTGCCAAGTGCCAAAAGCGCCCATTTTTGGGGATTATTCGAGCGCAGAAGCACATTTCCGGCCGAAAATTCGGCCTTGGGAGCACCTGCCTGCTGTTTGCCCAAACAAAATCCCCGCCGGAGCAGCCCGGCGGGGATTTCGAAAACACAGCCTGTACGAAGAAATCAGGCCTTGGCGGCGGCTTCGCTGGCGCGATCCTGGCGCTCGGCGATGCGGGCGGCCTTGCCGCGGCGGCCGCGCAGGTAATAGAGCTTGGCCCGGCGCACGCGGCCCTTGCGCACCACTTCCACTGAATCCACCAGCGGCGAGAAGATCGGGAACACGCGCTCCACGCCCTCGCCATAGGAAATCTTGCGTACGGTAAAGGCCTCGTTGAGGCCCTGGCCCTGGCGGGCGATGCACACGCCCTCGAAGGCCTGGATGCGCTCGCGCGTCTTCATCTGCTTGGTCTTCTCGTCATAGGTGGCATCGACCACCTTGACGTTGACCTTCAGCGTATCGCCGGGGCGGAAATCGGGGCGGGGCTTGCCGCCGGCAAGGGCGGCCATCTGCTCGGCTTCGAGCGTCTGCAACAGGTTCATCGTTCATCTCCGTCGGCCCGAGAACCTCTCAGCGAGAAAGTTCCGGCCGAATTCTTTTTGATTGGCGGCGCATTCGCACCTTTTCTCTCCGCACGCCGAGGCGCGAGGAGGGCGCCCTATAGCCTAGTGCTTCTGTTTTTCATAGAGGGCGAAGAGGTCCGGGCGCCGTTCTTTGGTCAGCTTTTCGGCCTCGGCCCGCCGCCAGCGGGCGATTTCCTTGTGATTCCCGCCGCTTAACACTGCCGGAATGTCCCATCCCTCGAAGCTCTGCGGCCGCGTGTATTGCGGATATTCGAGCAGGTTTTCGGAGAAGCTCTCCTCTGCCGGACTTTCGGCCGCGCCCAGCACCCCCGGGATCAGCCGCACGGCCGCCTCGATCAGGGCCATCGCCGCGATCTCGCCGCCGGCCAGCACGAAGTCCCCGATGGAGATTTCCTCCAGGCCGCGCGCTTCGATGGCGCGCGCGTCCAACCCCTCGAACCGCCCGCACAGCAGCAGCACGCCCGGCCCTTCGGCCAGCGCGCGCACGCGGGCCTGGGTCAGCGGCTTGCCGCGCGGAGACAGATAGATCGAAGGCCGTTCGGGACCGGCGGCCCCACAAACCGATCTGGCCGCGTCGATGGCGGCCGAGGCCACGTCGGCGCGCATCACCATGCCCGGCCCGCCGCCCGCCGGGGTATCGTCCACGGTGCGATGCTTGCCGAGCCCGTGCTCGCGGATATCGCGCACCTGTAGCGACCAGAGATTTTTCTGCAGCGCCTTGCCCAGCAGCGAGAGCCCCAGCGGTCCCGGGAACATCTCCGGGAACAGCGTCAGCACGGTCGCGGACCAGCTCATTCGACGGCGCCGGGATTGTCGTCCCGCGCCTCGACCTCTTCGGGCACGGCCACGACAATGCGCCCGCCCTTTACGTCCACCACCGGCACGAAATCGCGCGTGAAGGGCAACAGCGCCTCGCTGCCGTCGGGCTTTTCGACGTCGAGCACATCGCCCGCGCCGAAATTGTGGATGCCGCGGACATGGCCGATCAGCCGGCCCTCGCCGTCCTCGGCCCGAAGGCCGACGAGATCGGCGTGGTAGAACTCCTCTGCCTCGGTTTCCGGCAGTGCCGCGCGCGCCACGAAGAGCTGTAGGCCCTTCAGCGCTTCGGCGGCATCGCGGTCGAAGATGCCATCGAACCGCACCACCGCACCGTCCGGCGCGGTGACGCGCGCCGCGGTCACCGTGAAGACGCGGCCATCCTTGGCATGCAGCGGACCATAGGCGCCCAGCCGGTCGGGCGTTTCGGTGAAGGTTTTCACCTTCACCTCGCCCTTCAGGCCATGCGCGCCGATCACGACGCCGAGCAGGATGTCAGCAGGCATGATTCATGCCTCGCAAGATCAGGCGGAGGCTTCGCCTTCGGCAGCCTTGGCGGCGGCAGCGGCCGCAGCGGCAGCGCGTTCCTGCGCCTTCTTCTTCGGCTGCGACTTCTGCGGATTGCTCTTGGTGAGCGGCTTCGCCAGACCGGCATCGGCCAGGAAGCGGTGCACGCGGTCCGTCGCCGTGGCGCCCTTGGCGAGCCAGGCCTTGGCCTTGTCGAGATCGAGGCGCAAGCGGTCGGCATGATCCTTCGGCAGCAGCGGATTGTAGAAGCCCAGCTTCTCGATGAAGCGGCCGTCGCGCGGAGAATGCGAATCCGCCACGACGATGGCGTAGTGCGGGCGCTTCTTGGTGCCGCCGCGCGAAAGCCTGATCTTGAGAGACATGCGTTGTTCCTTCTTCGTCTGAACTGAAAACCTGTTGAGCCTATCGCTTGGGCATCATGCCGGGCGGAAGTTGCGGCATGCCGCCGCCGATGAGCGAGGACAGCCCGGCCATACCGCGCGGGCCCATGCGCCCCATCTTCTTCATCATGTCCGACATCTGCCGGTGCATTTTGAGCAGCTTGTTGACATCCTGCACTTCCACGCCCGCACCCGCGGCGATGCGCTTGCGGCGCGAGCCGTTGATCAGGTCGGGCTTGGCGCGCTCCTGTTTCGTCATCGAGGAGATGATCGCTTCCTGACGTGTGAGGATCTTGTCATCGAGGCCGGCGGCGGAGATCTGTTCCTTCACTTTGCCGACACCCGGCAGCATGCCCAGCACGCCCTGCATGCCGCCCAGCTTCTTCATCTGCTGCAATTGCTGGGCGAGATCGTTCATGTCGAACTCGCCCTTCTTCATCTTGCGGGCGAGCTTTTCCGACTCTTCCTTGTCGAAGGTCTCGGCGGCCTTTTCGACCAGCGACACGACATCGCCCATGTCGAGGATGCGCCCGGCCACGCGCGCCGGATGGAAGGCTTCGAGCGCATCGAGCTTTTCGCCCACGCCCAGGAACTTGATCGGCGCGCCGGTGACCGCACGCATCGAGAGCGCCGCGCCGCCGCGCGCATCGCCATCGGCGCGCGTCAGGATGATACCGGAAAGCCTGACGCGCTCGTTGAACGACTTGGCGATGTTGACCGCGTCCTGGCCGGTGAGGCTGTCCGCCACCAGGATGGTTTCGTGCGGCTTGACCTGCTCGCGCACGGCGGCGACTTCGCTCATCAGCTGTTCGTCGATGTGCTGGCGGCCGGCGGTATCGAGGATCAGCACGTCATAGCCGCCGACCTTGGCCGCGGCCATCGCGCGCTTGGCGATGTCGAGCGGGCCCTGCCCGGCCACCACCGGCAGCGTGGGCACACCCGCCTGCTCGCCCAGAATCTTGAGCTGCTCCATCGCGGCCGGGCGATGCACGTCGAGCGAGGCCATCAGCACCCGCTTCTTCTCTTTGTTCTGCAGCAGCAGGCCGAGCTTGGCGGAGCTGGTGGTCTTGCCCGAGCCCTGCAAGCCGACCATCAGGATCGGCGCCGGCGGGCTGCCCAGGTCAAGCGCGGCGTTCTCGGCGCCCAGCATCTCCACCAGCGCGTCGTGGACGATCTTGACCACCTGCTGGCCGGGCGTGACGGAGCGGATGACCGCCTCGCCCACCGCACGCGGGCGCACCTTCTCGATGAAGTCCTTGACGACCGGAAGCGCCACGTCGGCTTCGAGCAGGGCCACGCGCACCTCGCGCAGGGCCTCGTCCACGTCGGCCTCGGTGAGGGCGCCGCGGCCGCGCAACCTGTCGAATGTGGCGCCGAGGCGCTTCTGCAAAGAGTCGAACATACCGTTCCCAAGTCCAAAGCGATAACGCCCCAGGGGGCGCACCTGCGCTGCCTGGGGGCGATCCCGGGCCGGGCCCGGGACCGGAAGTCTCAAGAGGCTTCCGGAAGTGGCCGCGGTTTTAGGCCAGCGGGACAGGGGAGTCAAACCATCCTGCCCGCCACGATGGTAAGCAGGCTACTTCAACCCCAGCTTCCGCTTGAAGAAGGTGTAGCTGAGCGCCCAGTAGTTCGCTTCCTCGGCATGGGTGGAGCCGGGGCCGTGGCCGCCTTCGCTGGCCTCGTTGAACAGCACGTCGTGGCCCTGCGCTTCCATCTTCGCCGCCATCATGCGCGCCCAGATCGGCGTGACGCGATCATCGCTCGTCTCGGTAATGAAGAGGATGGGCGGATACTTCACATCCGCCTTCACGTTCTCGTAAGGCGAGTAGGTGCGGATATAGGCGGCCATCTTGGGATCGGCGGGATCACCATATTCGCCCACCCACGAAGCGCCGGCGCCGTAGCGCGTGTAGCGCAGCATGTCGATCAGCGGACGCTGGCAAACGACGGCGGCCAGCAGGTCCGGCCGCTCGACCATCACGGTGGAGACAAGGAGCCCACCATTGGAGGCGCCGACGATGCCGAGCATCTTGGGCGTCGAGAGCCCGTCCTTTTCGATATCCGCGGCTACGGCCTCGAAATCGTCATAGGCGCGCTGGCGGTGATACTTGAGCGCAGCCTGATGCCATTTGGGACCGAACTCGCCACCGCCGCGGATATTCGCCACCGCGATGGCGCCGCCCTTTTCCAGCCACACCGGCCCGGCATCGAGCGGGCGATGGCCGTCGTTCCAGTACCAGGGCGTCAGCGACAGCTCGAAGCCACCATAGCCGTAGAGGATGGTGGGGATGGCGCCCTTGGCGGCCTTCGGGCGGATCAGGAAATAGGGGATCCTGGTGCCGTCCTTCGAGGTGGCCCAGCGCTGCGCCACGCTGATCTTCGAAGCATCGAAGGTGGCGGCCTGCGCCTTGATCGCCTTGGGCTCGTTCTTGCCGTCATAGGCATAGAGCGTGGGCGGGGTGAGGAAGCTCTGATAGGTGAAATAGGCCTCCGGCCCGAAGTCGTTGGTCGAGACGAGGTCGGTCGAGCCTCCCGCCGGCAGCGCCAGCTTCGTGTCGTGCCAGGCGCCGTCCGAGAATCGGAAGGCGTGGATAGCGCCGGTTACATCCTCGTAGATCGAGGCGTAGACCGCATCACGCCCGGCGGAGACGCTGCCGATCATGGCCCGCGGCCCCGGCGTGTAGAGCGTCGCGACTTTCGGCATCTTTCCGGTGCGGGCATAATCCAGAACCGGAAACGAGATCAGCGAACCTTGCGGAATCGTCTTCTGCCCGTCCGGCGTCCAGGCGTTGCGCAGCGTAGCGATGAGCTGGCCGCCGGTGACGCCCTGCAACTGCGCCCCCAGCGGCAGGGGCAGCTTCAGCGTGCTGCCATCGTCGCGCACCAGATAATATTCGGCGGTGAAGAAGCTGGGGCTGCGCACGATAAGCGCGATATGGCCGTAGGGGTCGTGCGTCACCACCGGATCGGCCACCATGTCGTCCGGCTGGCCTTCGAACACAGTTTTGGCGTCGGCCAGCTTTTCGCCGCGATGCCACAGCTTGACGATGCGCGGATAAGATGACGGCGTCATCGAGCCGGGGCCGAAATCGGTGGCGAAGAGGACAGTGTCGTCGTTCAGATAGACCGCATTGGACTTGGCCAGCGGCAGGTCGAAGCCGTCCTTCAGAAATTCGCCGGTTTTGGGATCGAATTCGCGGATGACGTGCGCATCGCCGCCGCCGGGCGACAGCCGCACCAGGCAGCGGTCGAAGGCCTTCGTGCAGTCCGCACCCTTCCACACCCAGTTCTGGCCGCTGTCCTTGTCCAGCTTGTCGAGATCGAGCAACACTTGCCAGTGTGGGGCCTTGGTCGCGTAATCGGCGATGGTGGTGCGCCGCCACAGCCCGCGCACGTGATCCTTGTCCTGCCAGAAATTGAGCACGTATTCGCCGTGCAGACTGCCTTCGGGAATGCGGTCGCTGGCGTTCAACACCTTGAGGATGGCGTCGCGGTCGGCGGCGTATTCGGGGTCGGTCTTGAGCACCGCGTCGCTCTTGGCGGTCTGGGCCTTGGCCCAGCCGAGCGCCTTCTGCCCGTGGATGTCGGCGAGCCAGAGATAGGGATCGTGGTCGGCGGGCGCGGCGGTTTTGACCTGCATCGGCTTGTCTGCTCCCGTATTGTCCGCACCCTGGGCCTGCCAGGCACCGGCGACGGCCCCCAGGATCACAACAGCCGCGGCCAGCTTCCCCACGCGCACGGTTCCTTGGTGCAAGAACGCCTCCCATTTTCGTGGCGGGCATCTTTTGGGCGAAGCCCGGCTGCGGGGTCAAGGCAGGCCGGTTGGAACCGTGGCCACAGGGTACTGGGCAGGGTACTGGCCCTTGGGCCCCTGCCAGCCTATAAGGCGCCTCATGACGGCGTTCCTGAAAATGCACGGATTGGGCAATGATTTCGCGGTGTTCGACGCGCGGGCGAGCGGTCTTGCGCTCGATCCGGCCGTCGCACGCGCCATCGCCGACCGGCGCACCGGTGTCGGTTGCGATCAGGTGATTGTGATCGGCCGGCCCCAGAAAAGCGACCACGGCGCCGATGCCCGGATGCGCATCTTCAACGCCGACGGCGGCGAGGTGGAAAGCTGCGGCAATGCCGCGCGCTGCGTCGCCCGCCTGCTGATGGAAGAGGCGGACCGCGACACGGTCTCCATTGCCACGCTGGGCGGGCCGCTGCTGTGCTTCGATGCCGGCGGCGGGCTCGTCACCGTGGACATGGGCGCGCCGGAATTCACGTGGCAGAAGATTCCGCTGGCCGAGGCCGCCGACACCAACGGCTTTGCCCTCGACGTGGACGGCACGGAATATTTCGTTTCTGCCCTCTCGGTCGGCAATCCGCATGCCGTCGTCTTCGTCGAGGATGCCGAGATGATCCCGCTGGCCGATATCGGCCCGCGCATCGAGCATCACGCGATGTTTCCCAGGCGCGTGAATGTGGAGTTCGTCAGCGTGCGATCGCCAGCGCGCCTCAGGATGCGGGTATGGGAGCGCGGCGCGGGCATCACGCGGGCTTGCGGCACCGGGGCCTGCGCCAGCGCGGTGGCGGCGGCGCGCCGGGGCTTGGCCGGGCGCCAGGTGGAGGTGACGCTGGACGGCGGCACGCTGCATGTCGAATGGCGCGAGAGTGACGGCCACATCCTGATGACCGGGCCGGCCACGCTTTCCTATCGCGGCGAGGTCGAGCTGCTGGCGCTGGAGGGTGCGCGATGAGCGCCGAAATCGTGACCTTCGGCTGCCGCCTCAACGCCTATGAATCCGAGGCGATGCGCGCCCGCGCCGCTGAGGCGGGCCTCGAAGGCGCGATCATCTTCAATACCTGCGCGGTGACGGGCGAGGCGGTGCGCCAGTCGCGCCAGGCCATCCGCAAGGCGCGGCGGGCCAATCCGGGCGCGAAGATCATCGTCACCGGCTGCGCGGCGCAGACCGATCCCGCCGCCTATGCCCAGATGCCGGAAGTGGACCTGGTGCTCGGCAATATCGAGAAACTAGAAACCGGGAGTTATGCCTTCGGCCTCGACGGCGCCGAGCGGGTGCGGGTCAACGACATCATGAGCGTGAAGGAAACCGCGGCCCAATTCGTCGATTCCTTCGAGGGCCGCACGCGCGCCTTCCTGCAGGTGCAGAACGGCTGCGACCATCGCTGCACCTTCTGTATAATCCCTTATGGCCGCGGCAATTCGCGCAGCGTGCCGGTGGGCGCGGTGATCAGCGAGGCGCGGCGGCTGGCGGCGGCGGGCTTTGCCGAACTGGTGCTGACCGGCGTGGACCTCACGGCCTATGGCGCCGACCTGCCCGGCGCGCCGACCCTGGGGCAGCTGGTGCAAAAAATCCTGAAGCTGGTGCCCGAGCTGAAGCGCCTGCGTCTTTCTTCCATCGATTCCATTGAGGCGGACGACACATTGATGCGCGCCATTGCGGAGGAGGAACGGCTGATGCCGCATTTTCATCTCTCCGTGCAGGCCGGCGACGACCTGATCCTCAAGCGCATGAAGCGCCGCCATAGCCGCCGCGACACCATTGAATTTTGTGAAACTGTGCGCGGCCTCAGGCCCGAGGCCGCCTTCGGTGCCGACCTGATCGCCGCCTTCCCGACCGAAACCGAGGACATGCACCAGAACAGCCTGGCCCTTGTGGACGAAGCCGGGCTCACCTATCTCCATGTCTTCCCGTTCAGTCCGCGCCAAGGAACGCCTGCCGCCCGCATGCCGCAATTGTCCCGCCAGACCGTGAAATCCCGCGCTGCCGCGCTGCGCGCCAAGGGCGACAGCGCACGCGCAACATTCTTCGCCGCGCTCGCCGGCAGCGAGCAGACTTTGCTGGTCGAGGACAACGGGCTCGGTCGCACGCCATGTTTTGCGCCGGTCCGGTTCGCGGGCGCGGCGGAAGCGGGCAGCTTCGTCCGCGTACGCATCACCGGCGTGGCGGGCGACCATCTCAGCGGCGAAATCCTGTCATGAGAACCTTCGGAGAAGCCCCGCCGCCGCCCACCCTGTTCGAGCGGCTCAAATCGGGCCTGGCCCGCAGCAGCGGCGCCTTCGGCCAGAACCTCACCGCCGTCTTCACCCATAAGAAGCTCGATGCCGAAACCGTGGCCGAACTGGAAGAGGCCCTCATCAAGGGCGATCTGGGCGCCGGGCTGGCGGTGAAACTCGCCGCCGCCGTCGCCAAGGGCCGCTACAACAAGGAAATTTCCGAAAGCGAGTTGCGCGCGGTGCTGGCGGCGGAAATCGGCAAGGTTCTGGCCCCGGTCGAAAAGCCCTTCGCCGTCGATCAGACAAAGAGGCCCTATATCGTGCTGGTGGCCGGCGTAAACGGCACCGGCAAGACCACGACCATCGGCAAGATCGCCAAGCGCCTTGCCGATGAAGGCCACAAGGTCGTGCTGGCCGCGGGCGACACCTTCCGCGCTGCCGCCATCGAACAGCTTCAGATCTGGGGCCAGCGCACCGGCGCGGACGTGGTGGCGCGCGCGGCCGGCGCCGATGCGGCAGGCCTTGCCTACGATGCCATCGAGCGCGCACGACAGGTGAACGCCGACGTCGTGCTGATCGACACCGCCGGCCGCCTGCAGAACAAGGCCGGGCTGATGGCCGAACTGGAAAAGATGGTGCGTGTCATAAAGAAACTCGATGCGTTTGCGCCGCATTCGGTGCTGCTGGTGCTTGACGCCACGACCGGGCAGAACGCGATCTCGCAAGTGGAGGCGTTCAGGGCCGCCGTACCGCTCAGCGGCCTGGTCATGACCAAACTGGACGGCACGGCCAAGGGCGGCATCCTGGTGGCGTTGGCGGACAAATTCGGCTTGCCCGTGCATTTCATCGGCGTGGGCGAAACCGCTGAAGACCTGCAGGTCTTTTCCGCCGATGCCTTCGCCCGGGCACTGACGGGGGCAGCATGACCCAGAGCGTCAAAAGCCAGAACGCCAAGCCCGCCCCGGCCATCCCGCTGATGCGCCTGCTGACCGACCTGGGGCCGCTGATCCTGTTCTTCGCCAGCTTCGAGGTCTATGGGATTTTCGTCGCCACCGCGGCGTTCATGGCGGCCGTGCTGGTGGCGCTCGGCTTCGGCTACTGGCGGGAACGCAAAGTTCTGCCGATGCCGCTGTTCACCGCCGTTCTGGTGCTGATTTTCGGCGGCCTGACGCTCTATCTGAAGAACGACATGTTCATCAAGATGAAGCCCACGGTGCTTTATGCGTTTTTCGGCGTGCTGCTGATCGGCGGATTGTCCTTCAATCGCCTTTTCATCAAATATGTCTTTGCCCAGGCGTTCGAACTGAGCGAAACGGGCTGGCGCAAACTGACCTGGCGCTGGGGCCTTTTCTTCGTGACGCTGGCAGGCGTCAACGAAGCGGTGTGGCGCAATTTCTCGACCTCGACCTGGGTGGACTTCAAGGTCTGGGGCATCATGCCTCTGATTTTCCTTTTCGCACTTGCGCAGACGCCGCTGGTGCTTGCGCATCAGATCGAAGAACGAAGCGACGACGAAAGCTGAAGCCGCTGTCAGACCGGATTCGTGAACGGTTGGAAGACGGTTTGGTCTTTTGTTTCGCGGTAATGGCGCAGCGCCCAATGCACGCTGGGAAACGCCAGCGTATCCCACGGAATATCGTCCCACGCAAAGAGACGGACCTCCAGGCTTTCCGGCCCCGGCGCAATCCGGGGCGCGGCCAGCCGCGCGCGATACATCAAATGGACCTGGCTGATGTGCGGCACCGCGTAGACCGCCAGCAATGCGTCCAGGGCGATCTCGCAACAGGCTTCTTCGCGGGCTTCGCGGCGCGCGCCATCCTCGGGCGCTTCATGTTCCTCGAGAAATCCGGCAGGGAGGGTCCAGTAGTTTTTTCGCGGTTCGATAGCGCGGCGGCACAACAGGATGTGGCGTTCATGCGTCACGACTGCGCCGACGATGATCTTGGGATTGGTGTAATGGATATGGCCGCATGCGCCGCAGACGTAACGCTGGACATTGTCCCCGTCTGGAACGCGCAGGGAAAAATGCGGCCCCGGCGGCGGCGGTACGGGATGTTTGCGTTCGCTCATTGCGGCGCCTCTACCCTGCTCTGCACGCACTGCGATAGTTCAAAACCGGTGCAATGTCCAAAATACAGACGAAGGTGGAACGATTTTCGATTCGAACCTGTTGTCGAAACCCTCATCTCTCGTCTAATCTGCTCCCTGCCGCGGGCAACTCGTGCGTGTGGCAGGGTAAGCCCGGCATTGCATCGGAAGTTTGGAGCGTGTTGCGGCGGGTGCGGTGCGGGGAATGTTGGCGATCCCGGTCCGGCGTATACGGACGATCGTAAAATCAATTCAGCAAAATTCGATGTGGCAGGGGTTGCTCCATGACGTTGAAGGGACAGCGCAAGGCGAACGGGGCGCTTGAGTTCGCGACGGCGCCTTCGCATCTCATACGCCGTTGCCAGCAATTTTACGGCGATCTTTATTCGCGGGAAACCGGCGCACGCGATCTCACCAAGCAGCAATTCACCGTGCTCTGCGCGCTGGAAAACCACGAAGGCACCAGCCAGACTGCGCTTGTGGAGATGACGGGTATCGACCGTTCGACGCTGGCGGAAATGGTCCGCCGCATGCTCGAAAAAGGGCTGATCTCGCGCGAGCGCACCGAGGCGGACCAGCGCGCCAATGCGGTCGCCATCACGCTGGCCGGACGCAAGGCGCTGCGCGCAGCGCGCGCCGCCGCCGACCGCGCGGAGAAAGCCCTGCTCGACGTGCTGCCCGCCACCGAACGCACACGCTTCCTCAAATCGCTGGCGGCCATCGCCTCGGCGGCCGACGCCCTGGCCGAGGACGGGCCGCTGCGCCCGCGGCGCAAACCGCTCATCCGGCGGCGCAGCTAAGTCTCAGCGATCATACACGAATATCAAGCTGCGAACCGGGCCGCGCGGCAGGCGCATAACCGGCGGCCGGCGCGCTTGACGCCGGCGGACTGGCGGCCGGCGGGGACGGCTTGGCGTCCGTTTCAAAGCTGGCCGGTGTGAACGCCGTCGGCTTGGCAGCGGCAGCCGCGCGTGGCGGCTGGCTGGCGACAAGAAGGTTGGCGGCGCTGATCTGCATGCCGCCGAGGATTTCAGATCATGGTTGCCAAAAACTGAAGATCAGCCGTCGGCCTTGGCCTTGGCAATCGCGGGCAGGATTTCGTTCCGGAGGATTTCCGGCGTCAGCGGGCCGGCATGGCGCAGGCGGATGACACCCTTGCCGTCGATCACGAAAGTTTCGGGCACGCCATAGAGGCCGAACTGGATGCCGACGCTGCCGCTTTCATCCAGCCCCACGCGCATGAACGGATTGCCGACATCGGCCAGGAAGGCACGCGCATTCTCGGGCGTGTCCTTGTAGACCATGCCGTAGAAGTCCACGCCCGGGATATGGGCAAGATCGGGCAGTACCGGCGCCTCGTCGCGACAGGGAATGCACCAGGAGGCGAAAGCGTTCAGCACCGTGACATGGCCGCCCGCCAGATCGGCCGGCCCGAAGCCCTTGTCGCCCGGATTGAGCGGCGGAACGGTGACGGCCGGCGCCGGCTTATTGATGAGCACCGACGGCAGTTCCCCCGGTGGCGGCGCCAGCAAACCGCGATAGAGCATGACGGCGAGCGCCCCGAAGAGCAGGACCGGAATGATGAAAATAAGCCGTTTCACTTTTTCGCGTCCTTCAGGCCTTCGAGCAGCGTGAGGGCCGCGCGCGTGCGGCGGTAGGAATTGAGCGTCACGAATGTGGCCGCCCCGATGCCCAGCGCCGAAAGGCCATAGGAAGGCCAGACGAAGGCCGCATAGCCGCCCATCGCAAAAAACGCCGCCACACCGCTCATAACCCGCCCCCCTGCAATTGCAGCGCGCGGGCCCGCCGCGCCAGGATCTCGGTACGGATGCGTACCATCCACAGCGCCCCGAACAGGAACACATAACCCGCCATCATCAGCATCAGCGGCCACAGGAACACCGGCGCGATCTTGCCGGTGAAGATGCTCTCGCCCTGATGCAGGGTGTTCCACCACTGCACCGAGAAATAGATGATCGGCAGATCGACCACGCCCACCAGCGCCAGGATGGCGGCGGCGCGGGCGGCCCGCGTCTCGTCCTCGATGGCGTTCCACAGCGCCATGTAGCCGAGATAGAGGAAGAACAGGATGAGGAACGAGGTCAGCCGCGCGTCCCAGACCCAGTAAGTGCCCCACATCGGCTTGCCCCATAGCGAGCCGGTAATCAGCGCCAGCGCCGTGAACAGCGCGCCCAGCGGCGCCGCCGACTTGGCCGCCACGTCGGCCAGCGGATGGCGGTTGACCAGGCCCAGCAGCGAGGCCACGCCCATCACGCCATAGGCCATCTCCCCCACCAGCGCCGCCGGCACATGGATGAACATGATCTTGACGGTGGTGCCCTGCTGGTAGTCCGGCGGCACGCCGAAGAAGGTCAGATAGAGGCCCGATGCCAGCGTGAGGACGGCCGCGGCCCAGAACCAGGGCAGGAGTTTCTCGCTGAGGGCGAGGAACCGCTTCGGATTGGCGAGCTCGAAGATGTTCATGGCGCCTCTGATGCCCTGTCCGCTGCGCAGTCGCAAGCGGCACGATGTCCGTATTTTTCCCTATCCCGCGAGGTTGAGACGCACGGACGCGGCCGCAGCAAAGGGCGACAGCACCACCGCTGCAAGTGAAAAGGCCGACAGCAACCACATCGCGCCGTTGGCAAGCCCGTCCAGCGCCGCCGACACCGCCCCCGCCCCGAAGATCACGGCTGGTGCCAGGAGCGGCAGGATCAGCAGCGGCAGGATCAGCCCCCCGCGCCGCACAGACATGGTCAGCCCCGCCCCCACCGCGCCGATGGCGCTGGCGGCCGGCGTGCCGATGGCCAGCGACAGGATCAGCGGCACATAGCCGGGTTGGGGAATGTTGAAGAGAAGTGCCAAGAGCGGCGAGAGCAGCGTCAAGGGCAGGCCCGTGGTCAGCCAGTGGGCCACGATCTTGGCAAAGGCCGAGGTTTCCAGGCCGATGGGCGAAATCGCCATCAGGTCCAGGCTGCCGTCCTCGAAATCGGCCTGGAACAGCCGGTCGAGCGAGAGCAGCGCCGCCAGGATGGCCGACACCCAGAGCACGCCGCCGGCAATGCGGCCCAGGAGCTTGAGATCGGCGCCGACACCCAGCGGCACCAGCGCCGCCACCGCGGCGAAGAAGGCCAGCGCCAGCATCGCCCCGCCGCCCGCGCGCGTGGCGAGGCGGACGTCACGGGCCAGCAGGGCATAGAAGGAACTCATAGCGCCCCCAGCATCAGCTTGCGGCAGTCGAGGCCGAGCGACTCATGCGTGGCCGCGATCACCATGCCGCCTTCGGCGCAATGGGCGGTAATCATGTCGGCCACCAGCTTCTTGGCGTTCACGTCCAGCGCGGCCAGCGGCTCGTCGAGCAGCCAGAGCGGCCGGCCGGAGAGCTTGAGCCGCGCCAGCGCCAGCCGCTTCTTCATGCCGGCGGAGAGATATTGCCCCGGCAGGTCGCGCGCCCGCAGCAGCCCCACGCCCTCCAGCGCCTTGGGGATGTCGCAGGGCTTGCCGTAATAGCCGGCGTAGAAGGCCAGCGTCTCGGAGGTGGTGAGCTGGGGCTTGACGCCGTCCTGATGGCCGAGCCAGCCGATCTGGCGGCCGCGCTCCTCGGCATCGGTGATCTGTTCACCCGCTTTGGTGGTGAGCGTGATGGTGCCCGTCAGCGGCGTGAGGTAGCTGCCCAGCATCCGCAGCAGCGAGGTCTTGCCAGCGCCATTGGGGCCCTCGAGCGACAGCGCCTCGCCCGCCTCGAGACGGAAATCGAGGTCGCGGAAGACCGGGCGGCCGCCGCGCGCGCAGGCGAGCCCCGCCGCTTCAAGGGAAGTAATATCGGTCACGTCTCAATACATATGCTGGCCGCCGTTGATCGACATCGTCGATCCGGTGACGAAACCGGCCTCGTCGGCAGAGAGGAAAAGAACGCCGCGGGCGATTTCCGCGGCCTTGCCCAGCCGGCCCACGGGAATCTTGGCCACGATCTTCTCCAGCACCTGCGGGGGGACGGCTGCCACCATGTCGGTATCGATATAGCCCGGCGCGATGGCGTTGACCGTGATGCCCTTCGACGCACCCTCCTGCGCCAGGGCCTTGGTGAAGCCGTGGATGCCCGATTTGGCTGCGGCATAGTTGACCTGGCCGTACTGGCCGGCCTGGCCGTTGATCGAGCCGATATTGACGATGCGGCCGAAGCCGCGCTCAAGCATGCTGTCCCACACCGCCTTGCACATGTTGAAGCAGCCGCCGAGATTGACGTCTACCACCTCATCCCAACCGGCGCGGGTCATGCGCTTCATGGTGGCGTCGCGGGTGATGCCGGCATTGTTGACGACAATGTCCACCGGCCCGAGTTCGGCCACCACCTGGGCGACACCCTTCAGGCAACTCTCGTAATTGGCCACATCCCACTTGTAGGAGGCGATGCCGGTGCGCTGGCTGAATTCCCGGGCGCGCTCCTCATTGCCCGCATAATTGGCGGCCACCTTGTATCCGGCATCGCGCAGGGCCACCGAAACGGCCTCGCCAATCCCCCGTGTTCCGCCCGTGACAATTGCAACCCGTGCCATTTCCAATCCCTCTCTCGATTCTCTTGAACGATACGATCAAAATGCGGCTGGCCGGCCGCATTTCCTTGCGCGACCAGTCCAGCCTATCTTTCTTCCGCCCGTCAATACGACTTGGGGACTATCGGCGTGGAATCAGCGCTCGACACAAAGAGCGATGCCCATGCCGCCACCGATGCACAGTGTGGCCAAACCTTTCCTGGCGTCACGTTTGCCCATCTCGAACAGCAGGGTGGTGAGCACGCGCGCGCCCGAAGCGCCGATGGGATGGCCGATGGCGATGGCGCCGCCATTGACGTTGACCTTCTCGGTATCCCAACCCAGATCCTTGTTGACGGCGCAGGCCTGGGCAGCAAAGGCCTCGTTGGCCTCGACCAGATCGAGATCGGCGGTGCTCCAGCCCGCCTTCTTGAGCGCGGCGCGGCTGGCCGGGATCGGGCCGGAGCCCATCAGCGCCGGATCGACGCCGGCATGGGCCCAGGAGGCGATGCGGGCGAGCGGAGTGAGGCCGCGGGCCTTGGCCGTTTCGGCGCTCATCAGCACCACGGCAGCGGCGCCGTCATTGATGCCGGAGGCGTTGGCGGCCGTCACCGTGCCGTCCTTCTGGAAGGCCGGCTTGAGGCCGGAAACAGACTCATAAGTCACGCCGTCGCGGATATATTCGTCAGTATCGACGACGGTTTCGCCCTTGCGCGTCTTGATGGTGACCGGGACGATCTCGTCCTTGAAGCGGCCGGACTTGCGCGCCGCTTCGGCCTTGTTCTGCGAGGCGACGGCGAAGCGATCCTGCTCCTCGCGCGTGATCTGCCACTGGCGGGCGACGTTCTCGGCGGTGACTCCCATGTGGTAGCCGTTGAAGGCATCCCACAGCCCGTCCTTGATCATGGTATCGGTGAATTCGAGCCCGCCCATCTTCACGCCGTTCCTGAGGTGGGCGGCGTGCTGGGCCTGGCTCATCGATTCCTGGCCGCCGGCCACCACGATGCCGGCATCGCCGTTCCTGATCTGCTGGAAGCCCAGCGCCACGGCGCGCAGGCCCGAGCCGCAGAGCTGGTTGACCAGCCAGGCCGGGCTTTCCACCGGCACGCCGGCGGCGATGGCAGCCTGGCGGCCCGGATTCTGGCCATGTCCGGCGGTGAGGATCTGGCCCATGATGACCTCGTCCACTTCCTTGCCTGCGACCCCGGCCCGCCTCATGGCGCCCGCGATGGCCACGCGGCCAAGCTCATGGGCCGGAAGCGCGGCCAGCGAGCCGTTGAACGAGCCCACGGGGGTGCGGGCGGCGGAAACGATGACGACATCAGTCATGGAAAAATCTCCGGGGGCGACAGGATTGCGCGCGGCCGGGAAAATGACGCGATTGCGAGCGGCGGTAAACTAGGATTTTTCCTGCAACAGAAACAAAAGGTTAGATTGATGTTGCCGTGGTGCAGTGCAAAGGCGGTGGCAACAAGACACTGGACAGGGGCGAGGCGGTAATGCTGTTGTAAGTAGGGATAAACGCCCTTCGGACGGCGTGGAACACAACAACGGTGACGCGTGACAGAAGATCAGGGCAAGACGGGCGCTCCCGTCATCATCAAGAAATACGCCAACCGGCGGCTCTACAACACGCAGACCTCCAGCTACGTCACGCTCGATCATCTCTGCGAGATGGTGAAAGAGGGCGTGGACTTTGAAGTGCGCGATGCGCGCTCCGGCGAGGACATCACCCGCTCGGTGCTGACGCAGATCATCTTCGAGGAGGAAGGCAAGGGCCAAAATCTCCTGCCCATCCGCTTCCTGCGCCAGCTCATCCGCATGTATGGCGATTCGTTGCAGGCCTTCGTGCCGGGCTATCTCGACCTGTCGATGGAGAGCTTCGCCAAGAATCAGGAGGCCATGCGCCACCGCCTGGCCGAGGCCTTCGGCGGCGGCTCATCCGCGCTCGAAAACCTGACGCGGCAGAACCTCGCCATCTTCGACCGCGCGATGAAGATGTTTTCTCCCTTCGGCCTGGCCGCCGCACAGCATGGCGAGGAGGCCGCAGCCGCCAAACCGGCCGCCGGTGCGCCGGCGCCCAAGGCGCCGCCTTCGGAGGACATCAGCGAGCTTAAGAGCGAGATCGAGGCGATGCGCAAGCAACTCTCCGAACTCGCCCAGCGGAAGTGACAGCCGCTCCGCCTGCGGCAGAACTGTCGCATAGGATGGATCCAACGCTTTCCTCTTTCCCACACGGGACGGCGCAGGCGCGGTGAAGGAGCATTGTCGCAGGCGCCTGGCTTCCTGAAAGCGCGATAACGCCATGATCAGTCAACCGGACATGGGTCGCCTGACCTGCTTCATCTCGGAAGTACCGGAAACGAACAGCCGATTGCCGGACGACGAACATGCGTTCTGGCGTGCGCTCGACAGCCTTGCCGATGCGCTGATTGCCGTCGCCTCGCGATACTGCGGAACCGTGGAAGATCCGGCATGCGATGAATTCAGGCGCAGCAGTTCGTTGCTCTGGTTTTCCAGCGATACCCCGGAAGGGGCACTCTACTTCTGGATTCCGCTTCCCCTTGATGCGCGGTTCCAGCGTGCCGTCATCGAAGCGGCCCTTTCCCATCTGACCGAAGCGCGCCGCGCGCTGCCCGGTGTCTATTGGGACGTCTGTCTTGCCGACCGGCCCCTCGCATGGGATGCAGGCGCGGCGAGCTATATGAGCCCGTGAGCTTCGCCGGTCTTGGGCCCGCGCCAAGACACCGGGTCCGCAACGCCCTCGTGCCGCGCCTGCCCTGTTAAAGGCTACGGAAAACTCACGCCCCCAGCCATTCCGGTTGAAGGTCGGGCTCGCCGAAATGGAAGCCCTGGAAGTAATCGACGCCGAAACTTTCCAGCAGCGCCGCTTCCTCGTCGGAGCCGACCCATTCGGCCACGGTCTTCAGGTTGAAGTTGCGCGCCAGGTCCACCAGCGTGCGCACGAACACCTGATTGTCCGGCGATTCGCACATGCCGCGCACGAAAGTGCCGTCGATCTTGACGGTATCGACCTTCAGCATCTGCAGATTGCGGAACGAAGTGTAGCCGGCGCCGAAATCGTCGATGGCGACGCGGCAGCCCGTCTCGCGCAGATTGGTGACGAAGCGCGCGCACTCCTCGAAATCGTTGAGGGCGGCGGTTTCGGTCAGCTCCACGATCATGCGCTTGGCGACGTCGTCGTTGCGCCGCACGTAGTTGACGAAGCTCTGCAGCCACGACGGATCGCGCGCCGTGGTGCCCGAGACGTTGACCGCCAGCGTCACGTCGGGATGGGCCCTGAGCTGCGCCACGGTCATCTCCAGCGCCCGGCGGTCGACCAGCCGCACCAGCCCGAGCTGCTCCGCCGCAGGGATGAAGACCCCGGCACCGGCCACGCTGCCGTCGGGCCGGACCATGCGCAGCAGGCATTCGTAATGCACCGGCTGCTTCGTTTTGGCGGAGACGATGGGCTGATAGGCGAAGACCAGGCGGTGAGCATTGAGCGCGACCAGCACCTCGTCGGCGACGGTCATCAGGCGCAGCCGCGCGCTCTCGCGCTGGGGCGAGTTGGCATAGGTGGCGAAGCCGTCGCGGCCGGCGGCGCGGGCGCGGTCGAGCGCTTCTTCGGCGCGCAGCATGGCTTCCTGGCTGGAGCTGGCGGCCGACGGCAGAAACACCGCGCCGACGCTGATGGTGGCCGAGACGGCGCCTGCGCGGGTAGTGACGACTTCGCTGCGCACGGCGGCGCGGATGCGTTCGGCCACCACGGCGATCTCGCGCTCGGCGCATTTGGCCAGCACCACGCCCAGCTTGTTGCCGGCGATGCGGCCGATGATGTCGCTGTTGCGCAAGGTGCCGGAGATGCGCTCGCTCACCGCCACGATCACCTCGTCGGCGGCGCCGAAGCCATAAGCCTCGTTGATCATGGCCAGCCGGTCGATGGAGGCCACCAGATAGGCGCAGGTACCATCCTCCGCCTTGGTCTTCTCGATCACCTGCGCCAGCTCCGCGCGCAGGGAGGTGCGGTTGAGATGGCCCGTTAGTTCGTCGCGCGTGGCCAGATAGGTGAGGCGCTGGGCCTCACGCTTCAGCTCGGTGACGATGCGCAGCACGCCGGTCAGCCGCTCGGTGGAACCGTCCGCGCCGGCGATGCGCACGCCGCGCATCTCCAGCGCCACCGGCCCCATCGCCGAGGTGGCCTCGAATTCGATCTCGAAGCTGGAATCGCGCGGCGACAGATCATCGAGCACGGCCATCAGCCGGGCGCGGCCCGCCGGGCTCATCCAGTGCCGGAAGCCCTCGCCGCGATAGAGCCGGTTCGGCCTGGCATGAAGCGAAAGAATATCCTGATCGCCGTCCCACACGATGCGGTCGTCTTCGATTGTCCAGTCGAAGGCGATCTCGCGCGCCGCGGTGATCGCCAGGCGCAGCCGGTCCACGTCCTGCGCGGCCGCCAAGGCCCGCATCCCGTCGACTGGCTTCTTCGGAAGCGTCGTCTGACTCAGCACTACCCACCACCCTTGGCCGTTTTTCTAATGGCCGTTGCTGCGGATCATGTGCGGCAGGGCCTTAAAAAATCCGAAACTTTTGAAATAAGCCGACCCCAAATGGCCGTGGCCCGCAGATTGCGTTAATATATGGTTATGGCGGCGAACGGCAGCTTTGCGATCGTGAACAGGACGGGGGCGACCCTTCCCCGCAGCCTCGCCGCGCGTGTCGCAAGCCCCTGTGCTACCAGCGATTTTCGTGACGACGGCGAAGCGGAAGAAGGAGCCGCGAACCGTTTTGGCGGCCGGCCGCAGGGCCAGAACCTGTCCCGTTTCGAGACAAGCGAATATGCGCCGCTCTGGTACGGGCCGCGCCTGCGTCCCGCTTTCGTCGCGCAGCTTCTGGGGCAGGTGCTGTATCCCGCCCCGCCGGATGCGGCGTCAGCGGCGGCCGCGTATGAAGAAGGGCTGGCGCGTGAATTTCACCGCGCGGGCTTCGAGCGGCACATCTGACCTCCGCGTCACCGCCAGCGTGATGCCGAGCAGGGCCGCGGCGAAATAGATTCCGAAGAACTGGGTACCGTCGGTGCCGCCGGCCATGTCGGCAGAGGCCGCCGCCAGCAGTGCCAGCGCGCCCAGCGCGAGGTACAGCGCCGGTGCGCCGCCACGCCGCCGGAGTTTGAGCGCCAGCACCATGAGAACCAGCGCCGCCAGCGCCAGCGGCGCGAAAGCAAAGAAGGGGCTGCCCGTTGCCGTGGCCTCCAGCCCGCAGAGGCAAGCTGCCACCAACGCCGCCGCGGCGGGAAAGGCGCCTGGCGGGCCGGAAACGCGCACCGTCGCGGCCAGGGCCAGCACGGCCGGCGCCAGCGCCGCTACCAGCGCCATCACGGCGCTGGCGAACACCGCCGTCGTCCCACCGCCAGCGAGGCTCGCCGTCAGTTCGGCCAGCGCCAGCGCCAACGCCAGCGCCGCCGCAAAGCGCACATAGGCTCGCGCCGGGGCGCGGGCGCGCGCGGCCATCAGGCCAACCAGCAACGCGGCAAACCCCAGCATGGCGGCCAGCGGCGCGGCGGGCAGCGTCACCATCAGTGAACGATCCAGCTGGCGCCGATGACGCGGCCATAGCCCTTGTCCTGCACCAGCGCGGCGAAGCTGTCACCGGGGCCGCCGCCCAACGCCGAGCGCGGCAGGTCGAGCGTCACCGGCCGGCCCTTCCACAGGCCCACCGCCGTCACCTCGCGCACGACATTGTGATAGGTGACGACCCGTCCGCTGTTCTCGCCGCCGCCGATCTTCACCGTCGTCTGGGGTCGGACCCGGAAGAGCCAGATGGTGGCCCAGCCGGAGGGATCGTCGCGGCCCGCCAAGCCAGTGCCCACGGTCAGGCGGAGTTCGGCCGGCTCCACTTTCAGCGTTACCGGAACGTCCGGCTCACCGGCCTCATGCGCCTGGATCGCGGCATCGACCGCCTGCTCCCGGCTGCCGACGACGTCGCTGGTGCCGTTCACGATCATCTGGGGCGTATAGACGCCGCCGCGGCCCATCGCGGCCGCATAGGCCTTCTGCCGCGCAGTGTTGCCCCCCGTGGCCAGCGTGTCCTTCCAGCCCAGCATGTCCCAATAGGTGATCGGCAGAGTGAGCGCCAACACGTCCTGACGTTCGGCCAGCCGGGCGAGAAAGGCATCGGCCGGCGGACAGGAACTGCAGCCCTGGCTGGTGTAAAGCTCGACCACAACCGGCCTTGCCGGCGGGCTTGCCGCCTCGCCCGCGCGCGCGGCAACCGGCCCGGCACCAAGCGCGACAACCAGCCCCGCCAGCGCAAGCCACGCCCGCATCAGGAAAAATATTCGCAAGGACATGAGACGATAATAGATTCCGCGCCGGAGCCCCTCCAGTCACTTCGGCTTGAGGGGCATTGTTACACGCCCGCCATGCGACAAACAGCAATTCTTGCACGCGATGGCTGGGTTTCCGCCATTCAGACCCTATATAGGCTCTGAATCCTCTGTGCCGGAGCACAAAACAATGTGGCTGAACGGTCATTGGTTGGGCTGGCATGGCATGGGCTGGTGGTGGATGCTGCCCTTCGGCCATTTCTGGTTGCTGGTATTGCTGGTGGTACTGGTGGCGGTGCTGTTCTCGCGCTCGACGCGGCATTACCCGCCTCCGCCGCGCCGCTCGGCCGCGCTCGATCTGCTCGAGCAGCGTTACGCCAAAGGCGAGATCGGGCGCGACGAATATCTGGAAAAGAAGCGCGACCTCGAAGGCCACGCGTAACGACGAAAGGACGCCGTCCATGAGCTATTATTTCAGCAAGACCCTCGACTGTGGCTTCGACGAGGCCGTCTCCCGCGCCACTGCCGCGCTCAAGGACGAAGGCTTCGGCGTGCTGACCGAGATCGACGTTTCCGCCACGCTCAAGGCCAAGATCGGCGTGGATTTCAAGCCTTACAAGATTCTCGGCGCCTGCAATCCCAAGCTCGCCTTCGAGGCGCTCAGCCTGGAAAACAAGATCGGCACCATGCTGCCCTGCAACGTGGTGGTGCAGGATGCCGGCGGCGGCAAATCCGAAGTCGCCGCCATCGATCCGGTGGCCTCGATGCAGGCGGTGAACAATCCCGAATTGCACAAGGCCGCAGAAATCGTGCAGGCCAAGCTCAAGGCGGTGATCGCGCGGTTGTAACGAAAAAGGCGGGAGCAGCGCTCCCGCCTTTCCGCGTTTCCGATGCGAGGCGCTTACGCCGCTTTCAAATTCCTCAGCACGTATTGCAGGATGCCGCCGTTCTCGAAGTAGGACACTTCGTTGGCGGTATCGATGCGCAGGATGAGCGGCAGCTCCGCCGTGCGGCCATCCGCATAGTGGATGGTGGCGGTGATCTTCATGCGCGGCTTGATCTTGCCGGAGAGGCCGGGGATGTCGATCGTCTCCGCGCCGGTGAGGCCGTAATCCTTGCGCGTCTTGCCGCCGTCGAACACCAAGGGTGCGATGCCCATGCCGACGAGATTGGAGCGGTGGATGCGCTCGAAGCTCTCGGTGATGACGGCGCGCACGCCCAACAGCTTCGGCCCCTTGGCCGCCCAGTCGCGCGACGAGCCGGTGCCGTATTCCTTCCCGCCAACGACCACGACGGGCACGCCCTCGTCGCGGTACTTCATCGCCGCGTCGAAGATCGACATTTCCTCGCCCGAGGGCTGATGCAGCGTGTTGCCGCCTTCGCGCCCGCCCAGCATCTCGTTCTTGATGCGGATATTGGCGAAGGTGCCGCGCACCATCACTTCATCGTTGCCGCGGCGCGAGCCGTAGGAATTGAACTCCGCCACCGGCACGCCGCGCTCGATCAGGTATTTGCCGGCGGGGCCGTCCTTCTTGATCGAGCCCGCCGGGCTGATGTGGTCGGTGGTGATGGAATCGCCGAACAAGGCCAGGATACGCGCGCCCGAAATATCGGAGATCGCGCCGGGCTTCTGTTCCATGCCATCGAAATAGGGCGGGTTCTTCACGTAGGTCGAGGCCGCGTCCCAGCCATAGGTCTTGCCCTTGTTGACCTTCACCTTGCGCCAGGCGGGCGAACCGAGGAACACATCGCCATAACGCGAGCGGAAACTCGACGCCTTGACGGACTTGCGGATGGTGTCCGCGATTTCCTTGGGCGACGGCCAGATGTCCTTGAGATAGACCGGCTCGTTCTCCTTGTCGTAGCCGACCGGCTCCTCGGTGAGATTGAGGTTCATCGAGCCGGCCAGCGCATAGGCCACCACCAGCATCGGCGAAGCCAGATAATTCGCCCGCACCAGCGGATGCACGCGGCCTTCGAAATTGCGGTTGCCAGACAGCACCGAGCAGGCGACCAGATCGCCCTCGGTGACGGCGTTGGCCACCGGCTCCGGCAGCGGGCCGGAATTGCCGATGCAGGTGGTGCAGCCGTAGCCCACGAGGTTGAAGCCGATCTTGTCGAGATATGTGTCGAGCCCGGCCTTCTCAAGATAATCCGTCACCACCTGGCTGCCCGGGGCGAGCGAGGTCTTGACCCAGGGCTTGACCTTGAGCCCGCGCTCCACTGCCTTCTTGGCCACCAGACCGGCGCCGATCATCACGGAAGGATTGGAGGTGTTGGTGCAGGAGGTGATGGCCGCGATCACCACGTCGCCGTGGCCGATCGAAACCTTGGTGCCTTCGAGCGGCACGCGGCGGTTGGCATCGTCTTCCTTCTTGAAGACGTCCATCAGCGCCACGGCGAATTCGTTCGCCGCATCGGAGAGCGCCACGCGGTCCTGCGGGCGGCGCGGACCGGCGAGGCTCGGCACCACTTCGCCCATGTCGAGCGTGAGCGTGTCGGTGAACACCGGATCTGCGCTCTTGGCGGTGCGGAAGAGCCCTTGCGCCTTGGCGTATTTCTCCACCAGCGCAATGCGCGGCGCCTTGCGCGCCGTGGTCTTCAGGAAGCGCAGCGTCTCCGCGTCGATGGGAAAGAAGCCGCAGGTGGCGCCATATTCCGGCGCCATGTTGGCGATGGTGGCGCGGTCTTCCAGCGCCATCTCGTCCAGACCCGGCCCGTAGAATTCCACGAACTTTCCGACCACGCCCTTCTTCCTCAGCATCTGCGTGACGGTGAGCACCAGGTCGGTGGCGGTGACACCCGGCTTCAGCTTGCCGGTGAGCTTGAACCCGATCACTTCGGGGATCAGCATCGAGATAGGCTGGCCCAGCATGGCCGCTTCGGCCTCGATGCCGCCCACGCCCCAGCCCAGCACGGAAAGACCATTGACCATCGTGGTATGGCTGTCGGTGCCGACCAGTGTATCGGGGAAGGCATATTCGGCGGTGGCGCGGCCTTCCTTCACTTTGCGCGTCCACACCGTCTGCGCCAGATATTCAAGGTTGACCTGGTGGCAGATGCCGGTGCCCGGCGGCACCACGCGGAAATTGGCGAACGCCTGCTGGCCCCAGCGCAGGAAGGCATAGCGTTCCTTGTTGCGGTCGAACTCGATGGTGACGTTCTTCTTGAAGGAATCCTTCTTGCCGAAATTGTCCACCATCACCGAATGGTCGATGACCAGATCGACTTCGGCCAGCGGATTGATCTTCTCGGGATCGCCGCCGAGATTCTTCATCGCGTCGCGCATGGCGGCCAGATCGACCACTGCGGGCACGCCGGTGAGATCCTGCATCAGCACGCGCGCGGGGCGGAAGGCGATCTCGCGGTCCGAGGTCTTCTTCTTCGCCCAGGCGGCCACGGCCTTGATGTCGGCGGCGGTGACGGAGTTGCCGTCCTCGTTGCGCAGCAGGTTCTCGAGCAGCACCTTGAGCGAATAGGGCAGGCGCGAGATGCCGGTCAGGCCGTTCTTTTCGGCGGCGGCGAGGCTGAAATAGACATACTTCTTGCCCCCGACCGTGAGCGTGCGGCGGGCTTTGAAACTGTTGGGATGGGTCATCACGGAGAGATTCCTGCGCGAGAGGTGGCGGCGCGTTGTGCGGGCGTGGTTTAGTCAGATTCCGGCGCCATCTCAAGGTGCCTTGTTGCCGGCAAACCGAGTTTTGCCGCAATAATGCTGCGACATTCGCGGAGCCAGACCATGAGCAATCCCGCCGTGCGCACCGAACACAAGGATGCTGTGACCACTGTCATCCTGGCCCGGCCCGAAGTGCGAAACGCCGTGGACCGGCCTACGGCCGAAGCATTGGCAGAGGCCTTCCTCGCCTTCGAACGCGATGACAGCCGATCCGTCGCCGTGCTGTGGGGCGCGGGCGGCACCTTCTGCGCCGGCGCGGACCTCAAGGCCGTGGCGGAAGGCCGCGGCAACCGCACCCGCCCGCCCGGAACCGGCGCCGGGTACGATCCGCTGGCCGGCGACGCGCCGATGGGGCCGACGCGGCTGCTGCTCTCCAAGCCCGTGATCGCGGCCGTGGCCGGCCATGCGGTGGCGGGCGGGCTGGAACTGGCCTGCTGGTGCGATCTGCGCGTGGTGGAGGAAAGCGCCGTCTTCGGCGTCTTCTGCCGGCGCTGGGGCGTACCCTTGATCGACGGCGGCACCGTGCGCCTGCCGCGCCTGATCGGCCAGTCCCGCGCGCTCGACATGATCCTGACCGGCCGGCCGGTGGGCGCGATGGAAGCCTTCGCCTGGGGCCTTGCCAACCGCGTGGTGAAGACGGGCGAGGCCCGCGCCGAGGCGGAGAAACTCGCCCATGAACTCGCGCGCCTGCCGCAAACCTGCCTCAGGAGCGACAGACTATCCGTATACGAACAATTCGGCCAAGTTCAGGCCGAGGCAATGGCGGGCGAATTCGCGCACGGGATGAAGACGCTCCAAAGCGCGGAGGCGCTCGAGGGGGCGGCGCGTTTCGCCGAAGGTAGGGGCCGCGGCGGGCGCTTCGACGATCTGTAGGAGCCGGGCTCTAACCCAATCTAAACCATCGCGATGGTTCCTTAAATTTGCCCGATTCCCCGTCGATAAGGAATCGGGCTCCAGGGGCATGCGGCCGCAAAAGGCGGATCCGCCGATATTTGCGAGACACGAACGGACGAGATGGCCAGGCCATTTCTTGCAATCGCTGTGCTGCTGGCGCTGGCACCTGCCGTCGCATCGCCGGCCTTTGCACAATCCTCGCTGGCCGAGCGGCTTCAGAGCGAGCGGCTGGGCGCGGCCCGCACCGGCACCTATCAGGCCGGCGATCACATAACCTTCATGCTCGACCGTGACGGCGCGCATTATCTGCTGCGCTTTGCCGGCGATCCCGAGATATTCGTGCTTTATGCCGACCATACCGCGCTGGGCGGACGGGTGCTGAAATATGACACCAACCAATCGGTCCTCGGCGTTGCGGGCTGGGGCGCCATTACGCTTTACACCGCGAACAATCCGAACGGCCTGCCCGCCACGCGCATCGGCGATTCGACGCCGCCGGCCGCGCCCGACGTCTCGCTGGACGCGCTGATGCAGGCGGCTTCGGACGAAGCCGAGCACCTGGCCTACACCGATCACCTGGCCATCAGCTTCAGCACCGACTGGAACGGGTTGGCCGCCGATCCCGGCCTGCGTGCGCTCTGCTTCGATACTATCGAGAACACCGGGCGCGGGCTCGAACGTTTCGCCGCCTCGCCGGCCGGGGCGCACGTGCTCAAGGGCCGCGTCAACGCCGTGCTGGTTCAGACCAGCGGCCGGCCGACGCTGCAACTCAGAAACGGGCAGCTGATCGTCACCTACGATCCGAGCCAGGGCTATGCGGGCCGCGCCTCCTCGCGGGCCATTGCCCACGCGCTGGGCACCATCTTCGGCCTCAAGGCAGCGCAGAATTAACCGCCAACTGGCGCCCAACCCGGCGGCGCCAGCTCGAAGCCCGCAAACTCGAAGCCCGGCGCCACCGTGCAGCCCACCAGCGTATAGGCGCCGAGGCTGCGCGCGGCCTGCCACACGCCCTTGGGCACTACCAATTGCGGCTGCTGATCCTCCTCCACCGCGTGGCCCAGCACATGATGCACCGGCGCCCCTTCGCCCCCGGCCAGCGACAGGCGAAGCGGTGCGCCACGGTAGAAATGCCAGGTCTCCACCGCATCTACACGATGCCAGTGCGACGCCTCGCCTTCCCGCAGCAGGAAATAGATGGCGGTGGAGTGGGCGCGGGCCCCCTCGCTGCCGGAATCGCGAAACGTCTCGCGGAACCAGCCGCCCTCGGGATGGGGGCGGAGCACCAGATGGCGGATGATGCGGTCAGCTTCGCTCTCGGTCATGTCTTGCTCTCGAAACCTGTGGAAAACAGCCCGCAGCAACCGCGAATCCGGTCTGCCGGCCTTAATGAAATCTTAATATGCCGGCGTGCAGCGTAACCTTGCAATTCCAGCGACTCGGCGGGTGCGCCATGTCCGGCAAGAAAGCAAAGCTTTACGACGCCACGGTCCCCGGGGTTCAGCGGCCGGTTCCGGCCCCCGCGAGCGAGGCCCTACACCCCGACATGATGCGGCTGGCGGCGCTGCACCGCGAAGCCGAGGAGACCGCCCTGCTGGCCAACCTGCTGGGCCGGGCGCCCTATGCCGCGGCCTTCCTGGCGCTGGCCGCCGTGCTGCTGGCTGGCCCGGCCGCCGCCACGGAATCGCTTGCCCCACTCGTCGTCTGGCTGGGGCTGGTGGCGCTGGGGCTGGGTGCCGCGGTGCGGGCCTATGCCCGGACCATCGGTGCGCCGTTCGAACGGGCCTCGCTGCATCGCTTCGCGCAGGATCTGGGCGCGGTGCTGACCTATATGGGCTTTGCCTGGGGCGCGGGCGCCTTTCTCGCCCTGCCGGTGACGGCTGGCCCACTGGCAGCGGCCTCGTTTGCCGTTCTGCCTCCGGTTGCGGTCGCCGCATCGCTGCGCAACCGGATGGCGGCGTTGCAGTTCCTGGCTCCGGCCACCTTGCTCTCGGCGTTTGCGGCGGTGCTGCGCCCCCTGCCCGACGGCGCGCTGGCATCGGCGCTGATCCTGCTGGCCGCCGCCGCGGTCGCCGGCATCGCCACCTGGCTCGGCCACCGGCCGGGCCGCGGACACAGCCTTCTCAGGCTTGCAGAGCTGCCTTTCGGCAAACACAGAGCTTTGTAACTTTATTATCCTATGCGGCAGAGGTAGTTTCCGCGCCGTTGGCGTTAACGCTATCCTTGCGTCCTGCTTCTAGGCTGGCCCGGTCGAAACCGTCTTCAAGCGGGCCTGCGAGGCGATTCGGACGCGACCTGCGATTGGATGATCATGACTGCTGAAGCCGCCAAAGCCGCCGCGGACTGCGCTGGCGCATTTTCCACCCATTCCGACGACCCCGAAGCCGCCCGGCGCATGGCCGAAGGCGCTGCCCTGCTGCGCGCCTCATCGCCGGCTGTCGGCGAGTTCTACCGCGCGCTCTACCGGGACGCGACCGCGGAAGACCTGTCCCGCTACGACGCCGCCTCGCTGGCGGAACTGGCCAGCGAGGTGTTCGCCCGCTCCGCCGCCCGCAAACCGGGCGAGCCGCTGGTCGAACACTTCGCCTTCAAGGCTTCAAGCCACGATCTTACGCGCAACGAATCGGTGCTGCTCGCCGTTAACGACGACATGCCGTTCCTCTTCGATTCGCTGATCGGCGAGATGAGCGCGCAGGGCGCACGCGTGCGTGCCCTGTTTCACCCCATCGTGGCGGTGAGCCGCGATGCGGAGGGCCAACGCGGCCACGGCACCGCCATCCGCGAGAGCGTGATCGTGCTGGTGCTGGCGCCGGTGGTCGGCCGCGAACGGCAGCAGGCCCTCGTCAAGGGCGCCGAAAACGTCTTCCGCCAGGTGCGATTGGCGGTGCGCGACTGGCGCAAGATGCAGACCCACCTGGCCGAAACCATCGACCGGCTCAAGCAGTTTCCCCCGCCCGTGTCGCCGGAGGAACTGAATGAAAGCCTCGCCTTCCTCACCTGGGCCGGCGACAACCATTTCACCTTCCTGGGCTGCCGCGACTATGCCTATTCCGAGGAGAACGGCGGGCGCCTGGATCCGGTCAACGATTCGGGCCTCGGCGTGCTCGCCGATGCCGACGTGCGCATCCTGCGCCGCGACCGCGGCCCCGGCACGCTGAGCGAGGAAGCGCACGAATTCCTCACCCAGCCTTCGCCGCTCATCATCACCAAGTCCAACGAACGCTCGGTGGTGCACCGGCGCGTCCATATGGATTATGTCGGCGTGAAGACCTTTGACGCGCTGGGCAAGCTGACGGGCGAGCGTCGCTTCGTGGGCCTGTTCACCTCCGGCGCCTACAGCCGGCGGCCGGGCGAGATTCCGCTGCTGCGCCGCAAGGTAAATCGCGTGCGCGAGCGCGCGGGCCTGCCGGCCGACAGCCACGACGGCAAGGCGCTGGCCCATATTCTCGACGCCTATCCGCGCGACGAACTGTTCCAGGTGAGCGAGGACGAACTCTTCACCATCGCGATGGGCATCCTGCGCCTGGGCGAGCGGCCGAAAGTGCGCGTGTTCCTGCGCTTCGACCGCTTCGACCGTTTCGTCTCCGCCCTCGTCTACGTGCCGCGCGACCGCTACGACACCGAAGCACGCGAAACCATCCACGCCATCCTGGCCAAGGCCTTCGACGGGTATATGTCCGCGGCCACACCGACCATCGACGAATCCGTCCTGGCCCGCGTGCATTACATCATCGGCCGCAGCGAAGGCCCACGGCCCGAGGTCGATATCCACGCGCTGGAGGCCGAAATCCGCGCCGCCATCCGCACCTGGGCAGATGGCTTCGCCGACGCGCTTGCCATCACCCACGGCGAGAGCGAAGGCGCGCGCCTGTTCGCCGAACATCACAATGCCTTTCCCGCTCGCTATCGCGACGCCTTCACGCCCGAGGAAGCGGTGCGCGACCTCGATGAACTCTCCGCCCTGGCCGCCTCCGGCAACGGCACCGCCATCCACGCCCGCGCCTATCGCCTGTCCGACGACGCGCACGATGCGCTGCGCCTCAAGCTCTATGTGCTGAGCGACATGCTGCCGCTGTCCGCCAGCCTGCCGGTGTTCGAGAACCTGGGTTTCAGGGTGATCGCCGAGGACAGCTATCCCGTCACGCTGAGCGCCGGCCACGGCTGGAACGGCACTGCCGCGGTGCTCGATTTCCTGATGGAGCGCGCCGACGACGGCGTCGTCCATCTCCCCGACATCAAGGACCGGCTCGAAGAGGCCTTTCACGCCATCGTGGCGGGCGAAGCGGAATCGGATGGCTTCAACCGTCTCGTCATCGGCGCGGAACTCGCATGGCGCGACGTCACCATCTTGCGCACCGTGGCGAAATATCTGCGCCAGGCCGGCATCGCCTTCAGCCAGGACTATATGGAACAGACGCTCGCCCGTAACCCGGATATCGCCGGGCTGGTCGTCGAACTGTTCCACGCTCTCCACGATCCGGCGCAGGACGACAAGGCCCGCGAACGTGCCGCCTCCGCCATCCGCGCGCGCATTGATGCGGCGCTCGCCGATGTGCCGAGCCTTGATGACGACCGCATCATCCGCCGCATCCGCAATGTGGTGGACTGCACGCTGCGCACCAGTTTCTACCAGCGCGACGCCGCCGGAAAACCCAAGCCCTATCTCGCCATCAAGCTTGATTCCCGCAAGCTGGACGAACTGCCGGCGCCGCGGCCGTTGGTCGAGATATTCGTCTATTGCCCGGAAGTCGAAGCCGTGCACCTGCGCTTCGGCAAGGTGGCGCGCGGCGGCATCCGCTGGTCCGACCGGCGCGAGGATTTCCGCACCGAGATTCTGGGCCTGGTGAAGGCGCAGCAGGTGAAGAATGCGGTGATCGTGCCGGTCGGCGCCAAGGGCGGCTTCTTCCCCAAGCGGTTGCCGGTCAACGCGCCGCGCGAAGAGGTGCAGGCCGTCGCGATCGAAGCCTACAAGACCTTCATCAACGCGCTACTCGACCTCACCGACAATATCGACCATGCCGGCGCCGTGGTGCCGCCTGACAACGTGGTGCGCAACGACGCCGACGATCCCTATCTCGTCGTCGCCGCCGACAAGGGCACCGCCACCTTCTCCGATATTGCCAACGGAATCGCGGAAGGCCGCGGCTTCTGGCTGGGCGATGCCTTCGCCTCCGGCGGCAGCCACGGCTACGACCACAAGAAGATGGGCATTACCGCCAAAGGCGCCTGGGAAGCGGTGAAGCGGCATTTCCGCGAACTGGGCCGCGACATCCAATGCGAGCCCTTCACCGTCATCGGCGTGGGCGACATGTCGGGCGACGTCTTCGGCAACGGCATGCTGCTGTCGAAGCAGACGCGGCTGCTGGCCGCCTTCGACCACCGCCACATCTTCATCGATCCCGATCCCGATGCGGAAAAGAGCTGGAACGAACGTGCGCGCATGTTCGCGCTGCCCCGTTCGAGCTGGGCGGATTACGACAAGGCGCTGATCTCCAAGGGCGGCGGCATCTTCCCGCGCACCGCCAAGGAAATCGCGCTCACGCCCGAAATGAAGGCGCTGACCGGCGTTTCCGCCGACAAGCTGGCGCCGGCCGATCTCATCAAGGCGTTGCTGAAAGCCGAAGTCGATCTGCTCTGGTTCGGCGGCATCGGCACCTATGTGAAAGCCTCGACGCAGAACAATCTCGATGTCGGCGATCGCGCCAACGACGCGCTGCGCGTCGACGGCCGCGACATCCGCGCCAAGGTGGTGGGCGAAGGCGCCAACCTTGGGGCGACCCAGCTCGGCCGCGTCGAATATGCCCTCAAGGGCGGGCGTATCAACACCGACGCCATCGACAATTCGGCCGGCGTGGACACCTCGGACCACGAGGTCAACCTGAAGATTCTCTTCAGCGGTCCCTTGCGCCGCGGCGAACTGAGCGGCGAGGCGCGCGACACGCTGCTCGAAGCCATGACCGAGGATGTCGCCCATCATGTGCTGGCGGACAATTACAACCAGACGCTGGCGCTTTCGATTGCGCAGGCGCGCGGGGCCCTCGACCTGGATTCGCATGGCCGCTACATCCGCGACCTGGAGCGGCGCGGCAAGCTCGACCGCGCCGTGGAATTCCTGCCCGACGACGAAAGCTTGCGCAAACGCGCGCAGGAAGGCCGCAGCCTGACGCGGCCGGAGCTGGCGGTGCTGCTGGCCTATTCCAAGCTCGACCTCGCCGCCGAGATCGTGAAGAGCACACTGCCGGACGATCCCCATTTCGCCGCCGAACTGGAAAGCTATTTCCCGCCTGCGGCCGTGCAGAAATTCCGCGGCGAGATGGAAGGCCATCGCCTGCGCCGTGAAATCATCACCACGGTGCTGACCAACCAGATCGTCAATCTCGCGGGGCCGGTGTTCGTGCACCGCATGAAGGAAACCTCCAGCGCCCCAGCCGCGCGCGTGGCCCGCGCCTATATCGTGACCGACGGCGCCTTCGGCCTTTCCGCGCTCAAGACGCGCATCGACGCGCTCGACGGCAAGGTGCCTGCGCGCGTCCAGATCGGCATATATGCCGAGGCGACCGAACTGTTGCGCCGTCTTGGCCTCTGGTTCCTGGTCAATGTGCCGGCAGATGAAGAGCTTACGGATGTGGTGACGCGCTATCGCGCCGGCGTGGACGCGCTGCGCGGCACGTTTTCCACGCTGGTGTCCGACTACGAAATGGATGCCACGCTCGCCCGCATCAAAGAACTGGAAGAAGCCGGCGTGCCGCACGACCTGGCCGACGATGTGGGCGCGCTGCCGCTGTGGAGCACGGCGCCGGAGATCGTTCATCTTGCCCATGCGCGCGGACTGGGGCTCGACCTCGTGGCGGGGGCCTATTTTGCGGTGGGCGAGACGGTGGGCCTGGACCGCCTGCGCGGGCTGGCTTCGCGCATCGCCGCCGCCGAACACTGGGACCGCCTCGCCATCCGCCGCATCGTCGACGATCTGTTCGCCGGCCAGCGCGCGCTTGCCGGGCAGGTGCTGGCCGGAATCGAGGCGAAAGAGGGCAGCCGCGAGGATGGCGCCAAGGCCGTCGAAGCCTGGGCAGGCAAGCATGCCGATGCGCTGGCCCGCACCAAGAGCTTCCTGGCCGAGTTGGAACGCACGGGCGACCTGTCCATCGCCAAGCTGACGCTGGCCAACAGCCAGGTGCATGCGCTGGCCGGACACTGAGCAAGGCAAAAGGGGCGGATCACTCCGCCCCTTTGTCGCGCCAACGAGATGTACTCAGCGCGGCGCCATCCGGATCGCGCCATCGAGACGGACGCATTCGCCGTTGAAGTAGCCATTCTCGACCATCTGCACCGCCAGGCTGGCGTATTCGGCCGGGTTGCCGAGCCGCGAAGGGAACGGCACCTGCGCACCCAATGCCTGCCTCACCTGATCCGGCAGCGAGGCCAGCAGCGGCGTGTTGAACAGGCCCGGCATGATGGTGTTGCAGCGGATGCCTTCCTGCGCCAGATCGCGCGCCACCACCAGCGTCACCGCGTTGACGCCGCCCTTGGAGGCCGAATAGGCGGCCTGGCCGATCTGCCCATCCTGCGCGGCGACCGAGGCGGTGTTGACGATGGCGCCGCGCTCGCCGCCCGGCAGGGGCTCGAGGCTCAGCATCCCCGCCGCGCTCATGGCGATGCAGCGATAGGTGCCGACCAGATTGATCTGGATAATGCGGTCGAAATCCCGGGCGTGGAAAAACTTGATTTCGCCGGTTTTCTTGTCGCGGCTGGCGGTCTTCACGGCATTGCCGGTGCCGGCACAGTTGACCAGGATGCGTTCCTGCCCGTTGGCGGCGCGCGCCTTGGCAAAGCCGGCGGCCACGCTCTCGTCGCTGGTGACGTTGACCTCGCAGAAGGTACCGCCAATCTCGGCAGCGACCTTCTCGCCCCGGTCCTTCTGCAGATCGAAGATCGCCACCTTCACACCCTTGGCCGCCAGCGCCCGCGCCGTCGCCTCGCCCAGCCCCGAGGCGGCGCCCGTCACCACCGCCGCGATCGAAGAATTCAGTTCCATGCCGTGTCCCTTCCTTGGCCGAATATCGCGGCAGGAGTCTTAGACCGTCCGCCGGGCCCAGGAAAAGATTGACGCTGCGTCAGCTTCGAGGGCTTTCATCGCCCGGCCCGGCACCCGATATTGGAGGGATGCGGAACGAGCTTCCCGATCTCGCCAAGGCCCAGCTTCCCGCCGTGCTGGCCCGCAACACGCGCAAGGTAGAGCAGAGCTTCTGGCGGAAGCTGCTGAAGGTGGCCGGGCGCATTCCCTTCGCGGAGGATGCGGCGGCGGCCTATTTCTGCGCCGCCGATCCGGTGACGCCCAGTTCGGTGAAGGGCGTGTTGATCGCAGCCCTGGCCTATTTCGTGACGCCGGTGGACCTGATCCCCGATTTCATCGCCGGCATCGGCTTCACCGACGATGCGGCGGTGCTGGCGATGGCGCTCAGCCTGGTGGCCGGCCACATCAAGCCGCGCCATCGTGAGCGGGCGCGCGCGGCGCTCGGCCTGCCGCCGCTGCCGGACCAGGACTGATCAGCGCGCGGCTGCGACGTTGGGCAGAGCCTGGCGCTCGGCGGGCACCGCCGCCGGCACGGGCGTGACGAATTCGATGGCGATGCCGTCTTCGTGATGGCGTGCGATGCGGCCGGCCATCTGGCCGATCAACACGATCTCGCCGACCGGCGGACGCCGTTCGGTCTTCAGCGACACCCCGCCCAGCGACAGGTCCAGCACCTCGCAGGAGACGATCTCGCCATTGGCACGGGTGAAGCGGGCCAGTCCCTTGGTGGGCGTACGGTCGTGGCGGCGGATCACCGTGTCGTCCACCATGCCGCGGTTGATGAAAACCGTGAGCTGCTCGACGATGCGCTCGCGCTTCAGGGCCGAGCAGTGGAACTGCACGCCGAAGGCCGCGCCTGTCAGCCGCACGACATCGCCCTCCAGGCGGCCGAAACCGTCGACATAGAGAATGACAGTGGTGTCGGTCGGCAAATCGAATTCGCAGGTGATCCGGGCGCCGCCCGGTGACAGGTCCAGTACCTTGCAGGGCGCCTCGCGCTGGTCGCTCGGCAGGAAAATCTTTCCGTCGAGATCGACGTCGATACGCCGATAGCGGCGGCGATCCGCCTGCGCCCGCGCGAGTACCGCTTCCCGGTCAATTGCCATTATCATGCGCCGGGGCGAGACACCCCGGTCCTCGATGACTTGCCTGCCTCACCGAAGTTTAAGAAAAGAGGGTCAACACAGGGTTTACGTTTGCCGGGTCCGGTCATTTTTCCGGCGATTTTTCCTTCCGGCCCACCCTTAACCTGCTGGCCGCCCCAAGCTATAGCAACGGCGCTGCTTTTTATCCCAGGAGTTTCAACGATGGCGTCCCCCTCTCGACGGAACCGCGTGCTGCCCTGCCTTGTCCTGGCGGCAGCCTTTGCCCTCAGCGGCTGCGCGAGCGACACGCCCTTCGACAACCTGAAGGGGGCCCAGCCCAGCGGCTCGCCCTTCGCCAGGGCGCTGTTCACGGACTACGCCTATCTGGCCCGTTCCTTCGGCCTGCAGAACGCCCCCTCCGGCACCGCCTTTGACGCCGCCGGCTCGCTCTCGCTGGCGGCAGTGGACAGCGAAACGGCCACCGTCGCCAATACCTATGCCAGCAAAGCCCTGACCGCCTCCAAGGGCGAGGAGCCTTTGCCCGAAGGCGCCCCGCCGGACGACCAGGTTGCCGAGAACCTCCGCCTGCGGCTGTTGCGTGCCCTCAACCACGGCCGCGCCAAGGCCCCGGTCCTGGCAGCGCAAACCCAGGTCGAGTTCGACTGCTGGATCCTGAACGGCACGGTGGACGAGCTGGCCGCGGCCTCCGCCCAATGCCGGAGCGGCTTCATGGCCAGCCTGTCCCGGCTCGAAAGCGCCGCGCAATAGTCTTGCGGGCCGGCCCTGCAAATTCGCGACACCGGCGTCAGCTTTGGTCTAAGCTCGGGTCCGAGAGGAATTCGCAGCCGGACCCCATCATGAAAGCTTACGACTACATCATCGTCGGCGCTGGCAGCGCCGGCTGTGTGCTGGCCAACCGCCTGTCGGCCGATCCGAGCATCCAGGTGCTGCTGATCGAGGCGGGCGGCCGCGACAAGTCGCTGATGATCCATATGCCCGCCGGCATTCCGGCGCTGCTCGGCAAGCCCAACCCGTACAATTGGTATTACGAGACAGAGGGCCAGCCGCATCTTGAGGGCCGCCGCCTCTACTGGCCGCGCGGCAAGGGCTGGGGCGGTTCCTCTTCCATAAACGGCATGATCTACATCCGCGGCCACGCGCGCGACTACGACCGCTGGCGGCAGATGGGCTGCGAGGGCTGGTCGTTCGCCGACGTGCTGCCCTATTTCAAGCGCGCCGAAACCAACCAGAACGGCCCCGACGCCTTCCACGGCAGCGACGGCCCGCTCTATGTCTCCAGCGGCCATTCGACCAACCCGCTGTTCCGCGCCTTCATCGAAGCGGGCGCCGAAGCGGGCCACAAGCGCACGCGCGACTTCAACGGCTACAGCCAGGAAGGCTTCGGGCCCTATCAGCTCACCATCAAGGACGGCAAGCGCTGGAGTGCAGCCAGCGCCTATATCCGGCCGGCGCTGTCGCGCCCGAACCTCACCATCGAATCGCACGCGCTGGTCAGCCGCGTGCTGTTCGAGGGCAAGCGCGCGGTCGGCGTGGAATACGTGCAGAAGAAGAATGTGGTGAAGGCGGGCGCTACGCGCGAGGTCATCCTCTCCGGCGGCGCGGTCAACACCCCGCAGGTGCTGATGCTATCGGGCATCGGCGACGGCGACATACTGAAGCGGTTCGGCATCGCGGTGGTGTCGGGCCTCAAGGGCGTGGGCCGGAACCTGCAGGACCATCTGGATTGTTCCATCCAGTACGAATGCACCCAACCCATCACGCTTTACAGCCAGTCCAACCCGCTCGCCGCGGCGAAGACCGGTTTGCAGTACCTGCTGTTCGGCAGCGGGCTTGCCACCAGCCAGGGCTTGGAGTCCGGCGCCTTCCTCAAGAGCCGGCCGGACCTCGAAACCCCGGACCTGCAGTTCCACTTCATCGCCGCGTTGATGTACGACCATACGCGCAAGAAAGCAGACCGCCACGGCTTCATGGCCCATGTCTGCCAGCTCCGCCCGGAGAGCCGGGGCTACATCTCGATCAAATCGGCCGACCCCGCTGCCGCCCCGCTGATCCAGCCGAACTATCTGGACACGGAAGAGGATCGCCGCGCCTTGCGCGAGGGCGTACGCCTGGCGCGCGCGGTGTTTGCGCAAGGCGCCTTCGATCCCTATCGCGGTCCCGAGCTGATGCCGGGCGCGCCGGTGCAGAAGGACGAACAGATCGACGCCTTCATCCGCAAGACTGCCGAGACCATCTATCATCCGGTAGGCACTGCCAAGATGGGCCGCGACGAGGCCTCGGTGGTCGATCCCGCGCTCAAGGTGTATGGTGTGGACGGGTTGAGGGTGGTCGATGCCTCGGTCATGCCGTCGCTGGTGTCGGGCAACACCAACGCGCCCACCATCATGATCGCGGAAAAAGCCGCTGACATGATCTTGGGGTATCCGGCGCCGAAGCCCGAGGCTGTGCCGGTGGCCGAGGACGGCGCCAAGCCCGCCGCGGCGTGAATGCCGTTCTCATTCGAGACACACTGTTACAAGCTCGACGTTTTGTCATAGGCGGCCTGCTTTTCGCGGCCGCGATTGCGGTCTATGATTCGCACATGAAAACGATGCACGTCATTCTCTGCCTGGGAGCCATGCTCGGAGCCGCGCTGCCGGTTTCCGTGTCAGCGGCACAGACGGTGCCGGCGACGCCGCCCACGCATTACAAGCTGAACGAAATGAACTTCGACATGTGGTGCCAGGAGACGATGCACTATCCGGCGGACCGCTGCGACAAACGCCTGCCGGAGGACGACAAGGCGTTCCAGGCCTATGTCGGCACGGTCCAGAAATACGAAGTGCCTTACCAGCAGCAGCGGCGCCAGGAGCAGGAGCGCAACAAGGACATCCTGCACTACGATCCGGTCGACTCGCCGCAGCAACCCGACGCCAACGCGCCGCAGTAGGGCCTTTCGTTCAACGGACCCGGATCAAAGCCGGCGGCGGTGCTGTCATGATGTCCAGCGCCTCGATCAGCCGCAGCATCGGTTCGTCCATTTCCGCGTGCAGCGTCACGCCCTTTTCGCGGCTGACGACGAGGCGCAGATGCGGCGCCTTGGGATGGCTGCGCAGCGTCGGGCGGATCGACGGCGGAGGAGGAGGCGGCGGCGGGGGATCGTAGGTCGAGAGCGGTTCATCCTCGCGCACGATCTTGGAACCGACCAGCCGCTCGAAGGCGATGGGCCGGCCGATGAGCTGGCTGGCATCGCTGGTGATCTGCATCAGGCCGATGAAGCGCGTGGGGGCGCCCTCGCCGAAGCCGCCATCGCCAAATTTGATGGGGGCCAGCACGGTTTCAATCTCGACCATCGCGCAGTCGGCGGTGGCCGCCACCGAGGACAGGCACACCGGCTGGCGGGTATCCAGCGCCTGCTTCAGCAGCAGTGACAGCGCGCCGCGGCTTTGTGCTTCCCAGTGGGTGAAGAAATTGGTGCCGCGCAATTCAGAGCCGTAACGCTCGCACACCGAAGTGCCGGCCAGGCGGTAAACCGGCCGCGCCGTATCGGCCGCATCCAGTATGAAGACGTAGGACAGCATCCGCTTGATGGCGCGCGGATCGATTTCGGTCTGGTCCGGTACCGCCCGGCCGCGGCGCAAGCGGCTCCAATACCCCACAAGCAAATGGCTGTTCCTATGTTTCATCGGCCGTGTGCTCCGGTCTTCCCGTTATGGCCCGCCCTTGCATCAGATCGGGACGGACACTGTTTCTGGCGGAAAAGGGAGCAGAAGCCGTGCCAGCGCCGCGGCGGCGCAGGAGCCAGAAGACGGCACTCGAAAATCGGAAGCCGGAACAGCACCTTGGCCGCTATTCTCGCGTTCGCGGTGCCGATCTCCGTCAGCCCCAGGGGCCGCGCCGGACCTCGCCGAACAGCGGAAACTGCGCCGATTTGAACATGGGTGTTAGAAGCCCTCCCGCCAGGAAGCCGCCGATATGGGCCCACCAGGCCACGCCACTGTCGGCCTGGCCGCCGAGCGCGGCGCTGAGCAGCTGGAGCACGAACCAGAAGCCCACTACCCAGATGGCGCTGATCTTCATCGGGTAAAGAATGATGCCGAGCGGCACGATCACCGTCACCCGCGCCCGCGGATAGAGCAGCACATAGGCCGCCAGCACCCCCGAGATCGCACCCGAGGCGCCGATCATCGGCACCGGCGAAGCCGGATTGATGGCGGCCAGGGTCAGCGCCGCCGCCACCCCGCAGATCAGATAGAAGAGCAGATAGCGCAGGTGACCCATCGCGTCTTCGACGTTGTTCCCGAAAATCCAGAGGTAGAGCATGTTCCCGCCGATATGCAGGAAGCCCCCATGCAGGAACATGGAGGTGAAGATGGTGGCCCAGACCGGTACGGAGACATAGCCCGGCGGCGGCAGCAGCGCATGACCAAGCGCGGCCGGCGTGAAGCCGAGCAACGCCAGTGCCGGCGCCATGCCGCGGCCGAGCGACAGTTCCCAGGCGAACACGATCGCGCAGGAAAGGATGATCGCCCAGGTGACGACGGGCACGAGCCGAGCCGGATTGTCGTCCGAGATTGGGATCATCCGATCAGCATCCTTTCCAGACGGGAGCGGTGCGTCTGTCCCGTTTTGAACCATTTTGCGCGACACGGCCCCGCTTCGACATGGCACGGATCGTGAAGCGGAAGCGCAGCCTGACAAGGCATTGTGCATATTTTCGCTCGAAGGCGGAGGCCTCGCTTTTAACCTCGCCGTAGGAGCAGGGAGTTCGATCATGCTGTTGAGGCCGGTGATCTATTATATGGGCGTGCTGGCGGCGCTGGCGGCGGTTATGCCGGCCGCGCCGGCGGCAGCGGGCGGCTTCGGCCCGGCCCCGGGCAGCTACGGCGCGGGCAGCGGCTGGTCGCACGGCCCGGCCTGCAACACCGGCGGCAGCACGCTGAACATCTACAAACCCGTGACGATCAGCAACAACGTCAACATCTACAAGCCGGTGACGATCAACAAGAACGTCAACATCTACAAGCCCGTCACGATCGACAAATCCATCAGCATCTACAAGCCGGTGACCATCACCAAGGACATCAGCATCACCAAGAACATTGATCTGTCGAAGAACATCAACATCAGCAAGAATATCAGCATCAACAAGAGCATCGTCATCAACAAGGGCGGCAGCAGCAGCGCGGAGGCTTCGGCCATCGCCTCGGCCTTCGCGCAGGCAATGGCCAGCGCCAGCGCCTCGGTGACGGTGAACAACAATATCAGTGCTGCGGCGGGGGCTGGCGCGAGCGCGGGTGCCGCCGTCTATAACAGCAACAGCTATCAGGACGTGAAGATCGTCAACCGCGGCGGCGCGATCGGCGCGGTCCATGCCGAGCAGCACTGCACCATGCAGGAAGCCAGCGTGGTCAAGGCGATCCACGCGGTCTGCGTCGCGGCCAATGGCGAGGAGTTCCCCGCCTCGCACATGATCCCCGATACCTGGATCGACACCTCCTATGAAGGCGAAGTGGCGCGCTGCATCCCCGGCGCCCATCTCAAGGTCACCATCGGCGACGTGCTGCAGTCCGACCAGGGCATGGCCGGCACCTATGCGAACGGCACAGTGATCGCCTGCGGCATGCACGAGGCCCTGCGCCACTACAAGGACGGCATGCTCAAATGCGCCCCCGCAGTGCCGGTGCCGGACTGCACCGAGCGCACCAATCTGCGCCGCTACGGCACGGGCGATTTGTTCTTCTCGTTCCGGGCCCAGGTCTGCGTCGAGTCTGCGGCCGCGGCCCAGTCGGATCTCGACGTCTCCGGCATGACGCTGGACGGCGGCGTGGGCGAGGACAGCACCTACTGATCGCGCCAGTCGAACGTCAGCGGCGCTTCGCGAAAGGCGAAGCGGTCCAGGTGGCGTTCGACGGCAGCCTTGAGCGAGTCGCGCTGCGCGGCGACGGCCGCTTCGAGCGCGCATTCCAGATGCGCCGGCTCGGCTTTCAGGCACAGGCGCGCGTCGCCGGGCCAATCGGCACCGCGCGCATCCTTCGGAAAGATCACCGTGCCCGCTTCGGGCGTGAAGGCCACCTTCAGGCTGTGGCCCCAATGTTTGCAGAGTTGCTGCAGGTAGCGGCTGCCATGCGCCGTCGGCACATGGGCGATGCTGGTGGCGCCAGTCCGGCTCGCCGTCATGGCAGGCGCTCGATCTGCTGCGCCGCGCTGTCGAGCAGTGTTGCGATCTCGTGGAGCTTGTCCTTGCTCACGTTTTCGCGGTCGAGCGCCGCGCGCAGCACCGCGCGGAGATTTTCCATCGCGCGGCGGACGGGCGCCGCCTCGAGCCGCTCGCTCTGTTCGGCCAGGGCGCCGAGCCGCGTGAACAAATGCTCGACCGCACCGGCCTGGGCGGCAAGCTCGGCTTGCCCCGCTGCGGTGATGGCGAAAGCCTTGCGCGGCCCCTCTGCCTGCGACGGTGCAATCAGGCCCTGGTCTTCCAGCAAGGACAGCGCCGGATAGACGACGCCGGGGCTGGGGCTGTAGACGCCGCCGGTCAGGTCCGCGACTGCCTGAATCAGGTCATAGCCGTGGCGCGGCTGGTCGGCGATGAGCTTGAGCAGAATCAGCCGCAGGTGGCCCGCGTCGAGCATCCGCCGGCGGCCATGCCGGTGCCCCCGGCCCATCGCCGGCCACTCATGCCCCGCCTCGCCAAAGAGGCCGCCGGAAGGACCGCGGCCGCGGTGAAACCGCTCCCCGCCCCGGAAGCAGCCCGCCGGGCCCGTTTCGCCTTGAAATCGTTGTCTCATGTTACACTCCATATCTAACGTGATATGATAAGATATATCTTAAACTATCTTATTAGCAAGAGGCCGGGTACGATTTTGTGGCCCCGCCCGCGTAAAGGCGCCGCGGCCCCAACTGCCTCCGAGGCACACCTGCAATCTTGCACAAGGGGGGCTCGCTGCTATTGTGCGCCGCGCCAAAAAACTGAGGGGCTGGCCGCCGATCCGATCAAGGGCGCGCGACCGCGCCCCGCCCGCACCTAGAGGACGTCCATGAACATTCACGAGTATCAGGCCAAGGCGGTTTTGCGCGGCTTTGGCGTTCCGGTGCCGAAGGGCAAGCCGGCTTTCACCGTCGAAGAAGCCGTTGCGGCTGCGAAGGAGCTTCCCGGCCCGGTCTGGGTGGTGAAGGCGCAGATCCATGCCGGCGGCCGCGGCAAGGGCGGCGGCGTCAAGGTGGTCAAGTCCATCGAAGACGTACGGAAAGAAGCCGAGCGCATGCTGGGCATGACGCTGGTGACCCACCAGACCGGCCCGGCCGGCAAGGAGGTCAAGCGTCTCTATATCGAGGACGGCTCGGCTATCGCGCGCGAACTCTACCTCTCCGCCCTGGTGGACCGCGAATCGAGCCGCATCTCCTTCATCGCCTCCACCGAAGGGGGCATGGACATCGAAGAAGTGGCGCACAAGACGCCCGAGAAGATCGAGACGTTCCAGATCGAGCCGGCCGTGGGTTACTCCGGCTATATCGGGCGCAACATCGCCAACGCGCTGAAGCTGACGGGAGAAGCGGCCAAGCAGTGCGGCAAGCTGATCGAGAGCCTCTATGGCGCCTTCCAGGCCAAGGACATGAGCCTGCTCGAGATCAACCCGCTGGTGGTGACCAAGGACGGCAACCTCATCTGCCTCGACGCCAAGATGAACTTCGACGACAACGCGCTCTTCCGCCACAAAGACGTGGTCGAACTGCGCGATCTCGCCGAGGAAGACCCGATGGAGGTCGAGGCCTCCAAATATGATCTCTCCTATATCAAGCTCGACGGCGAGATCGGCTGCATGGTCAATGGCGCCGGCCTGGCCATGGCGACCATGGACATCATCAAGCTTTATGGCTCGGAGCCCGCGAACTTCCTCGATGTCGGCGGCGGCGCGTCCAAGGAAAAGGTGACCGCGGCCTTCAAGATCATCGTCTCCGATCCGAACGTGAAGGGCATCCTGGTCAACATCTTCGGCGGCATCATGAAATGCGACATCATCGCCGACGGCATCGTCGCCGCCGCGAAAGAGATTTCGCTGTCGGTCCCGCTGGTGGTGCGGCTTGAAGGCACCAATGTCGAGAAGGGCAAGGAAATCCTGGCCAAGTCCGGCCTGCCCATCGTTTCGGCCGACGACCTCGCCGATGCTGCACAGAAGATCGTCAAGGAAGTGAAGGGCGCCTGAGACATGTCCATTCTCGTCAACAAAGACACCAAAGTCATCTGTCAGGGTTTCACCGGCAACCAGGGCACCTTTCATTCCGAGCAGGCCATCGCCTACGGCACCAAGATGGTGGGCGGCACCAGCCCCGGCAAAGGCGGCACCAAACATCTCGGCCTGCCCGTGTTCGACACGGTGCGGCAGGCGCGTGAAGCCACCGGCTGCGACGCCTCCGTGATCTATGTCCCGCCGCCCTTCGCGGCCGACGCCATCCTCGAAGCCATCGATGCGGAAATCCCGCTCATCGTCTGCATCACCGAGGGCATCCCGGTGCTCGACATGGTGAAGGTGAAGCGGGCGCTCGGCGGTTCCAGTTCGCGCCTCATCGGGCCGAACTGCCCGGGCGTCATCACGCCGGGCGAGTGCAAGATCGGCATCATGCCCGGCCACATCCATCAGCGCGGCAAGGTCGGCATCGTCTCCCGCTCCGGCACGCTCACCTATGAAGCGGTGGCGCAGACCACGGCGGTCGGCCTCGGCCAGTCCTCCTGCGTGGGCATCGGCGGCGATCCGGTGAAGGGCACCGAGCACATCGACGTGCTGGAGATGTTCCTGGCCGATCCCGAGACGGAAAGCATCATCATGATCGGCGAGATCGGCGGCAGCGCCGAGGAAGACGCCGCCGACTTCATCAAGCACAGCAAGATGAAGAAGCCGATGGTGGGCTTCATCGCCGGCGTCACCGCCCCGCCGGGCCGGCGCATGGGCCATGCCGGCGCCATCATCTCCGGCGGCAAGGGCGGCGCCAATTCGAAGATCGAGGCCATGCGTTCGGCCGGCATCCGCGTCTCGCCCAATCCGGCGGCGCTCGGCACCACGCTGGTGGAGCTGCTGAGCGGAAAATAACCGCCGCCAAAAACCCTACAAAGCCAACGGCCGCTCCTGACGGGGCGGCCGTTTTTTGTGCAGGCCGCCTTTGCCGGCAGCAGCGCCGCGCCCTACGGCAAATTAACCGAAAGTCCAATGGAATTGTCGTCGGAAACACGTGCAATCGCCAAAGAGATGCGCTAAACGCGGGCCCTCCTTCGGGGACGCTCGCGCCAAGCGCCTCCCACGACCGGACCGGGGTGACCCAAAAAGCCACCCCCACAGATGGAAATGACGAGCGAACCCAACCTATCCCCCTTGAGCGGGACCGCCTCCAACGCGGTCCTGGACGCCACCTCGTTCCTGTTCGGCAGCAATGCCGCCTTCATCGAGGCCCTCTATCGCCAGTATCTGGAAAACCCGGATGCCGTGGAGCCGAGCTGGAAAAGCTTCTTCGCCAGCCTGGGCGAGCAGGAGCTGCAGGCCGCCCAGCTTGGCCGCGGGCCAGCCTGGCGGCGCGACGCCAAACTTGCCCTGGAGAACGGCGAGCTGGTGGGCGCGCTGACTGGCCAGGTGCCGCCGCGCGCCGGTGGCAAGGCCAGCGAGCAGGATTTGCGCGCCGCCGCGCAGGATTCGATCCGCGCCATCCAGCTGGTGCGCGCCTATCGCGTGATCGGGCACTTCAACGCCAATCTCGATCCGCTGGGCCTGGCGGAGAAGCATCCCCAGCCGCAGCTCGAAGCTGGGTTCTACGGCTTCCACGACACCGATCTCGACAAGCCGATCTACATGGACGGCGTGCTGGGCCTGGCCGATGCCACGCCGCGCCAGATCGTGGACATCCTGAAGCGCACCTATTGCGGGCGCATCGGCTACGAGTTCATGCACATCAACGATCCGGAGCAGAAGGACTGGCTGCAGCGCCGCATCGAAGGCCCGGACAAGGAGATCCACTTCACCCCCGAGGGCAAGAAGGCGATCCTCAACAAGCTGATCGAGGCCGAAGGTTTCGAGAAGTTCAGCGGCCTGCGCTTCCTCGGCACCAAGCGCTTCGGCATCGACGGCGGCGAAGCCATGATCCCGGCGCTGGAACAGATCATCAAGCGCGGCGGCCAGCTCGGCGTGCAGGAGATCGTTATCGGCATGCCGCATCGCGGCCGGCTCAACGTGCTCGGCAACGTGATGAGCAAGCCCTACCGGCAGATTTTCCACGAATTTCAGGGCGGCAGCTCCACGCCCAGCGACGTGGAAGGCTCGGGCGATGTGAAGTACCACCTCGGCGCCTCGTCGGACCGCGAGTTCGACCAGAACAAGGTCCACCTGTCGCTGACCGCCAATCCTTCGCATCTCGAAGCTGTCGATCCGGTGGTGCTGGGCAAGTCGCGCGCCAAACAGCAGCAGCTTGCCGACACCATCACCCGCGCCAGCGTGCTGCCGCTGCTCATGCACGGTGACGCGGCCTTTGCCGGCCAGGGCGTCGTCTCCGAATGCTTCGCCATGAGCGGCACCAAGGGCTTCCGCACCGGCGGCACCATCCACTTCATCGTCAACAACCAGATCGGCTTCACTACTGCGCCGATCTATTCGCGCTCATCGCCCTATCCCTCCGACGTGGCGCTGATGGTGCAGGCGCCGATCTTCCATGTGAACGGCGACGATCCCGAAGCGGTGGTGCATTGCGCGCGCATCGCCACCGAGTTCCGCCAGCTGTTCCACAAGGACGTCGTGATCGACATGTTCTGCTACCGCCGCTTCGGCCACAACGAAGCGGACGAGCCGTCGTTCACGCAGCCTCTGATGTACCGCGCCATCAAGGACCATCCCACCACGCTCGAACTCTATGCCGCCAAGCTGGTGGCCGAAGGCACCATCACCGAAGACGACGTCAAGCAGATGGTCGCCGATTTCAACCGGCGGCTGGACGAGGAATACGAAGCCTCCAAATCCCACCGCCCCAACCGCGCCGACTGGCTGGACGGCCGCTGGAAGGATTTCTCCAAGGCGCCGGAAGGCGACCGCCGCGGCCAGACCGCCGCGCCCGACGATCTGCTGAAGAAGGTCGGCCGCGCGCTGTCGACGGTGCCCGCCAGCTTCCATGCGCACAAGACCATCACGCGCCAGCTCGAAGCCAAGGCGAAGATGCTCGAAACCGGCGAAGGGCTCGACTGGGCCACCGCCGAAGCCCTCGCCTTCGGCACGCTGCTGGAAGAGGGTTATCCGGTGCGCCTCTGCGGCCAGGATTCCGGCCGCGGCACCTTCAGCCAGCGCCACGCCATGCTCGTCGATCAGCAAAACGCCGAGCGCTATTTCCCGCTGCAGCATATCAGCGAGCGCCAGGCCGAGTTCGAGGTGGTGGACTCGCTGCTCTCCGAAGAGGCGGTGGTGGGCTTCGAATACGGCTACAGCCTGGCCGAACCCAAGGCGCTGGTGCTGTGGGAAGCACAGTTTGGCGATTTCGCCAACGGCGCGCAGGTGATGATCGACCAGTTCATCACCTCCGGCGAGATGAAATGGCTGCGCATGTCCGGCCTCACGCTGCTGCTGCCGCATGGCTATGAAGGCCAGGGGCCGGAGCATTCCTCCGCCCGGCTGGAGCGCTATCTCCAGCTCTGCGCGCAGGACAACATCCAGGTCGCCGTGCCCACGACGCCGGCCAACTATTTCCACATCCTGCGCCGGCAGATGCACCGCCCCTTCCGCAAGCCGCTGGTGCTGATGACACCGAAGTCGCTCTTGCGCCACAAGCGCTGCGTCTCGTTCCTTTCGGACCTGGGACCCGGCTCGTCGTTCCACCGCGTGTTCCTGGATCAGGCCGAAGTGGTGCCCGGCGCCACGACCATCAAGCTGGTGCCGGACGAGGACATCCGCCGCGTCGTGCTCTGCACCGGCAAGGTCTATTTCGACCTGATGGAAGCGCGCGAGGAAAAGGGCGAGAACCGCGTGCAGATGCTGCGGCTGGAACAGCTCTATCCCTACCCGGAAGCGGCGCTGGCGCGCGAGCTGGCGCGCTTCCCCAAGGCCGAGATCGTCTGGTGCCAGGAAGAGCCGAAGAACCAGGGCGCCTGGAGCTTCATCGCCCCCTATCTCGAAAAGACCATGACGGGCATCGGCCGGCCCATGCGCCCGCACTATGCCGGCCGCCCGGAATACGCTTCCACCGCCGCCGGCCTGATGAGCCAGCACAACGCCGAGCTGCATGCCTTCCTGAACGCCGCGCTCACCATCTGAGGAATCCATGAGCATCGAGATCAAAGTACCCGTGATGGGCGAATCGGTGACCGAAGCCACAGTCGCGCGCTGGTTCAAGAAAGAAGGCGAGGCCGTCGCGCGCGACGAGCCCTTGTGTGAGCTGGAAACTGACAAGGTGACGGTGGAAGTGCCCGCACCCGCCGATGGCGCGCTCGAATCCATCGAGGTTCAGGAAGGCGCCACGGTTTCGGTCGGCGCGGTGCTCGGCGCCATCGCCGAAGGCAAGGCCGGAACGGCAGCGGCGCCCAAGGCTGCAGCCGCGAAAGCCGAAGCGCCCAGACCTGCACCGGCACCGGCCGCGGCGGCACCTGCACCGGCTGCAAAACCGGCAGCGCCAAGCTCCGCTGGCGAAGCGCAGATGCCATCGGTGCGCCGCATTGCCGAGGAAACCGGCCTCAATCCCGCTTCCGTTCCGGGCAGCGGCAAGGACGGCCGCGTGATGAAGGGCGACATGCTGGCCGCGCTCGAAGCGCGCATCGCTACGCGGCCGTCGCCCGCGCCGGTCGCCATTGCGCCGGCGGGCCCGCGCCCCAACGCGGACCGCGAAGAGCGCGTCACCATGAGCCGCCTGCGCCGCACCATCGCCGCGCGCCTCAAGGAATCGCAGAACACTGCCGCCCAGCTCACCACCTTCAACGAGGTGGACATGACGCACGTCATGCGCCTGCGCGGTGAATACAAGGACAGCTTCGAGAAGAAACATGGCGTGCGGCTCGGCTTCATGGGCTTCTTCGTCAAGGCCTGCATCGCGGCGCTGAAGGAACTGCCCAACGTCAACGCCGAGATCGAAGGCGACGCCATCATCTACAAGAACTATTACGACATGGGCGTCGCCGTCTCGACCGAGAAGGGCCTGGTGGTGCCGGTGGTGCGCGATGCCGACAAGCTCAGCCTCGCCCGGATCGAGGCCGTCATCTCCGATCTCGGTACCCGCGCGCGCGACGGCAAGCTGAAGCTGGAAGAGCTGCAGGGTGGCACCTTCTCCATCACCAATGGCGGGGTGTTCGGTTCGCTGATGTCGACGCCGATCCTCAATTCGCCGCAGTCCGGCATCCTGGGCATGCACAAGATCCAGCCGCGGCCCGTGGCGATCGAGGGCAAGGTCGAAATCCGCCCGATGATGTATCTGGCGCTCAGCTACGATCACCGCCTGGTGGATGGACGCGAAGCCGTCACCTTCCTGGTGCGCGTGAAGGAAAACCTCGAAGACCCGCAGCGCTTGCTTTTGGATATCTGATCATGACCGATACTTTCGACATCGTCGTCATCGGCGGCGGGCCCGGCGGTTACAACGCCGCGATCCGCGCCGGCCAGCTCGGCCTCAAGAGCGCCTGCATCGACAAGCGTGGGCTGTTCGGCGGCACCTGCCTGAACGTGGGCTGCATTCCCTCCAAGGCGCTGCTGCACACGTCTCACCTCTACGAAGAGGCGCTGACGCATCTGCCCAAGCTGGGCATCAAGACGCAGGTCGAACTCGATCTCGCCGCCATGATGGCGCACAAAACCAAGGTGGTGGGCGAGCTGACCAAGGGCGTCGAATTTCTGCTGAAGAAGAACAAGGCCGAAGCCATCGTCGGCGCTGGGCGCATTGCGGCGCCGGGCAAGGTGGTGGTGACGCGCGACGACGGCACCACCCGCACGCTTCAAACCAAACACATCGTCATCGCCACTGGCTCCGAGGTGGCACCGCTGCCGGGCGTGAGCATCGACGAGGAGCGCATCGTCTCCTCCACCGGCGCGCTCTCGCTCAAAACCGTCCCCAAGCGGCTGGTGGTGGTGGGCGGCGGCTATATCGGCCTGGAACTGGGCAGCGTGTGGCGCAGGCTCGGCGCCGACGTCACCGTGGTCGAGTTCCTCGACCGCATCACGCCGGGCCTCGACGGCGAAACCGGCAAGCAGTTTCAGCGCATCCTGTCGCGCCAGGGCATGAAGTTCCAGCTTTCCACCAAGGTGGTCGGCGTCGAGAAGACCGGCGAAGGCCTGCGCGCCACGCTGGAACCGGCGGCAGGCGGCACGCAATCGACGCTCGACTGCGACGTGATGCTGGTTTCCATCGGGCGGCGGCCGTTCACCGCGGGCCTCGGCCTGGAAGACGCCGGCGTGAAGCTGGATGCGAAGGGCCGCATCGCCACCGATGCCCATTTCAAAACGAATGTCGAAGGCATCTGGGCCATCGGCGACGTGCGCGAGGGCGCCATGCTGGCGCACAAGGCCGAAGACGAAGCCGTCGCCTGCATCGAACTGATCGCCGGCAAGGCGGGCCATGTGAATTACGACGCCATTCCCGCCGTCGTTTACACCGCGCCGGAAGTGGCCGCCGTGGGCAAGACCGAGGAAGAGCTGAAGGCCGCCGGCGTGGCCTACAAGATCGGCAAGTTCCCCTTCACCGCCAATGCCCGCGCCAAGACCATCGCGGCCACCGACGGCTTCGCCAAGGTGATTGCGGATGCCAAGACCGACCGCGTGCTGGGCGTGCATATCCTGGGCGCCGAAGCGGGCAACCTGATTCAGGAAGCGGCGCTGGCCATCGAGTTCGGGGCCGCCTCCGAGGACATCGCGCGCACCAGCCATGCGCACCCGACGCTGACCGAGGCCGTGCGCCAGGCGGCGATGGGCGTCGAAGGCTGGACGATGCAGATGTGACTTCGCGACAGCGACGTCATCACCGATGAGCGTTGCGCCAAAGCGCAATGCAAGGAAAGAGGATCGATCCCGCCATCGCCGCATAAAGGGGCTGGCGTTCGCCTTTGAGCACGCCCACACTACCGCGCATGCAGGCGATAATTCCCGCGCGGCGGCCAATCGGCCTGGGGTTGCTGTCGTTGGTGGCGGTGGTGGTGGGCGCGGTCACGGGGCTGGGCGCGATCTTCTTCCGCGACTTGATCGGCCTGATCCATAACATCCTGTTTCTTGGCCACTTCTCGCTCGTCTACAACGCCAATCGCTACACGCCCGAAAGCCCCTGGGGCGCCGCAGTCATGCTGGTGCCGGTGATCGGCGGCCTCGGCGTGGTGTTCCTCGTGACCAAATTCGCGCCCGAAGCGCGCGGCCACGGCGTGCCCGAGGTGATGGACGCGATCTTCTATCAGGACGGCAAGATCCGCCCGGTGGTGGCCATCATCAAGTCGCTGGCCTCCGCGCTGGCCATCGGCAGCGGCGCCGCCATCGGCCGCGAGGGCCCCATCATCCAGATCGGCGCCTCGCTCGCCTCCACCATCGGGCAACTGATCCGCATGGAGCCGTGGCAGCGCATCACGTTGGTGGCGGCAGGCGCCGGCGCCGGCATCGCGGCCACCTTCAACACGCCGCTCGGCGGGGTGATGTTCGCCATCGAGTTGATGATGCCGGAAGTCAGCGCGCGCACCTTCCTGCCGGTGGCGCTGGCCACGGGCACGGCCACCTTCATCGCCCGCATCTTCTTGGGCCTCCGGCCCGCCTTTGAGGTGCCCGCGGTCTACTTCGTCGCTGGCGCGCCGCCGCTCTACGCCATTCTGCTCTATGTGCTGTTGGGCGGAATCATCGGGCTGGCCGCCACGGCGTTCGTGCGCGGGCTCTATTTCACCGAAAAGCTCTGCGAGCACATCGCCAATCCCTATCTGCGCCATGCCCTGGCGATGCTGGCGCTGGGCGCGGGCATGTATGGGTTTTTCCATTACACCGGCCATTACCATATCGAAGGCGTGGGTTATTCCACGGTGCAGGACGTCTTGATGGGCGGGCTCGCCTTTGCGCCGCTGCTCCTGCTGCTGGCCGCCAGCAAGCTCGCCGCCACCGTGCTGAGCCTCGGCTCCGGTTCCTCCGGCGGTATCTTCTCGCCGTCGCTGTTCATAGGCGCGACGCTGGGGGCGGGCTTCGGCGTACTCTGCCACCTCGTCATTCCCACGCCCGCGATCACCATCGGCGCCTTCGCGATGATCGGCATGGCGGCGATGGTGGGCGGGGCCACCGGCGCGGCGATGACCGCCGTGACCATGATCTTCGAGATGACGCGCGATTACGACATCGTGATGCCGATGATCGTGGCGGTGGCGGTCGCCGTCGGCGTGCGCCGCGTGCTCTGCAGCGAGAACATCTATACGCTCAAGCTGGTGGCGCGGCACCATTTCATTCCCAAGGCACTGCACGCCAACATGTTCCTGGTGCGCCCGGCCGGCGACGTGATGGACAAGGATTTCCTTGTTGTGGAAAGCGACATGGACTTCGACGCTTTCCTGCGCCAGCCGGAACATCACGGCCGGATGCGCCATGTCGTCATCGTCAGGCAAGACCGCATCGCCGGTGTGTTGCGGGTGAACACGTCGCTGCGCCGGGGCCTCGAAGGCGCTTATACGGGCGTGACGCTGGGCGATGTCGCCACCCACCGCTTCACGATCGCCCGGGAAGACGACATCATGTTCAGGGTCATTGGCCGCATGTGGCGCAGGAACGCCTCGATGATCGTGGTCGTGCGCGGGAACGGCGTTCCGCACAAGGCCGACATCATCGGCGTCGTCACCAAGGAACATGTCGCCGATTCGGTAGCGGACAGTGTGCGGCCCTATGCGGGCGCCGGCGCCGCGCCCTTCTGAGACGAAGGACCGCGCGCCCGGAAAGGCACGCGGTCCGAACGGCAACCGGCGCGGCGTTATTCCGCGGCGATCTGCACCTGCGGCGCGCCGCCCTCCAGCGCGTGCAGCACGCGCTGGTCGTCGAAGATCGGGATGCCCGCTTCCTCGTATTTCTTGCGCACGCGCGGCGTAATCAGGCCGACGCGGGCGATGGCCGGCAGCATCAGATCCTTGAGCGAATGGATCTGGCCCGGCGGCAGCTCCGACATGATGCCCTGCTCGGCGGCTTCATCAAGGCCGGCGAAGAAGAAATCCGGGTCGATGTTGGAATTGGCCAGCACTTCCATGAAGCCCGGATCGGCGCGATTGGCCAGCCCCTGCGCTTCGCCCATCGTGGTGGCGGCGATGATGATGCTGACGGCATTGAAGGCGAAATCGGCCAGGTCTTCGCGGCTGGCCTCGTCCAGCTTCTTGATGACCGGGCCGAGGTAGACATGGCCGAAGGAGACATGCCGCGACTCGTCGCGCATCACGTTGAAGGTGATCTGCTTCAGCAGCGGGCAGACGGTCGAATGATACATGTTGTTGAAAGCGCCGAGCGCCAGGCCCTCGACGATCATGTTCATGCCGATCATGACCTTCTCGTAGCGGTCCGATTTCAGCGTGGCGTCGATCAGAGATTTGAGCCAGGGCGACATCGGATAGACCATCGCGATCTTGTCGCAATATTTGGCGTAGACCTCGACATGGCGGGCCTCGTCCATCGTCTGCGTCGCGGCATAGAGCTTGGCCGAAGCGTCCGGCACCGAATGGGTGACGCAGGCCGCCGTCATCAGCGCGCCCTGTTCGCCGTGCAGGAATTGCGACAGCAGTTGCGCCGTCGAATGGGCGATGAACGTCTCCTGCTGCGATTTCGACAGCTTCTTGAAGAACGGCATCTGCGGAAACAGCGAGGCGCGGTCCGCGATCAGCGGATTGGAGGGATCGACCTGGGTATCCCAGGGCAGGATCTCATCCGAATCCCACTGGTTCTTCTTGGCGCGCTTGTAGAGGTCTTCGACCTTGCCCGCGCCCAGTTCGTAATCAAAGGTCCAGGCGATCTCCATCGGATTGCGGTAGAGGTCGTCGGGCGTCATGGTGACCGTCCAGTCACCCTTTTGAACAATACGTCCCTGCGTTTCCTGAGCCATGTTTCCTCCGGCTTGTTATGGGGTTTGCCAGCCGAGGAAAGATGACGCATGCGTCACGATTGATGCCTTGATTTTTGTCAAGCCCAAGAAGCGTTCGCAGAAACTGATGGAACCGGCGGATCAATACTGCTGTTCGGGCGTATGGACCACCAGGCCGTCCAGTTCCGGCGCCAACTTGATCTGGCAGGCGAGGCGGCTCAGCTCGTCCACGCCGAAGGCGAAGTCGAGCATGCCGCGCTCCAGCTCGCTCATCGGCGGCAGCTTGGCCAGCCACGCCTTGTCGACATGCACATGGCAGGTCGCGCAGGCGCAGGCCCCGCCGCAATCGCCATCGATGCCCGGAATATTGTGGTCGATGGCGGCCTCCATCACGGAATAACCTACCGGCGCGTCCACCGGCCGCCGCGCGCCGTCCTGCGCCACGAAAATCACCTGAACCATGTGCCCGGTCACCTGACAGTTTCTCAGTTTTTCTCTAGTGCCAGGCCCGGCCGGCCGCTTTGATTTCGCTCAAGCCTGCGGGCAGCGGCCATGAATGACGATCCGGTGCAGCGCCGGCGCCGCCACCTGCCGAGGGACGATGAAGAAGAAGGCCGCCGCCCCGCGACGGCCCGAACGAAACAGCGCGATCTCAGCCTGTACGCCTTACAGATGCAAATTCAGCCCCAGCGTAATCAGGTTGTCGCTGAAGCCTTGGCCCGCCAGTGACGAGCTGCGGGTCTGATAGGCATAGCCGAGCTGCGCGCTGACACTGCGGGTCAGGTAGTAATTCAGGTTGACGCCGGCAGAGGTGTACTTGTCGTGGCGGGGCGAGCCGTTGAAGTTTGAATCGGTATAGCCGCCGAAGGCCTGGATCGTAACGTCCCGCCGGAATTTGTAATCGGCCGCCAGCCGCACGCTCTGATCGTCCTCGGCCGAGGCGTTGTCGATCGTGGTGCCGTTCAGGAGGCGCGAAGCCGTGAGGTGGAAAGTCCACAACGGCGTGGGCGTCCAGTCCACATCAGCGCCGAAATTGAAACCGGAGACGGTCTTCAGTGGGGCGGTGTAATGTTCGTTCAGATAGCCGCCATAAATCTGGCCCGTGATCAGGTCGGTCAAGGCCATTTCCAGGCCGCCGTTGACGCTGTAGCCGTGATTGTCGCGGTGCAGGCCGTTGCGGTCGAGCGCGGCCGCGTATTGGACGTCGCGTTCGTTGGCTTGAACGAACATGGCATAGCCCGGTGAGAACTCGTAGGAGGCCTTGACGTAGCCGGTATATTCGTCGCGGTTGCGGTCGGTGTTATCGACCGGCGGCAGGCCGATCAGGGAGGTGGCGCTGTAGTCGTAATGCATGTAGGTGCCGCCGACCGTGAAGCCGAAATGATAGGGGTGGTACTCGAACGCGGCATTGGCCTTGGAAAGACGGTACTGCGTAGGCGTGCTGGCGGCGAAGGGCTGGTCCGGCGAGGTGCGTGCCTCATGCAGCGTGGCATAGGAGCCGCCGCCGGTCAGGTCGATGCCGCGCAGGATGTCGAGCCGGCCATCGCCGCCCGCGCTCCAGTCCGTATGGTTTTCGTGGGAGTAGGAGGCATACTGATAGCTGCCCAGCGACCCGAACAAATCCAGCTTATGCAGGCCCCATTGCGACTGCAGGATGAACGCGGGCTGCTCAAGAAAGTAGAAACTATCCTTGGCGTTGGTGTCGGTGCGATAGATGTTGTCGTCGTAGTTCGCGCCGAGTTGCAGCGACGGAAACAGGCGGAAACCTCCCAGCGGCAAGCCCTTGGGCGCATAATCGCCCTCCGCCGCCGGGGCGGTCGGGGCGGCCGCGGCACCAACACCGGCAGCGGCGTATTGAGCGGCTGCTGGCGTTACCAAACTCGTCGAGGCGAGGCATAGCGCCCCCAGAACAGCAAATCGCATGTAACGGCACATGACGCCCCCTTCCGGTTTGTCCTTCAGCTATTGCTACGATTTTCAGTCACACCCTCGTGGTCAGCGGCTCCCGCTCGTCTGCATCAATTCGCGACTCAGTCGCACTCTGACGTCATAGCATGTCTTCGGCAATTAAGTGAGCGGTCGATTCAAGAAAACTATCCTGATACAAAAACTGAAACGGGAATTTGGCGAATATTGGGCATCGCGTTTGACCGTCTTCGCCATGCCCCCGCGGGCGTCATTTCCACAAATTTTAGATAGTCTTTTATTCTATTATGAAACTGACTTTCCAGGTCTTTGACCAAGCAAATCTTATCGAGAAACCGGCCGCCACCAGCTTTCGGGACAGCAGCCTTTCGCAGCCCCCGAAGTCCTTGCCCGCGCCAACAGCGTAATGGCCTCACTCGGCAGGCGCGGGTGACCAGCGCAGCCAGCGCCGCCGCACCCGGAGGCGGAAGCGATCGAGATAGAGATAGATGATGGGCGTAGTGTAAAGTGTCAAAAGTTGGCTGACCATCAGCCCGCCGACGATCGAAACGCCGAGCGGCTGGCGCATCTCCGAGCCGGTGCCCAGCCCGATGGCCAGCGGCAGGGCGCCCAGGATGGCGGCGAAGGTTGTCATCATGATGGGGCGGAAGCGCATCATGCAGGCCTTGTGGATGGCCTCGCGCGGGGAGAGGCCCTCTGTCCGCTCAGCCTCCAGCGCGAAATCGATCATCATGATGGCGTTCTTCTTGACGATGCCGATCAGAAGCAGCACGCCGATCATGGCGATGAGCGAGAACTCCATCCCCGTGATCATCAGCGCCAGCAGCGCCCCCACCCCCGCCGACGGCAGGGTGGAGAGAATCGTCAGCGGGTGGATGTAGCTCTCGTAGAGAATGCCCAGCACCAGATAGACGGTCAGCAGCGCGGCGAGAATGAGCAGCGGCTCGTCGCCCATCGACTGGCGGAAGATGCGGGCCGTGCCCGCGAATTCGCCGTGAATCGAAACGGGCACGTGCAGCGCCGCCATCGTGCGCTGGATCGCATTGGTAGCCTGGCCCAGCGCATAGCCGGGCGAGAGATTGAACGAAAAGGTGGTGGCCACGAACGGCCCTTGATGGTTCACGCTGAGCGGCGTGGTCGCAGTCGAGAAGCGGGCGAAGGCGGCGAGCGGCAGCATCTTCTCCTGGCTGACGCTGACAGCCGCGCCGGTGGACGCGCTGCCGGCCGAACTGGCGATGGCGTTGAGCCGGGCGTTGCGCAGCGCGTCGCCGGCGATGGCGGCAGCGCTCGGCGCGGCGGCGCCCGGCAGCGCGGTGGTTCCCGCCACGGCGCCGGTTGCCTGCGTGCCCGAGAGCGCGCCGCCCGCCGTGCTGACATAGATATCGCGTAGCGTCTCGGGCGACTGCCAGAACTGCGGCGCCACGCTCATCACCACATGATACTGGTTTTCGTCCTTGTAGATGGTGGAAACCTGACGCTGGCCGAAGGCGTCATAAAGCGTGTTGTCGATCTGCGAGGTTGAAACGCCCAGCCGCGCGGCGGTATCGCGGTCGATCACGAGCCGGCTTTCGAGCCCACCCTGCTCGCGATCGGAATTCACGTCCTCCAGCTCCGGCGCGTTCTGCAGCGCGGCGGTGATCTTCGGCATCCAGGTGTTGAGTTCCGCCAGCGAATCGGCTTCCAGCGTGTACTGGTAGGCGCCATTGCCCTCGCGCCCGCCCGCGCGCACATCCGAGGCACCGTGCAGAAAGATGCGCGCGCCGGCCACGTCCATGAGCTTGCCGCGCAACCGCTCGATCACCTGATCGGTGCTGAGGCCGCGGCGCTCGGCCAGCGGCCTCAGTTGAACGAAGACATGGCCGGAATTGACGGCACCGCCGCGCGGCCCTCCCCCGCCCCCGCCGGTGAAGCCGGTCACGTTCTTGACCGCCGGATCGGCACCGATGATGCGGATGAACTGCTTGAACTTCTGCGCCATCAACTGGAAGGAGATGTCCTGGTCGGCATGGATGCCGCCCTCGATCACGCCGGTATCCTCGCTGGGGAAGAAGCCCTTGGGCACCACCGCAAAGAGATAGAAATTGAGCCCCACCGTGATCGCCAGGATCAGCATGATGGTGCCAGGAACCTGCAGCGCCCAGGTCAGCGAGCGGTCATAGGCCCGAAGCGCGGTATCGAAGATCCATTCGGCCGCCCGCGCCAGCCGCCCCGCTTCGCGCGCGGCGCGATGCTTGAGATCGAGATGGCCGCACATCATCGCCGTGGTGGAAAGCGAGACGGCCAGCGAGATGACGATGGCGGTGGAGAGCACCACCGCGAATTCGTGGAAGAAACGGCCCACCATTCCGCCCATCAACAGGATCGGCAGGAACACGGCGATCAGCGACAGGCTCATGGCCAGCACGGTGAAGCCGACCTCGCGCGCGCCCCGCATCGCCGCTTCGAGCCGCGGCACCCCCGCCTCGATATGGCGGGTGACGTTCTCCAGCACCACGATGGCGTCGTCCACCACGAAGCCGGTGGCGACCGTCAGCGCCATCAGCGAGAGATTGTCTAGCGTGTAGCCGAACAGGTACATCACCCCGAAGGTACCGATCAGCGACAGCGGCACCGCCACGGACGGCACCAGCGCCGCCCGCGCATTGCGCAGGAAGAACAGCACCACCAGGATGACGAGGACGATGGCGGCCAGCATCGCCAGCTCCACGTCATGCAGCGAGGCGCGGATGGTGCCGGTGCGGTCGTTGACCACGCTGAGCCTGACCGATGCGGGCAGCGCCTTGCGAAGCTGCGGCAGCGCGGCCTTCACGCCGTCCACCGTCTTGATGATGTTGGCACCGGGCTGGCGGAACAGCAGCACCAGCACCGCGGGCTTGCCCTCGCTCATGCCGATATTGCGGATGTCCTCCACGCCGTTGCTGACGCTGGCGACATCGCGGAGCCGGACCGCCGCGCCATTGCGATAGGCCACGATCAGGTTACTGAACTGCGCCGCGTTCTGTGCCTGATCGTTGGTATAGACCTGCATGCTCTTCGGGCCGACGGTGATGGCACCCTTGGGCGCATTGGCGTTGGCGGCAGAAAGCGCGGCGCGCACGTCCTCAAGGCCGATGCCGTATTTGAACAGCGCGCGCGGATTGAGATCGACGCGCACCGCCGGCAGCGAACTGCCGCCGAGCTGCACCTGGCCGATGCCTTCCACCTGGCTCAGCTTCTGCTGCACGATGTTGGAGGCCGAATCGTAGATCTGCCCGGGGGTCAGCTTGTCCGACGTCATGGCCAGGATGAGGATGGGCATCGAGGCCGGGTTGAGCTTGCGATAGGTCGGGCTGCGTTTGAGCGCCGCGGGCAGGTCGGCGCGCGCGGCATTGATGGCGGCCTGCACGTCGCGCGCCGCGCCGTCGATATCGCGGTCGAGCGCGAATTGCAGGATGATCCGCGTGCTGCCGTTCGAGCTGCTCGAGGTCATCTCGTCCACGTCGGCGATGGTGCCAAGATGCCGTTCGAGCGGCGTGGCGACGCTGGAGGCCATGACCTCCGGGCTGGCTCCCGGCATCGAGGCCATCACGAAGATGGTCGGCAGATCGACATCCGGCAGCGGCGATACCGCCAGCAGCGGAAAGGCGGCGAGGCCCGAAATCGCCAGCCCCAGCGTGAGCAGAATGGTGGCCACCGGCCGCCGGATGAAGAGGCCGGGGAGGTTCATTCCGCCGGTGCCTCCACCGCCTCCGGCGCACGCCAGCGCTGCAGCGCCTCTGCCCAGCGGCCGAAATAGAGATAGATCACCGGCGTGGTGAACAGCGTCATGAGCTGGCTGAGGATCAGCCCGCCGACGATGGCGATGCCCAGCGGATGGCGCAGCTCCGAGCCGGTGCCGCTGCCCAGCATCAGCGGCAGCGCACCGAACAGAGCCGCCACCGTCGTCATCAGGATCGGACGGAAGCGCAGCAGCGCGGCCTGGTAGATCGCTTCGCGGGAGGACAGGCCCTCGCGCCGCTCCGCCTCCAGCGCGAAATCGATCAGCATGATGGCGTTCTTCTTGACGATACCGATCAAGAGGATGATGCCGATGATGGAGACGATATCGAGTTCGTGCCCGCTGATGATGAGTGCGATCAGCGCGCCCACACCGGCGGAAGGCAGCGTGGAGAGGATCGTCACCGGGTGGATGAAGCTCTCATAGAGCACGCCCAGCACAATATAGACCACAACGATCGCCGCCAGGATCAGCAGGATTTCGTTGGTGGCGGAATTCTGGAAGGCCAGCGCGGCGCCCTGGAACGCCGTGGAGATGCCGGCGGGCAGGCCGATCTCGCCTTCCGCGGCTTGCACGGCCTTCACCGCGGCGCCCAGCGAATAGCCGCTGGCCGTATCGAAGGACACCATCGCCGCCGGAAACTGGCCGAGGCGGGTATTGGCCAGCGCCACGCGCTCTGTGCCGACATGGGCAATGGTCGAAAGCGGCACCTGCCCGCCGCCCGCCGAAGGCAGGTAGATGCGCGACAAAAGCACGGACGGATCGGCGAAGCTCGCCCCGGCATCGAGAATGACGCGGTACTGGCTCGATTGCGTGAAGATGGTGGAGACGATGCGCTGGCCGAAGGCGTCGTAAAGCGCGTTGTCGATGGTGGCGGCGGTGATGCCGAAGCGCGCCGCGGTATCGCGGTCCACGGTGACGTTCACCGCTTCGCCCTGGTCGAGCGCGGCGGTGGAGACGTGGGCAAGCGCCGGCTCCTGTTTCAGCCGCGCGATCAGTTTGGGCAGCCAGGCCTGCAGTTCGGCCGCGCTCGCGCTTTGCAGCACGAACTGGTAGGCCGCGCTGCTCACCGTGGCATCGACGGTGAGATCCTGCACCGGCTGCAGCGCCAGCGTGATGCCCGCCACCTTGGCCGCGCGTTCAGCCAGGCGCTGCTGAACGGCGCTGATGGTATCGCTGCGTTCGTCCTTGGGCTTCAAATTGACCAGCAGCCGCCCTTCGTTGAGCGTGGTGTTGGTGCCGTCCACGCCAATGAAGGAGGACAGGCTTTCCACGTCCGGATCGGCGAGCAGGGCGCGCGCCAGCGCCTCCTGATGCGCGGCCATGTCGGCAAAGGAGACGCTGGGCGAGGCCCGCGTGATGCCTTGCAGCAGGCTGGTATCCTGCAGCGGGAAGAAGCCCTTGGGGATGAGGATGTAGAGCAGCACCGTCACTGCCAGCGTGCCCGCCGCCACCGCCATCGTCAGCTTCTGGCGCTCCAGCACCCAGTCGAGCCCGCGGCGGTAAGTGGCCAC
>JAGWZW010000056.1 GCA_018971835.1 Alphaproteobacteria bacterium
TGGCGACCGACGCCATCGGCATGGGCCTCAACATGGATATCGACCATGTTGCCTTCTCGGCGCTGGAGAAATTCGACGGCGTGGGCTTGCGTGTGCTCAAGGCCGACGAGATCGGTCAGATCGCGGGCCGCGCGGGCCGCCACATGAACGACGGCACCTTCGGCGTCACCGCCGAGGCCGAGACGCTGGACGAGGAAACGATCTCCCGCGTCGAAAGTCACCGCTACGAGCCGGTACGCGTGCTGCAATATCGAAACTCGAAACTCGCCTTTCATGCGCTCGATGCGCTGATTGCCAGCCTCGAAGAGCCGCCACCGCTGCGCGGCCTCGCCAGGGCGCGCACGGCCAGCGATCTCGAAGCCCTGCGCATTCTGGCGAGCCATGAAGATGTCCGCGCAATGGCTACGGCGCCGGCGTCGGTGCGGCTGCTCTGGGACGCCTGCCAGCTTCCCGATTTCCGCAAGCTCAGCGCCGAGGATCATGTGCGCCTCGTGGGCCAGATCTACCGCCACCTGATGAGCGACGAAAGCGCCCTGCCGGAAGACTGGCTGGCGCGCCAGATCGCACGGCTGGACGAGACGGAAGGCGACGTCGCCACGCTTTCGGGGCGCCTCGCGCAGATCAGAACATGGACCTATGCCGCGCACCGCCCGGGCTGGGTGAAGGACGCGGCGCATTGGCAGGGCCAGACCCGCGCAGTGGAGGACCGGCTCTCCGATGCTTTGCACGCGCGCTTGACGCAGCGCTTCATCGACCGGCGTACCTCCGTGCTGATGCGCTCGCTGCGCGACGACGAGTTTTTCGACCTGGTGCTCGACGATTCCGGCGGCGTTTCGGTCAGCGGCGAAGCAGTTGGCAAGCTCGACGGCTTCCGCTTCGCGCCGGACGCGCGCGCGGAAGGCATCCACGGCCGCACACTGCGAGCGGTGGCGCTGAAGGCCCTCGACGGCGAATTCGCGCGGCGCGAGAAGCGCCTGCTGAACGCGCACGACAGCGAGATCAGCCTCAGCGAGCATGGCCGGCTGTGGTGGGACGGCGCTATCGTCGCGCGGCTCACCGCGGGCGCCAGCGCGCTCGAACCGGGTCTCGAACTGCTGGCCGACGATCACCTTTCAGCCGATATGCGCATGCGCCTCGCCGAGCGGTTGCGGGCCTGGCTTACGGCCTATATCGCCACGCGTCTGGAGCCGCTGCTGGCATTGAAGAAAGCGGCCGACGCGAAACCGGGAGCACCGGGCGCCCTGCCCGCCGAGGCCCGCGGCCTCGCCTTCCAGCTTTGCGAAGCGCTGGGCGCACTTGATCGGACTCATGCCACCATGCCGGCCGACGAACGCGCGGCGGCGCGCGGGCTCAGGGGCTTCGGCGTGCGCTTTGCGCGTCGGTCGATCTTCCTTCCCAAGCTGTTGCGCCCTCAGGCGGCCTCGCTGCTGGCGCTGTTGTGGGGCGTGTACCGGCGGCTGGAAAAGCTGCCGCCCCCGCCCGCTCCCGGGTTGACCTCCTTCGAGCGGGACGATGCGCTGCTGGAAGGCTTTCTGGCGGCCGCCGGGTTCCGCCTCGCCGGCCCGCGCGCCATCCGCCTCGATATGCTCGACCGGCTGGAGGAAGAACTCGAAGCTGCCGCCGCCAAGGGGCTTTCGGCTGCGACGGCGCTGCCCAGGCTGGTTTCGCTCCTTGGCACCGACGCGGCGACGCTTCAGGCCGTGCTGGCGGCGCTGGGCTGGCAACAGGTCGAGGTCGCCGGACCTGAGCCGCAAACGGTCTGGCGGCGCGCGCCTATGGCGGTGCGGCCGAAGGCGAAGCCCCGCCATTACGCCAAGGCACCGAGGGCGGCCGCCAACCCCGATTCCCCCTTTGCCGGGCTCAAGGCTTTGCTTGCGGCTGATTGACGCGATGGACGGACGCCTGCGCATCGACAAATGGCTCTGGCACGCCCGCTTCTACAAGACGCGCGCGCTGGCGCAGCGCGCCGCTGAAAGCGGACTGATCCGTCTGAACGGCAATCGTCTAGGCAAATCCAGCGCCACGGTGGCGCCAGGCGACATCCTGACGATCCCCCGCGGGCCGGAGGTGCTGGCCGTGCAGGTGCTGGCGCCGGGAACACGGCGCGGTCCCGCGCCCGAAGCGCGGGCGCTCTACCAAATCCTCAATGAAACTGGGCTTGATCGAGAGGCGCCCGCGCCTTAATGGACGAGCCCGATTTGTTCGAGTCGCCGGAGCCTGAACGCCCATGACCTTCGTCGTTACCGATAACTGCATCAAGTGCAAGTACATGGACTGCGTGGAAGTCTGCCCCGTGGACTGCTTCTACGAGGGCGAGAACATGCTGGTGATCGACCCGGAGGTCTGCATCGACTGCGGCGTCTGCGAGCCGGAATGTCCCGCCGAAGCCATCAAGCCGGATACCGAACCGGGACTGGAGAACTGGCTCTCGCTTAACGCCGAGTATGCCAAGTCCTGGCCGAACATCACCCAGAAGGGCGAGGCCCCCGCAGATGCGAAGGAGTGGGACGGGGTCGAGAACAAATATGACAAGTATTTTAGCAAAAAACCCGGTTCTGGTTCGTAAAATTTTCGGATCGCGGTCAAACCGGTTTGCCGCCGCCTGAATCGTTGTGCTGCAAGCCTTGGAAAAGACTGACGGATTTTCCGATAATTTGAAATAAAGCGCGCATTTTCAACTGCTTGGAAGAATCGGTCTTCCAAATTGGCGAAGCCTGTGCTATAAGCTCCCGCACTGGCAATCGGCAGATGGGAATGCCTTGGTCTGCAACTCCTGATAAGCCGTGCGCGTCATCTGTGTACTTGGCCGCGGGAACGCCCCCGAACCCCGCCCCAAGTGTGAAGACAGATTGTTGCGTGCCTTTTTTCGAAAACGGGGCTAAATGTTGCACCGCAACAAAATGCGGTACGCCGGTTTGAACCCGGCGGCGGGCCGATTTGCCCGCCATAGACCTGGCTCCGGCCGGACCGGCGAACAAGGATAGGATGGAAATGACGACTGCGACGACGACAAAGAAGAAGGTTCCCGCGAATTCGAACAGGAAACTCGAGTTCAAGGCCAATGACCATGTGGTCTATCCGACCCACGGCGTGGGCCGCATCATGCGCGTGGAGGAACAGGAAGTCGCTGGCGTAAAACTCGAACTCTTCGTCATCACCTTCGACAAGGACAAGATGACCCTGCGCGTCCCGACCGCGAAGGCCAAGGCCGTGGGCATGCGCAAGCTGTCCTCGCCGGATGTGGTGGCCACCGCGCTCAATACGCTCAAGGGCCGGGCGCGCGTCAAGCGCACCATGTGGAGCCGCCGGGCGCAGGAATACGAAGCCAAGATCAATTCCGGCGACCTGGTTTCAATCGCCGAGGTGGTGCGCGACCTGCATCGCGCCAGCGGCCAGCCCGAGCAATCCTATTCCGAGCGCCAGCTTTACGAAGCCGCCCTCGCCCGCATGGCGCGCGAAGTGGCGGCGGTCGAGAAAACGGATGAGCCCACCGCGATCAAGCGTGTCGAAGGCATGCTCTTGAAGAAGGCTGCCTGAGCTTTCGGAAACGCCAGGACAAAGGCCCGGATATCCATCCGGGCCTTTTTTGTTATGGCAGCACTTCGATCATGTCCGGCGCGGCCAGTTCGATCTCCGGCCCGTTGAGCGACTGGATGTAACCGCGCACCTCGACCTTTTTGCCGGCATAGGCTTTAGGATCGATGCCCGCCTCACGGAAGCGCTTCATATCGTCGGGCGCGATAGTGGCAGTGAAGTCCGTACGCCAGTCGTCGCCGAAATTCAGATAGGCGCGGCCATCATGGATCGACGCATTCGTCACCACGCCATCGACGATCTGGAAGGTGCCGAGATCGCCACCAAGATTGTCCGGCGAGCGCACCGCATAAGCCGGCAGCGCCCAAATCCCGGCGCGTGTGGCACGAGCCTCGCTTTCGGCGGCATAAAGCTCGCGCGCGCATTCAGGCCGGTCCGGCGCGATCATGACGCGCGCCAGCCCCTCGTGCAGCATCGTCTCCTGCAGCCAGATGTCCCGTCCATCCTGGTGCAGGAAGACCTGCGAGCGGATACGCCCGTAGCGATCCTCCTTGGGCATACGCGCCCTGAGCGTCACGTCCTTGCCTTTGGTGAGTTTCGAAAGCCGCTCAATCGCCTGCTGGGCGACGAAAGCCGGCGCATGGTCCCGCGCGCCGGCGGGTAGCAGCACACTTTCGAGATCGGCGGCTCGGCCGTCGCGCAGCACCAGCACCCCGTTGATTTCCACACGCACGATCGGTGCCCGGCTCACCTCGACCGGCGGCGAACAGGCCGGCACCTCGGCCGCCTCTCCTGCTGCCGGCAGCGCGCTCACGATTGCGCATGCCGCCAGCGTAAACAGCATCGTGCGCATGTCTTTCCCCCGCTCCAAGCCCGTCCGATAGTGCATGATAATGCCCATAGGCGCTACGTATCCGGGCCTTTCGGGGTGAAGATCGGCGCTGTTTCGTGTAGGGGTGATTTGTGCCCCAGACGCCCCCCGCGACCGGAACGGAGGAACGCATTTCATGGTTCGTGATTTAATCTCGGAATCCGGCTTCGTACTTCCAGAACACCTGCGCACGCTGCTGCTTTCGGGCGGCATGGACGTGCTGGCCGCGGTACTGATCCTGATTGCCGGCTGGACGGTGGCGGCCTGGCTTTCGGAATGGACGCGCCGAGCGCTCGATCGCGCGCGCCGTTTTGACGAAACCCTGAAACCGATCACCGTGTCGCTGGTGCGCTACACTGTGCTGGTGGTGACGGTGCTGGCCGTGCTGCACCGCTTCGGCGTGGAGACCACAAGCCTGATCGCCGTCATCGGCGCCGCAGGTCTTGCTGTCGGGCTGGCGATCCAGGGCACGCTGTCCAACGTCGCCGCCGGGGTGATGCTGCTGTTCCTCAGGCCCTTCAGGATCGGCGATTACGTCGAAGCCGCGGGTCAGGGCGGCACGGTGCGCGAAATCGGCCTCTTCACGACTATCCTGCTCAGTGCCGATCTCGTCTATATCTCCGTGCCCAATGCTTCGATTTTCGGCGGCACCATCATCAACTACAGCCGCGAACCCACGCGCCGCATCAACTTCACCGTCGGCATCGACTATTCCGACGACATCGCGGCCGCTCAAAAGATCGTGATAGGCGTCATGGAAAGCGATCCGCGGGTGCTGAAAAGCCCCAAGCCAATGGCGCCGGTGGGCGCGCTCGGCGCCTCGGCGGTGGAGATCGTGGTGCGCTGCTGGGTGCCCAACGCAGTTTACTGGGACACCCTGTTCGACCTGCAAAAGGCTGTGAAACTGGCGCTCGATGGCGGCGGGATCACCATTCCGTTCCCGCAACACGTCGTCACCTTTCGCAACGGGCCGGCGCCCGCCTCCAGCCCTGACATCAAAAATTGATGGCGCAGCGGATTGGCCGTCCGCCGGTCACCTGATAAGATGCGGACGCAAGAAGGAGGCGAAGATGGATCGCCGCTATTACCTTCTGAAGGTATCGCTAACGCTGGTCGGCATTTTGACCGTGTGCGTCACCGGCAGCATGGGCTCCACACATTTGGTTCATCTGGCGAATTTGGCCCGCTACAGCGCCCCAGCCCGCGTCGAGGCGACGGCGTGGCAAACCACCGCCGGCGCCGTTCGCGCCGCGGCCCGGCTGCTGGACAGCGTCAGGACAGCGCTTTGAGGCTGACGCCGGCCGGCGGCGGCATGTCATCCGGCACGAAGAAATCCGGCATCAAGTCCTTGGTGGGATCGACGCGGTAGCGGTCGAGATCGGTTACGCCGTTTTCCGTCAGGAACGTATCGTCGATCAGGAAATGGCCGGTAAAATCCTTCGCCATCTTGTTGAAGATCAGATAGGCCGCATCGGCCAGGATGTTCGGCGTGCGGCAGTGCTTCATGCCTTCGGCCCCCGCCAGCGCATGACGGATGGCGGCCGTGGCGACACCGGTACGCGGCCATAACGCGTTGAAGGCAATGCCATCGCCGGCAAATTCGGCCGCCATGCCGAGCACACACATACTCATGCCGTATTTGGCCATCGTGTAGGCAGGATGGCCGGCGAACCATCTGGGGTTCATGTCCAGCGGCGGCGACAGCATCAGCACATGCGGATTGCCCGCGCGCTTCAGATGGGGGATGCAGGTGCGGCTGACGAGGTAGGTGCCGCGCGTATTGATTTGGTGCATCAGATCGAAGCGCTTCATGTCGGTGGCCAGCGTGCCGGTGAGCTGGATGGCGCTGGCATTATTGACGCAGATGTCGATGCCGCCGAAGCGCGCCACCGTTTTCTCGACCGCGTCGGCTACCTGCTCCTCGAAACGGATGTCGCACACCAGCGGCAGGGCTTTGCCACCCGCCTGCTCGATTTCCGCTGCCGCGGTATGGATGGTGCCTTCCAGCTTGGGATGGGGCGCGGCCGTCTTGGCCACGACGGCGATGTTCGCGCCGTCACGCGCCGCCCTGAGGGCGATGGCCAGGCCAATACCTCTGCTGGCTCCGGTGATGAAAAGCGTCTTGTTATTCAGGGACATGCAACTTTCCTCTGAAATAGAACATGAATAATGAACAGCGAGGTTTCTGCTGCTCGTTCCCCCGCTATTTCGCCAGATACCAATCCACGCCGTCCTCGTCCGTGCGCTTCGTGAGCCGCCCGCGATAGAGCAGGCAATTGAGATGGGCCAGGCTTTCGCCTGTCGCCATGCCGTAATTGCCTGCGGTGATGCGGGCGCGGAACAGCGCCGGGAAACAGTCCACTGCACGCATGGGCGCGGCGCACAGTGCCACGAGCTTGTCCAGATTGGCCTCGTGCTCTTCGATCAGTTCCTGCAGCCGCAGGCGTGCGCCACGGAACGGCTCGTTATGCGAAGGCAGAACCAGTACGTCCTCGGGCAAGAGGTCACGCAACATGGCGCAGGACTGCAGCCATTCGCGCAAAGGATCGGCCTCGGGCTCGGTCGGGAACAGCGAGACGTTGGACGATATGCGCGGCAGGATCTGGTCGCCCGAAATGAACAGGTTCAGTTCCCGGCACCACAGGCAGACATGTTCCGGCGCATGGCCGCGGCCCACCACCACCTGCCAGCGCCGGCCGCCGATTTCGACCTCTTCGCGGTCGACCAGCCGGCGATAGGAACTGGGCAGCGTGTAAACGCCCTGGCCGAAGCCGCCGAAGCGTGTGCGGTACATCTCCAGCATCTCTTCGGTAAAACCTGCCGCATGGTAGAAGCGCACGCCTTCCTTGGGCGCCTCCTGTCCGGTATCGGCTACCAGGTTGCGGCACATCAGATAGTCGGTGCGAGACATCCAGAGCATGCAGTCGAAGCGGCGCACCAGCCAGCCGGCCATGCCGACGTGATCGGGGTGCAAATGCGTGACAACCACGCGCTTGACCGGCCGGCCGGCCATCACCCCTGCCAGCAGTGCTTTCCAGGCGTCGGCCGTCGGGCCGTCGCGCACGCCGGTATCCACGACCGTCCAGCCCTCGCCGTCCTCCAAAAGCCACAGATTGATGTGGTTAAGCTGAAACGGCAGTCGCATCCGCACCCACAATACGCCGGGAGCGATCTCGATGGTCTGGCCGTTCTCAGGCCGGTTCTCGAACGGGTATACGAGCCCCTGGCCCGGCTTCGTTATGGCCTTTGTTTCCGTCACCTGCCGCCCTTCCGCCGGTATCGCAGGCTGACTATGGGAAGCGGTTGCGAAGCCCGTCAAGCCGGGCGGCCAACACCGGCCGGCTCACCCCGAAATCGCCGGAAGTTTGAAGTTACGCAATATTACAAAGCAGGTGATGCCGGACCGCGTTTTTCATGATACCGAGCGCTGTCTGCTGAAGGATTCCTGTCGGCAGCAAGACATCGCAGCCACGGCGATCGGCGTTCGAGTATTGCTTTGAGGCAACATTTCAGCAGGTGAGCATCCAGATCATGAAACAGACGACAGCGCCACGGGCGATCAGCCGCTACGATGCCGTGGCCATGAGCCTGCACTGGTTGATCGCGCTCGCGGTCATCGGCAATTTCGCTCTCGGCCTCTACCACGCCGACTTGCCGGACGAGGATCCGATGGCGCGGGTGACGATCTTCCTGCACATCTCCATCGGCCTGACGATACTGGCGCTGAGCGTGATCCGGGTGGGCTGGCGGCTGACGCACAAGATCCCGGCCCTTCCCGTCGACATGCCGCGCCTGCAGAAGGTGCTGGCGCGCATCGTGGAGGGCCTGCTCTACGTGCTCATTATCGCCGTTCCGCTGGTTGGCTGGATGATGGTCTCGGCCACCACCAATCCGCACCCCATCCCGTTCTTCGGGCTGTTCGACTGGCCGCATATCGGCGCTATGGTGCCGCTGGCCGAGCAATATGGCCGGCCGCTGCACCGCGCGCTGGGCGAGACTCATGAGTTCCTCGCCTGGACCATGATCGTATTGGCCGGCGTGCATTTCGCGGCAGCGGTCTATCACCACCGCATCCGGCGCGACGACGTGGTCAAGACGATGCTACCCTTCGGCTGAGCCTCAAAGCCGGGCGTGACGGGCGCGCGGGCGCCGCGCTATAGAGGCGCCATGCTTGCGCCCGTCGCCATCCGTCCTGCCGACGCCGCCGCCATCGCCGAGGCGGCGGCCATCCTGCGGCGCGGCGGGCTCGTGGCCTTTCCGACCGAGACCGTCTATGGCCTGGGTGCCAATGCCGGCAATGACCGCGCCGTGGCCGCCATCTTCGCCGCCAAGGGCCGGCCGCAATTCAATCCCCTGATCGTCCATGTGCCGGGGCTGGGCGAGGCCGAAACCCTGGCGGAATTCACGCCGCTGGCGCGGCGGCTGGCCGAGGCCTTCTGGCCCGGCGCGCTGACGCTGGTGCTGCCGCGGCGGCAGGATGCGAAGATCTCCCTGCTGGTGAGCGCCGGGCTAGACACGGTGGCGCTGCGTGCGCCGTCCAGCGCCGTGGCCCGCGCGCTGCTCAAGGCGGCGGGCTGCCCCATTGCGGCGCCCAGCGCCAACCGCTCCGGCAGCGTCAGCCCGACCACCGCGGCGCATGTGGCCGAAAGCCTGGGCCCCGGCGTGGACCTGATCCTCGACGGCGGGCCGTCGGCGCATGGCATCGAATCCACCGTGATCGGGTTCGAGGGCAACCGGCCTGTGCTGCTGCGGCCCGGCGCGGTGCCGCGCCAGGCCATCGAGAAGATCGCCGGGCCTCTTCAACAGGCCGGAGCAAAGATCGCATCGCCCGGCATGCTGGCCAGCCATTATGCGCCCCGCGCGCCGATGCGGCTGAATGCCCGCGAGGTTTCGGCAGACGAAGCCCTGCTCGCCTTTGGCGGCAATGTGCCGAAAGGCGCGAAGGCCACGCTGAACCTCAGCCCGCGCGGCGATCTCACCGAGGCCGCCGCAAATCTCTTCGCCATGCTGCGCGAACTGGACAAGGCGGGCGCGGTGCGTATCGCCGTGATGCCGATCCCGGCGCATGGGTTGGGCGAAGCCATCAACGACCGCCTCGCCCGCGCGGCCGCACCCAGAGATGAATCACGGAACATGCCATGACTGTTTCCGCCGAAATTCTCTCGCGTTTGAAAGAGGCCGTTGGCCCGAAAGGCTATAGCGAAGACCCTGCCGAGATCGCCCCCCATCTGGTCGAATGGCGCAGCAAATATCAGGGCAAAACACCGCTGCTGCTCAGGCCCGCGAACGCGCAAGAGATTTCGCGTATCCTCGCCATCTGCAACGAGACACGTACGCCGCTGGTGCCGCAGGGCGGCAATACCGGCCTCGTCGGCGGACAGATTCCGTTCGCGGGCGAAGTGCTTCTCAGCCTGTCGCGAATGAAGGCGATCCGTTCGGTCGATACCGAGGGCATGCACCTGATTGCCGAGGCGGGCGTCGTTCTGGCCGAAGTACAGAAAGCAGCCGGCGAGGCGGGCAAGTATTTTCCGCTCAGCCTCGCCAGCGAAGGCAGTTGCACCATCGGCGGCAATCTCTCCAGCAATGCCGGCGGCGTGAACGTGCTGCGCTACGGCAATACGCGCGACCTCGTGCTGGGTGTCGAAGTGGTGCTGGCGGACGGGCGCATACTCGACCTGCTGCGCACCTTACGCAAGGACAACACCGGCTACGACCTGAAGCAGCTATTCATTGGCGCCGAGGGCACGCTGGGCGTCATCACCGCGGCGGCGCTCAAGCTCTTTCCCAAGCCGGTGGAACGCGCCACGGCCTTCATCGCCCTGCCCGATCCGGCAGCAGCGGTGCATCTGCTCGGCCGGCTGCAGGATACGACGGGCGGCCTCGTTTCTGCCTTCGAGTTGATCCCGCGCATCGGGCTCGAATTCGTCTGCGCCCACATGCCGAACTGCCGCGATCCGCTGGCCGCGCCCTCGCCCTGGTATGTGCTGGCGGAAGCCACCAGCGGCCATGCGGGCCTGCTCTCCGGACTCGTCGAGAGCACCATCGCCGCCGCAATCGAAAGTGGGCTCTGCACCGACGCGGTGATTGCGGCCAGCGAAGCTCAGTGCGCGGCCTTGTGGCGGCTGCGCGAAAGCCTGTCCGAATCCCAGAAATACGAAGGCGGCTCGATCAAGCACGACGTCTCGGTGCCGGTGAAGGACATTCCGGCCTTCATCGCCGAAGGCTGCGCGCTGGTGGAAAAACTGGTGCCGGGCATCCGGCCGGTGCCCTTCGGCCATCTGGGGGATGGCAACATCCATTTCAATCTCAGCGTGCCGAAAGGCGCGGATAACGCTGCCTTCCTGGCGCGCTGGGAAGAGATTTCGTGCGCCGTGCACGATCTGGTGCACCGCTTCGGCGGCTCGATCAGCGCCGAGCACGGCCTGGGCGTGATGAAGCGCGACGAGATCCTGCGCTACAAGAGCGAAACGGAAATGGACGTGATGCGCGCCCTCAAGCGCACGCTCGACCCGAACGGCATCCTCAACCCCGGAAAGGTCGTGGCGCCTTAAGCCGCTTCGGCTAATGTGCTGTGGTCTGTATCCTGTATGGTGGGCGCCGGCCTTTCGACGCCGGCGCCGCGGTTCGACACGGCGCTGGCCACAGCCGTCGCCACCGTCGCCGCATATGGCAGCGACTGGATCGTCAACATCACCATCCAAAGCACTGCCGCGTGATCGTCGAAGCCTCGGCCCATCGCCATCGAAATCAGCGCCAGGATGCCCAGGCCGAGCAACGCCACCTCCTGCCAGACCTGTCGTAACACCTGGCCGAGCGCTGCTGGATCCTCACATTTCGGCGTGCGCAGAAACGGCTTGCCGGAGGTGACGAGGCCTGCCAGCACCGCCTTGCCGCAGGTGTGGGTGAGCGCCAGGCCAGCGGCGGACGCCATCACGGCGCCGCGAATCCCCGAGCGCACCTTCTGCGGATAGAGCAACAGCGTTTTCAGCGTCTTGGCGGCGAACAGCGCCAGCGCCGCCGCCGACAGCGTCGCCATCGGCACGTCGAAATAGCGCGGCGACATCCACATCAGGAACGTCCAGACGAGCGCGAACAGCGTCACGATCAGGCCGAGCCCGTCGGAAATCCACGGCAGCCAGCCCGAGGCGAACTGGTAGCGCTGCGCCCAGGACAGTTGCGAACCGCCGACGAAGATCGCCCTGGCATGGCGCTTCATGATCTGCATGGCGCCATAGGCCCAGCGGTAACGCTGGCTGATGAAGGCGGCGAGCGTGTCGGGCGTGAGCCCCTTGCCCATGCTTTCCGGAATATAGGCGGCGCCATAGCCCGCCTCGAACAGCTTGAGGCCGAGTTCGGTGTCCTCAGTGATGCACCAGGTGCTCCAGCCGCCGACCTCTTCGAGCGCGGTCTTGCGCACGATGGTCATGGTGCCGTGCTGGATGATGGCGTCGTGCTCGTTGCGCTCAACCATGCCGATCTGGAAGAACCCGCGATATTCCTCGTAGCACAGCGATTTGAAGAGATTGCCCGGGGCGTCGCGATAATCCTGCGGCCCTTGCACCACGGCGATTTTCGGCGCCGCGAAGAAGGGCAATGCGCGGCGCAGCCAGAACGGCTCGACCGCGTAGTCGCTGTCGATCACCGCGATGTAGCCGGCGGCGGGATCGGTCAGCTTGAGCGCTTCGTTGAGCGCGCCGGCCTTGAAGCCTTTCACGCCGTCCAGATGGTAGAATCGGAAGCGTTCACCGAGGCTCCGGCAATACGCCTCCACCGGCCGCCAGACTTGCGGGTCGGCCGTGTTGTTATCGAGGACGATGACCTCGAAATTGTCGTAATCGAGCCGCGCCAGCGCGTCGAGCGTCTGCATCACCATCGCCGGGGGCTCGTTGTAACAGGGCACATGGACCGACACCCGCGGCGATTTCTCGGGAATGGCGACCGGCAGCGCGCGGCGCTCCACCCGCCAAAGGCTGGCGGCCAATTCGATGCCTTCGGTCAGGATCAGCGTCGAGGCGAAGAAGATCAGCGGCGTCAGTGCGAGGATCATGGCGATGTTGCCCGGATCGATATATTCGAGCGACGTCGCGTCGATCAGCACCAGCAGCCCCGTCGTCACCAGCGCGACAAGCCCGCCCATCACGAGGTAGCCCGGCTGGCGCAACTGCGGCATGCGGCCGAGGACCAGCAGCCCCAGCAGCAGCGTCAGGATCGCTGCGCCCATCGAATAGCTACGCCATTCCGGAAAAGTGCGCAGCATGCCGGTGAAGGGAAATTTCGGTGCGCCGGAAGCGTCGAACAGCCCCCAATAGGCACCGACCGCGCCCTCATTGGTGTATTTCCAGGGCTGGTCGTAAGCCTCCATCAGGTAATAGTCGTACCCCCTGTCGAGCGCGAGCTGGACGAAGTTGCGCACGTAATAGGCTTCATTGGCGAGCGAGGCTTCGGCGCTGCCGCGCGTGCGCCCGTCCGACGGCCAGCCGGTTTCGCCGATCACGATCGGCTTGCCGGGAAATTCCTTGTGGATATACGCGAGCGCGTGCTGGTCGAATTTCAGCGCACTGTGGACGTCGATCCCTTCCCAATAGGGAAGAAGATGGATCGTGACGAAATCGACATAGCGGCCGAGGTCAGGGTTGAGCAGCCAGGTCGACCACGGTTCGGCAGTGGAAACCTTGACGCGGTTGGGCAGCGCCGCGCGCACTTCCCGAATATAGGCGTTGAGCTGTTCGGGCGTGACATCGCCGCGCAGGATCGCCTCGTTGCCAACGATCACCCGGTCGATCACCCGGCGATTGGCGAGCGCGACTTTGATGGCCTTGTCGATCTCGGTCCGGTTCTTCGTCATGTCCGGGCCGATCCAGATGCCCAGCGTCACGGTAAGGCCATAACGCCGCGCAATTTCGGGCACGCGGTCCAGGCCGTAATTGACTGTGTAGGTGCGGACATGGCCCGTCAGCTGGCTGAGCTGGGCCATGTCATGGTCGATCCGTTCGGGCGAGATGTGTTGGGCTGCGTGCTGGCTGAAGAGACGGCTGGGATTGTAGGTGATGCCGCGCACCTGGCCGTCCCAGTCGGGCGCGATCACGGCGTAGTCGCGGCTGGCCCAGAACAGCACCGAGGCGCCCACCACCAGCATCAACGCCAGCGTGATCCGAATCGTGCCGCCACGCGGCATGCGCAACCACGGTTCCCACATGGCCTCAGGCGCTCCTCGTCACCTCCGGGGTTCCGCGTCTGGCGTCCCCGGGCACAAGCCTGCTGTTACTGGTTATCGCCGCCGTCCTTGTCGTGCGATGGCGGCGGAGGCGAAACCTTCACGAGTTGCACGTCGAAAACCAGCGTCTGGTTCGGCGGAATGGCATTGCCGGCGCCGCGCGCGCCGTAGCCAAGATTGGCGGGGATCGCCAGCTCCCATTCGTCGCCCTCGCGCATGCGTTCCAGGGCCTCGGTCCAGCCCGGAATAACGGCGTTGACCGCGAAGCTCGCGGGCAGACCGGGCTCGGTGGAATCGAAGACCGTGCCGTCGATCAGCTTGCCGGTGTAGTAAACCGACACCGTGTCGGATGCCGTCGCCTGCTTGCCGAAGCCGTTGTGAATGATCCGATACTGCAGGCCGTCACCGGTGGTCATGACCCCGGGCTTCTTGGCGTTGGCGGCGAGAAAGGCGGCATTGGCCTGTTCACTGAGCGCCGGATTGGCCGCTTCAGCCGAGAAACTCACCAGGACCGCAGCTGCCGCCGCGACCAAAACGCCTGTACGAAACATTGGAAAGCTCCCATTCCCAGCCGATTACCGCTCGCATGACAGAACCTCGTGGCAAATGTAGGGCCGAGGCGCCCTGCCGGTACCCCAGAAATAGCGACTCGGTGCCCGGATTCAAAGGGCCATAAGAGCCCTGCCCGGCGCGGCCCACTTCTGGCACCATGCCGCCATGAACCTGAATCGAACGGACGGAATCCTGGTCGGCGTCGGCGCCGTGATCTGGAACGATGCGGACGAGGTGCTGCTGATCCGGCGCACCAAGCCGCCCGGTGCGGGCCGGTGGAGCCTGCCCGGCGGCAAGGTCGAACAGGGCGAGACGCTGGAGCAGGCCGTGCGGCGTGAGGTACGCGAGGAGACCGGGCTGGAGGTCGAAATCCTGGGTCTGGCAGGTGTCGCCGAGATCACGGGGGATGCTGCGGTAGGCTCCGGCTGGCGCCATTACGTCCTGGTCGATTACGGGGCGCTGGTGGTCTCCGGGGTGGCTCGGGCGGCCTCAGACGCCGCCGATGCCACCTGGTTCGCCATTTCCGACCTGCCCGGCCTTGGCCTGTGGAGCGAGACGCTGCGCATCATCGCCGAAAGCGCTCGCCGGCATCGCAGCCTGACCGCCTAATCCCGCCCGAACAGCCGCGCCAACAGCGAGCGCCGCGGCTTTTCCTTCCTGGCCAGCCGCTCAGCCATCGCGCCCGGTTTGAGATCGAGACGCACATCCATCCGCTGCGATACCCGCTCCGGCAGCGGCACGGCCGACGCTTTCAGCGCCGAAAGATCGGGCGCGATGGTCCGGGCATGGCGCACCGGCGCATGGACAGACGACGGCTCCGCGCCCGCCGGGCCGATCGCTTGGTTGGCGAACTGGCTGGCCCAGCGCTGCTCGGGAGGCACCACAGGGGCCGCACCGTTCTTCGCCTGTTGCTCGGCGGCCTGCCGGGCCTTGATGGTTTCGGCCATCGCGTCGAGCCGATGGGCGGCCTCGGCGAAGGGGCCGGGCCCCGCCTGCTCTGCCAGCGGCTTTGGCCGCGCGTCGTCGCCTGCCATGATCAACTTCCTTTCGGCCACCACTGGAAACCATCATCGCGACTGATGACCGCCACGTCGATAGCACCGCCCACGGTTTCGCGCTGCGCCATGATACGCTTCTTGAAGACGTTGAGGCTGACCAGTTCCCGCGCGGTGTCGCCCAGCTCACTGCGGGTGGCGATCTCCAGCACCCGCAGCACCGGATTGATGAATGTCTTCTGCTGGTATTCGGCAATCATGCGCTGGAAGATGTTCAGGTAGCGCGGCACCACCTCGCCCTGGAAGCGGGTGCGCACGCTCTCGCGTGCCGTGGCCTCGGCGGGAAACTCATCGACGACCTGATCGACCAGCGCCTGCATCATCACGCCGAAGCCGCCATAGACCTGCCGCTCCAGATTGAAATCGATGCCGCGGATGAAGGCGGTGGTCACCTCGCTGTCGGCGAAGATGCGGATCTTGGACTTGGTTTCGGAATCGATGCCGTCGTGGCTGGCCTCGGTGCGCTTGGCGATGCCCAGCACGATGGCCGAGAGATACCATGTCACGACCACCGGGTAGCGATCCTCGGCGCCGAAGCCGGCGAACACCAGGCCGGTGACATCTTCGAGGAACAGATCCTTCACCACGCAAAACACGGCGATGTCGTGAAGCTGTTTCTGGGCCTGCTGGCTGAGGCCGTAGGTGGCGAAGCCGTAGCCGATCAGCTCCTCGATCAGGCCGCCATGTTCCTGGCGCACCTTCTGGCCGAAGCCTTCCGGAAAGCAGCCAAGATCGGGCCGGGGCGTGCCGTCGCCCAGGAACTGGTAATCGCGCCAGACCAACGCGATGGCCTGTTCCAGGGTCGCGACGTCGCCGAGGCCCTGCGCCTCGCCGCTCTGGCGCAGATAGTGCGCGAATTGCAGGACGTAGCGGAATACCGAGGCCAGCAGACGCTTGTACTCATCCTTCTGCCGGTCGCGCGGGAAAAACTCTTCCAGATGGTCGAGCATGGCGGTGAAGCCGGCCGCGTAGTCGCGTACATGCGGCAGATGCCCGGGTTTCGCGGCTTTCTGGTAATGGCCGATGAGTTGGTCCCAGGGATGGCCCATGATGTCGGCCACGCCGAAGAACATGAGGCCAACAGGCTGGCCGGGCATCAGGTTGAAGAGCTTGCGCTGCTCGTTGCGGACCACCACGGTGCCGCCGCCAATCAGCGTGACCGCCGAATCGGCAGCCATCGCCACCGCGCGCTGGTTCATCACCGCGATCTCGGATGTCATTCCGTCGGCCCCCGCAGCACCCGTGTTCCGGCTAGTCCCCGGCCCCGCCGGAGGATGCCACGGTCGGGCGGGGATTGGGAGGCTTCGCCGCCGAACATGGTTACGACCGCGATAGACGGCCCGGCCGCCGCCGCGTTAGCCTTCGCCGGATCGGCATTGCCCGATCGTCATTGAAGGAGAGGTTCATGTACCAGCCGTTCGATCTGACCGGGAGGGTGGCGCTCGTAACCGGGGGCAATGGCGGCATCGGGCTGGGCATGGCCGACGCCCTGGCCCAGGCCGGCGCCGATCTGGTGATCTGGGGCATGAACGAGGCCAAGAACGCCGCCGCGGCCGAAACCTTGCGGGTTCATGGCACCCAAGTATCCGTCCGCCGGGTGGACGTGTCCCTGGAAGCGGAAGTGGTCGCCGGCATGGACGCTGCCGTCAAGGAAATGGGCCGGCTCGACACCGTCATCGCCAATGCCGGGATCGGCGGCGCTGCGCCGCTCACCGAGCTGACCACCGAGCTGTTCCACCGGGTCCACGCCGTCAACGAAGACGGCGTATTCTGGACATTCCGCGAGGCGGCCAGGCACATGATCGCCCGCGCGCAGGACGGCGACTCCGGCGGCTCGCTGGTGGCCGTGGCGAGCACCGCCGGGATCGAGGGGGCGGCACGCAACGCGGCCTACGGTGCCTCCAAGGGCGCAGTGTTGTCGATGGTGAGAGCGCTGGCGGTGGAGCTGGCGCGTCATGAAATCCGCGTCAATTCCATCGCGCCGGGCTGGATTGCCACCGAAATGACGGCCGGCGCGCAGGATAGCCAGCTTTTCAACGACAAGGTCATAGGCCGCGTGCCGATGCGTCGCTGGGGCCGGCCGGAGGACTTCGGCGGCATCGCGGTCTACCTCGCCAGCAACGCCTCGCGCTTCCACACCGCCGATACGTTCGTGATCGACGGCGGATATGTCGTGTTCTAGAGAAACTTCAGCGCCACATGGCCGAGCACGCCGATGCCGAACAGCGTCACGGCGATGCCCGAGGCGTGGTTGATGATGCGCATGAAACGCGCATCGATATGGGCATGGAAGATGCCGATCACGCTGGTGAGGGTGAACCACCATAGCACCGAGCCGCCGACCACGCCGCCCACGACGACGGCAGCCTCCAGATAGGAGGTGTGTTCGCCCGCCAGCCCGCCCAGGCCGGCGAATAGCGCCGCCACGCCGAACAGCGTCGCCGGATTGGTAATGGTGAGCGCGAAGCTGGAAACCATTGCCCGCACCAGCGAACCGCCCGGCTTCTCGCGCAGACGCGGCGGAAGCTGCTCCTCGTCCTTGGAGGCGGGCAGTTGGCTGATGAAAGTGTGAAGCCCGAAGACGATCAGCAGAATGCCGCCGCCGATTTCCAGCGAGGTCGAGAAGCCTTCAATGAGCTGGGCCACAGCCGTGAACCCGAAGGCCGAGATGGCGGCGAACACCCCATCGCCCATCGCCGCACCGAGCCCGGAGATGAAGCCGTTGACAGGGCCGAACTGCAAAGCCCGGCGGATGCAGATCAGGTTCACCGGTCCCACCGGCGCCGCCAGGATCAGGCCGATAACGACGCCGGAGCCGATGAGAAGAAGATAGTTCATACCTTAGGGTGTGCCCGCTTCGGTTGCAGCCTTCACGGCCCGATCTCGACCACCAGCCTGCCGCGAATCCGTCCGGCCAAGATATCCTCCGCCGCTTTCGGTACGTCTTTGAGCGAAATCATCTGCGTCATGGCGGCGAGCGCCTTGACGTCGAGGTCGCGCGCCAGACGCTGCCACGCCTGGAGCCGCCGCGTCATCGGCATATAGACGGATTCGATTCCGAGAAGCGAGACGCCGCGCAGGATGAAGGGCGCCACGCTGGCCGGCAGGTCCATGCCGCCCGCCAGCCCGCAGGCCGCCACCGCCCCGCCATAGGAAAGAGACGCGATCACATTGGCCAACGTCGAGGAGCCCACCGTGTCCACCGCACCGGCCCAGCGCTCCTTGGCCAGCGGCTTGGCGGCACCGGAAAGTTCCGTACGCGGAATAATCTCCGCGGCTCCCAGCCCCTTCAGGTAGGCTTCCTCCTCGGGTCGCCCGGTCGAGGCAACCACCCGGTAGCCAAGCCTGGCCAGCAGGGCCACCGCGACCGAACCCACCCCGCCGGCGGCGCCCGTCACCACCACCGGCCCCTTGTCTGGCGTAACGTGAGCATCCTCCAGCGCCAGCACGCAGAGCATGGCAGTGTAGCCCGCGGTGCCGATGGCCATCGCTTCGGCCGGGCTGAAGGCGGCGGGCAGCGGCACCAGCCAGTCGGCGTTAACCCTGGCGAACTCGCTATAGCCGCCGAAATGGTTTTCGCTCAGGCCGTAGCCGTTGATGAGCACCTTGTCGCCCGGCTTGAACTTCGGATTGGACGAGGTTTCGACCGTCCCGGCCAGGTCGATGCCCGGGATCATCGGAAATTTCCGCACCACCGGCGCGCGGCCGGTGACGGCAAGGCCATCCTTGTAATTCACGGTGGAATGGGAAACCGCCACAACGACATCGCCGTCCATCAAGTCAGGCAGGCTTAGCTCCTCCAGCCCGGCGCGGGTGGTGCCACCATCATTGCGGACCATGATGGCGCGGAAGCGGTCTTTCATCGGGCAGATCCCACAATTGGAGTTCGGCTTGACGGCGGCCGCAGGGCAGCCGAATTTGACGGGGCAGTCAAGCCGCAGCGGCGTCGCGTTGCGGCACCAGCGTCTCTCCGAAGCGGATGGGTGTGCCTTGGCCCCCGGCCACCAACGCTCGCTCGCGCATAACCATCCGTCCACGGATGATCGTGGCGAGTGCCCAGCCGGTGGTTTCCATGCCGTCGAACGGTGTCCAGCCGCATTTGCTGGCGATCCAGCTATTCTCGATTCGCTTTTTCGCCTTCAGGTCCACGATCGTGAAATCGGCGTCATATCCGAGGGCGATGCGGCCCTTGCCCGCGATGGAGAACAACCGCGCCGCGCCTGCACTGGTCAGATCGACGAATCGTTCCAGCGACAGCCGCCCCGCGCTCACATGATCGAGCAGGATCGTCACCAGCGTCTGCACGCCCGGCATGCCCGAGGGGCTGTCGGGATAGGGCTTGGCCTTTTCTTCGCGCGTGTGGGGCGCGTGGTCCGAGCCGATGACGTCCACCAGCCCCTCGTTCACCGCGCGCCACAGCGCCTCGCGATGGCGGGCTTCGCGGATGGGCGGGTTCATCTGCGCATAGCTGCCGAGCCGCTCGTAGCATTCGGGCGCGGCCAGCGTCAGGTGCTGGGGCGTCGTCTCGACGCTGGCGACATCGCGCGCTTCCGCGAGCAGCGGCAGTTCCTCCGCTGTCGTCACATGCAGCACATGGATGCGCCGTCCCGCTTGGCGCGCCAGCCGGATCACGCGCGCGGTCGAAGCCCGCGCGGTTTCGACATCGCGCCACACCGGATGGCTGCGCGCATCGCCGGCCACGCGCAGGGGTTTGCGCTCGTTCAGCCGCGCCTCATCCTCGGAATGGACGGCCATGCGCCGGTTGCCCGCCTTGAGGGCAGCGAGGATGGCGTCCTCCTTGTCGAGCAGCAGCATGCCGGTAGAGGAGCCGAGGAAGGCCTTCACCCCGGACACGCCCGGCAGCCGCTCCAGTTCGCTCAGCGCCCCGACGTTCCCCGGCGAAGCGCCGACATAGAAGGCATAATCGCAGTGCATCCGGCCGCTGGCGCGGGCCAGCTTGTCCTCCAGCGCCTGCCGCGTGGTGGTGGTCGGGTTGGTGTTGGGCATCTCGAAGACGCCCGTGACCCCGCCCAGCACGGCTGCCCGGCTGCCCGATTCCAGGTCTTCCTTGTGGGAGTTGCCCGGCTCGCGGAAATGGACCTGGGTGTCGATCACCCCGGGAAGGACGTGAAGCCCCCTGGCCTCGAAGGTTTCTGCCGCCCGGGCTCCCGACAGTGCGCCTATGGCGGCGATGCGCCCGCCCTTCACCCCTACATCGGCGGGGGCGATGCCCGACGGCGTGGCCACGATGCCGCCCCGGATCAGAAGATCGAATGTCTCGCTCATGAAGCCGTCATAGGCGAGGGCGCTTCGCCTTGGCAAGGCAGCCCGGAGCGATTACCTCTTGGTCATGACCGCCTTTTCTCTCGATGACCGCGCCGTGATCGCGCTTTCCGGCCCCGATGCACGCACGCTGCTGCAGGGCCTCGTGACCAATGACGTCAAACGTCTGCCGGAGGGGAGCGCGGCCTATGCCGCGCTGCTGACGCCACAGGGCAAGATCCTGTTCGATTTCCTGATCGTCGCGGGGGAGGGCACATTGTACCTCGACTGTGCTGCCGCCACCGCCAACACCCTCGCCAAACGGCTGACCCTGTATCGCCTGCGCGCCAAAGCGGAGATCGCCCAACGCGACGATCTTGCCGTGCTGGCAAGCTGGGACGGCAGCGCCTTGCCCGGCATCGCCTTCAGCGATCCCCGGCTCGCCCAGCTCGGCGCCCGCGCCATCGCGCCCAGAGCCGAAGCCTCCTTCCCGGCGGGCGCGGAAGAATACCGCGCCCAACGTCTCCAGCTCGGCGTGCCGGAGAGCACCGACTTCGGGCAGGACCGCATGTTCGCGCTCGACGCCGACCTCGACGAACTCAACGGCGTCGCCTTCGACAAGGGCTGCTATGTCGGCCAGGAGCTGACCGCGCGCATGAAGCACCGCGGCACGGCGCGCAAGCGCCTGCTGCCCATCGTCAGCGTGGAGGGCGAGGCGTTGCCTCCGCCCGATACCGCGGTGATGGCAGGCGAGAAGAGCATCGGCGAGATCGCCAGCACTTACGGCACGAAGGGCTTCGCGCTGATCCGCCTGGACCGGCTGGAAGAAGCAGGCGCCACCAGCTTCAGTGCCAACGCCATACAAGTGGCGCTGGGCAAGCCGCGCTGGCTTTTCGCTTGACGGCCTCAGGCCGCGGAGAGAACGTGGCGCCGCCTTGAAGGGACGGCGATCATGATCCTTCATCATGTGTCTGTTGGCGTATCGGATGTGGCGCGCGCCGGCCGCTTCTACGACGCGGTGCTCGCCACGCTTGGCTACAAGCGCTTCTGGGAAATCATGCCCTACGCCATCTGCTATGGCGAGGACGGCTACGATTTCTGGGTGCAGATTCCGAGCAACGGCCAGCCCGCCAGCGCCGGAAATGGCGTGCATATCGCCTTCACCGCGACGACACGCAAGGCCGTGGACCGGTTCTACGAAACCGCCCTCGCCCACGGCGCCAGCGATGAAGGCCCGCCGGGCCTCAGGCCGGAATACGACGCCGATTACTACGCCGCCTTCGTGCGCGATCCTGACGGCAACAAGCTCGAAGCGCTGTGCTACGGCGTGAAGACGGCCGCCAAACCGAAAGCGAAGAAGGCTCCGGCGAAGAAAGCCGCAAAGGCACCCGCCAAGAAGGCCAAAAAGAAAGCGCGCAAAAAGTGAGCGACGGTCTGGTGCGCTGCGGCTGGTCGGAAAAGGAACCGATCTACATCGCCTATCACGACGACGAATGGGGCGTGCCGGAATATGACGACCGCGCGCTCTACGAGAAGCTGGTGCTGGACGGTTTCCAGGCCGGGCTGTCGTGGATCACGATCCTCAAGAAGCGCGAGAACTTCCGCAAGGCCTTCCACGGTTTCGATCCGCAGAAGATCGCCCGCTACGGCAAGCGCGACACCGAGCGGCTGCTGAAGAATGAAGGCATCATCCGCAGCCCCACCAAGATCGCCGCCGCCGTCAAGGGCGCGCAGCTCTGGCTTGACATCATGGAAAAGGAGCCGGGCGGCTTCCGCGACCTGATCTGGAAGCATGTAGACGGAAGCCCGCGCGTCAACCACTACAGGACGCTGAAGCAGGTGCCCGCGCAGACGAAAATGAGCGAGGCGCTGGCCAAGGAACTGAAACAGCGCGGCTTCAATTTCTGCGGACCGGTGATCGTCTATGCCTTCGCCCAGGCCATCGGCATGGTCAACGACCACATCGTCACCTGCCACCGCCACGCGGCGTGCGCGGCGATGGCTTAGTCCGCTGCCCACCCCGTCGGCAGGCCGTCGATGCTCGTCACGTTGTTCTTCTGACGGTATTCGACGAGCCCGTCCTCGCCCTTGTTCTCGCTCCAGCGCACCAGGTTCGGCCGGTCCTCGCGCCAGTCCATCAACGGCACGGCATAGCCGCAGGTGGTCTGCAGCGACTGGACCTGCATGGTCACAATCTGCCGAGCGCCGAAGATGGGCGTGAAGTTGGGGAGCAATTCCTCATACGCCTTGGTACCGAGGCGGTGGATCGCGCCCTGCCCGTAGAGCCGGAGGATCAGCGGCAGGCCGTCGAAGGCGCAGAACATGATGGTCAGCCTGTGATCGGGCGAGGCTTCCATATGCGCCGAGGTCTCGTTGCCGCTGCCGGTGACATCGAGATAGCCGACCCTGTTCGGCCCCAGCACGCGGAAGGCGTTCATCCCCTTGGGCGAGACGTTCACCCGACCCGCGGGCGGCGCGCTGGCCACGAAAAACACATGCTGCTTCTCGATGAAGGCGCGGTGCTCGTCTTCGATGCTGGAAAAAAACTTGGCCATGGTCTCCTCGCGCGTGCCGGCGCGGCGAGCTTAGCCGCGCCCGCGATAAGGCGGAACACCTCTTTCGGGCAGGCAGACATTCGCGGGACACTTGCCTGTCTGCCAGAACACGTCGATGGGGATGCCGCCGCGCGGATACCAGTAGCCGGCGATGCGCAGGAACTTCGGTTTCACCGCCGCCACGACGCGCTTGGCGATGTCGAGCGTGCAATCCTCGTGGAAGGCGGCATGATTGCGATAACTGGCCAGCAGCAGCTTCAGGGACTTGGATTCCACGAGTAGCTTGCCCGGCACGTAGTCGATGACGAAATGGGCAAAATCCGGCTGGCCTGTGACCGGGCACAGGCAGGTGAACTCCGGCGCCGTGAAGCGCACCACATAGTCCGCGTCGCCATGCGGATTGGCCACGATCTCCAGCACCGCCGCCTGCGGCGATGTTGGCAGCGCCACCTGGCGGCCGAGCTGGGTTAATTTTGGGCGTTTGGCCATAGCCTTGCGAGCCGTTTCTGAGATCCGGTGTCGCGTGTCGCACCGCAAGGCCCGTCCCGTCAAGCGGCCGGACAGCGGGGTTGAAATCGGCCGCGCGAACCTCCACATCAGGGCTTCGCGCGCGAGGGATTGCGGAAATGGTTCGAAGAGGGCATTGGAGCCGTTCGCTCAAGGCTGCGCGCCTCAGGGTCCGGCGCCAGATCGCGCGCAGCGGCTATGCCGAAATCCTGGGCTGGACGCGCGAGCTGGTCCTGGGGCTCGCCCTGGCCTTCGCTGCCACCACCGCCATCGCCCAGCCGTTCTATGTGCCCTCCGGCTCAATGGAGCCGACGCTGGCCATCGGCGACGAGCTGGTCGCCACCAAGTACGCCTATGGCTACAGCCATGTCTCGGTGCGCGGCGGCGTCCTGCCGGACTTCAAGGGCCGGCTGTTCGGCAGCCTGCCCAAGCGCGGCGATGTGGTGGTGTTCTATCCCACCAACCATCCTGACGAGACTTGGGTCAAGCGCGTGATCGGCCTGCCGGGCGACCGCATCCAGATGCGCGAAGGCCGGCTTCTCATTAACGGCCGGGAACTGCCGCTTGAGCCCGATGGCAGCGGCCGCGTCGAGACTGAAAGCGGCGCCTATATCACCGTGCCCAAATTCGTCGAGACGCTGCCAAATGGGCGGAAGCACGCGATCTTCAAATGGACCTGGAACGGACCCTACGACAACACACGGGTCTATGTCGTGCCCAAGGGCGAGCTGTTCATGATGGGTGACGACCGCGACAATTCGCTGGACAGCCGCGTGGCGCGCGCCGATGGCGGCATCGGCTTCGTACCGATGGACAATGTGGTGGGCCGCGCCGATCTGGTTCTCGGCTCCTACGACTTCCTCAATGCCGATAGCATGCGCAACTGGCTGGCCTTGTTCCGTTTCGCGCGGCTGTTCAAGGCGATCCGCTGAGCAGTCAGCCCGCCCAGCCGGTCTCCACCCGCCAGGTAACGGGCGGAACGTGCGGCCCGGCGGCGAGGCGCGCCGCTTCCGCCGAAACCAGCCCGTCCACCTCGCGGATGACATGGCCCCGCGCCTCAAAGTGTTTGGCCAGGTCGCCGCTCAGGAGCGGCCACAGGATGCGGTCGACATAGCGCTCCAGTTCGATGCGCCAGCGCGTGCCCGGAAGATCGTCCGGCGCCTCGGCGGCCAGCAGCTTGTCGCGCTTGTGTACCAGGATCGGCAGGCTCGATGAAGCGATGCCGCGCACTTCCTCATCGAGCCGGCGGTTTTCTTCTGCGGCGTGCAGATCGAGAAATTCACCCGCCGCTTTCCAGGCATTTCGGAAGGCGCCGCGCCAGCTCGGCCGCCCGGACGGTATGCCAGTTCCCGCATGTTTCATGATTGCGCTCCCTGCCCTGCGGAGGAATCATGCGCGCACGGCAATTAATGCCGCGCTGACGGAACTGGTTAGCGAAGGCTTGCGCGGATCACACAACGGCCTCCGCTCGTGTTCGCAGGTCTCGAAGATAGGAAGACATCGCCGCCCGGATAGAAGGATCATTGAGCTTGCGGGCATCAAAGCTCGGAAAACCCTGGAGATTGGTTGTGCTCAGCGGCCCGACGATTTCGACAAGGTCGTCGAGCAGGCACTGACGGGCCTCCGTCGCAGCAAAGGCCGGCCGGTTGACGAGATAAGCGAGGGTTAGGGAGATGCTGCCCTTACGCTCCGGCACAAGACGTAGTGGGTAGAGCATGCCACCGGGCGCATCGAGCATCGCGACAATTGAGGCTTGCGCGGAGGTAACCTCCGCGCGGCCGCCGCCCCCCTCGATCATGGCAATGAAATGACCGGCGGCCTCCACAAGTTCGGGTCCGTTGGGGCTCAGTCGCTCGGCGATCCACGCGTCACGGGTGATCGGCGGTAATGCGCTGCGTGCCGCTTTCTCCGTCTGCGCCCGCTCGGTCTCGCCGATAATGCGGGGCGTCAGGGCGGTCACGCCGCTCTCGCTCTCGAACCAGGAAAGCTCGACCGCGCGGACATCAGCCTTCATCTGCTCGTTGAGGAATTCGACAATGCGGGCAAGCTCGCGTGGAATCGTGTCGGCGACGAACACCATCTTGATGCGGCCGGCGGCGAAATTGGCGTCGACCTGCTCCCAGAATTGCTGAGGGTCGGAGGTGGAACCCAGAAAGCTAGCCAACTCGGTATCGGCATCGCGTCCCAGTTCCGCCATCGAGGCGGCAAAACTTTCAGCGATGCGTCCACCCTGCCAATAAGCAGTCCCGTTAGCGGCGTAATCGAGCATCTGACCGATCACCTCGCGGCGTAGCCTCGTATCGACCGCGCGTTTGAGTTCAACCAACACAGGGATGCCGTTGCGGGTTACGAACAGGTGGTCGAGTGACCAGCGCCCGCTGCCGTCTTCGCTGTCGGCGATCGGCTGTTCTCGGCGAATCAACAGCAGCGCGCCGTCATGATCGGCGATCAATTCGGGGTGGGCGGCGACGAGCCGCTGCATGAAATCTTCGCTGCGGGGTTCAGACGGGCGCATCGCCGTCAGAGCGCCGGCCACATCTACAGTGTAGATGATGCTACGAGTCAAAAGTGCCTCCGGAATTAAGGCGGCGAGTTAACTACAGCGCCAGCGCGTCCGTCTCGCCGGTACGCACGCGCACCGCAGACAGTAGGTCGAGCACAAAGATCTTGCCGTCGCCGACCTTGCCGGTGCGCGCGGCGTTCTGGATGGTGGCGACCACCTCGTCGGCGCGCTCGCTTGCGACCGCGACCTCGATCTTCAGCTTGGGCACGAAGGCGATGGCGTATTCGGCGCCGCGGTAGATTTCCTTGTGGCCCTTCTGCCG
>JAGWZW010000142.1 GCA_018971835.1 Alphaproteobacteria bacterium
TGCCGGCAATCTCAAGGAAGTGTTCTCCTACAAGACCGGCCTGACCCAGGGCCACGAGGGCGCGCCCATCGTCAACGGTCGCTTCATGTTCATCACCACGCCGCTCGATCATCTGGTGGCGCTCGACGCGGTAACCGGCAAGGTGCTGTGGAGCTACGTCCGCGACCTGCCGGAAAAAGCGCTGAAAACCGTGTGCTGCGACGTGGTCAATCGGGGCGTTGCCCTTTATGGCGACAAGGTTTTCATGGCCACGCTCGACAATTACGTCGTCGCGCTCGATGCCACGACCGGCAAGATGGCATGGCAGACCAAGCTTGAGGCGCCCGGCGTCGGCTATGCCATGACCGGCGCACCGCTCATCGTGGATGGCAAGGTTGTCGTCGGCGAATCGGGCGGCGAATATGGCGCGCGCGACTTCATCGCCGCGCTCGATGCTCAAAGCGGCAAGGTGGCGTGGACGCGCTACACCGTGCCGTCGCCGAACGAGAAGAACGGCAACACCTGGCCCAAGGGCGCCTATCTGCACGCCGGCGGTTCGGCCTGGCTGACGGGCAGCTACGATCCCGAAACCCACACCCTGTTCTGGGGCGTGGGCAATCCCGGCCCGTGGCTGGCGAAATTGCGTCCCGGCAAGAACCTTTATACCGACTCCGTGCTGGCGCTGAATCCCGACACCGGCGCGATCAAATGGTACTATCAGTACACGGAGCACGACACCTGGGATTACGACGGGGTCAATGCCAGCGTGCTGGCCGACATCACCGTCGATGGCAAGCCGGTCAAGGCACTGCTCCATGCCGACCGCAACGGCTGGTTTTATGCGCTCAACCGCGAGAACGGCCAATTTCTGTTCTCCAAGCCTTTCACCAAGGTCACGTCCGTCACCGGTCATCAGCCCGATGGTACGCCGATCGAGAGCGCGGCACTGCGCCCCGACGTCGGCAAGAAGATCTTCACCTGCCCGAGCTTCCTCGGCGGCAAGAACTGGTGGCCGATGGCCGTCAACGACAAGCTGGGCCTCGCCTTCGTGCCGACGCTGCATGCCTGCATGACCATGGACGGTACGGCCGTCTCGTACATGGCGGGACTGCCCTATCTCGGCGAAAGCTTCGAGGTTGAGGCCGAGCCGGGCAGCAAGGGCTGGGGCGAAGTCCAGGCCATCAACATCAACACCGGCAAGCAGGTGTGGTCCGACAAGACCGCGCTGCCGTGGAACGACGGCATGCTTGCTACCGCGTCGGACCTCGTTTTCAGCGGCAGCGCCGATGGCGTCTTCAAGGCTTTCGACGCCAAGACCGGCAAGGTGCTCTGGGAAAGCCCGAAGATGTCGTCCGGCATCATCGGCGTGCCGGTGTCCTATCAGGTGGACGGCAAACAATACATCGCCGTGATGTCCGGCTGGGGCGGCGCCACGCCGATCTGGGGCGGCGTGATGGCCAAAGACAAAGCCGTTTCCGATATCCCGAGAGGAGGCGAACTCCATGTCTTCGCGCTGCACTGATCTGTTGCGCGCGAGCTGCACCGCGGCCGCTCTCGTCCTGCTGGCAAGCCAGCAGGCGGGGGCGGCGCCGGCCCCGGCGCATTCTCGTGACGTCCGTATCTGTATCGATTCCGGCAGCCCCGCCGCGGCCATCAACCGCAAGGTTGCGCGCGCCGTGGCCTACGAGGCGCATTGGCCGGTCAGTGTTGTGGCCACTCGCTGGAACCGGCCAGGCGACGATGACGGCGTCAGCCCACGCGCCTTCGCCAAGATGGCGGCGACGCGCTGTGACTTCATCATGGGCTACCCCATGAGCGCGGGCAACGTTGCCGGGCCTGCCGGGCTTCAGCACACCGGCACCTATCTGCATACCGGCGATGTCCTGGTCGGCCGCGGGACCGTGCCGAAGTGGTCGGCTCTGCCGAAGGGCGCAAGCGTGGGTGTGACCTACAACACGCTGGCCGATGTGCTTCTGGCCGAGCATGGCGGGCTTGATCTTCATGTCTTCGACACCGAGCGCGAAACCGTGGCGGCCGTGCGTGCCGGCAAGGTTCCGCTGGCGCTGGTCTGGAATCTCTCGCTCGACGGCCAAGCGCGCAAGGCAGGCGGCCTGACGGTGCGCCGCCTTGGTTTGCCGCAAGCCGAGTGGGTTCTGGTTGCACTCTATGCCGACCGCGATGCGGCTCTCGGCAAAGCGTTCGATACGGTGCTGGAACGCCTGCGCCGGAATGGCCGCCTGGCCAGGCTGACCGAAGCCGCCAATCCGCCCGCTGGCCCGCGGCTCTACACCGATGCACAAGCCAACGACGGCGCCAAGCTGTTCGCCTCGCATTGCGCGTCCTGTCACGGTGCGGAACTTCAGGGCAATGTCGGGCCGGCGCTGCGCGGCGCGGGCTTTGCCGGGCCGACGGACGGCTTCACCGTTGGCGCCATGTTCAGCTTCTTCTCGGTGCAGATGCCTGCGGGCGCCCCGGGCAGCCTCAAGCACGACGAATACACCTCGCTGATGGCATTCCTGCTCAGGGAGAACGGATACCCGTCGGGAGACAAGCCGCTCACTTATGACGACGCGACAGCGTCGCAGGCTCCTCTGGTATCCCGCGTCGATGCGACGCCATCGACCGGGAATCCGGCGGTTCACATGGCGGACAAATCCCAATAGGAAGGGCCTGCTGCGACCGTCTGAGGGTTCGACAGGCGGCAGGGCGCGAACATCTGTTGACCGGGGGCGTTCATGTCCAGTTCGTTGTTTTCTCAAAGGCGCGGTGCGCTGGCCGTCGTGGCCGCATTTTCAGCCGCGTGCGGGCTCGCTGCACCGGCCAGCGCCGACGGTGTCGAAAGCGTGGTAGTCAGCGCCGCGCGCCTGCCGGAGCCGGTGGGCCAGGCGGCCTTCTCGGTGGTGACGCTGGATGCCGCCGCGCTCTCCACCAGCGACCGGCTCGATAACGCGCTGGAGCAGGTGCCGGGTATCTCGCTCTTCCGGCGTACCAATTCGATCAGCGCCAATCCCACCATCCAGGGCATTTCATTGCGCTCCATCGGCCCTTCCGGCGCCGGGCGCGCCCTGGTTCTGCTCGATGGCGTGCCGATGAACGATCCGTTCGGTGGCTGGGTGATCTGGACAGCATTACCTTCCGAAGACATTGCCCGCGCCGAGATCGTGCGCGGCGCCGGCGCGGGGCCTTATGGCGCTGGCGCGCTCACCGGGACCATCTCGCTCAGCGAGCGCGGCGCGACGGGCGGCATCGCCACCGCGGATGTTTCGGGAGGCGAACTCGGCACCTATCGCGCGGCGGCCTCGGGCGGCGCGAAGATCGGCGCGGTCTCGCTGTTTGCCAGCGCCGCCACCGAACAATCCAACGGCTGGTATGCCGTGTTGCCGGGCCAGCGCGGCGCCGCCGACACCAGGCTGTGGTTTCGCGGCAGTTCCGCAGCGCTGCGCGCCGAAACGGCGCTTGGCAACGGCATGACGCTCGTAGAACGGGTCGGCTATTACGATGAAGCGCGCGCCAGCGGCCTTGCCGGTGGTGGCGCCAAGGCGCACGGCCTCAGCGCCAGCGTCACGCTCGCCAAGGCCGCCACGGATGCGAATTTCGGCTGGCGCCTGCAGGGTTGGCTGCTGAACAGCGATCTTTCCAACGTCTCGGTGTCGGTGGCGCCCGGCCGCGTTTCCACCACACCGGCGGACGACCAGTATTCGACACCGGCGCTGGGCTGGGGCCTGAACGCCGCGGCGCTGGGACAGGCCGGAGATTTCCACTGGGAAGTGGGCGCAGACCTGCGCGACGACGCCGGTGAATCGCGCGAACACTATTTTTATTCCGGCGGACGGTTTCTGGACAATCGCCGCTCCGGTGGCCGCATGATCGTGGGCGGCGCCTATGGCGAGCTGGCCTACGACACCGGCGCCTGGTTGCTGACCGCGGGCGTGCGCGCCGACGAGTGGGCGACCTCCCAAGGCCATCTGGTTCAGTCCAGCATCGCCAGCGGTGCGGTCAGCCTGCAGAGCAACCCGCCAAGCCGCGACGGCCTGGTGCCGACCGGGCGCCTCGGCGTGCGGCGAAACTTTGCGGATGGCGAATACCTGCGGACCGCGGCCTATGCCGGGTTCCGCCCGCCTTCGCTCAACGAGCTTTACCGGCCCTTCCGCGTCGGCAATGACGTGACCAATGCCAACGCCGCGCTCAATCCCGAAAAGCTCTATGGCGGCGAGGTCGGCTGGGGCGGGGTGCGCGGCAACGTCTCGTGGAACACGACGGCGTTCTTCAACCAGCTTCATGACGCCATCACCAACGTCACCATCGGCACCTCGCCGGCCGGGGGCGCGCTGCGCCAGCGCCAGAACGCCGGGGACATCAACGCGGTCGGCTTCGAGGGCGATGCCACGGCGCAGCTCCTTCCAAATTTTGGGATTCATGCCGCCGTCGCGCTTACCGATGCCCGCGTGCATGCCAGCGCAGCGGCGGCGCAGCTCGAAGGCAAACGGCCGGCCCAGGCGCCGGTGGCCACAATCACGGCGGGCGCGACCTGGTATCCGCTGGCGCCGCTCGGGCTCACCGCCGACATCCGCTTTGAAAGCGCGCGCTTCGACGACGATCTGAACAGCCGCCGCCTCGGTTCGGCCCTCACGCTCGATCTGCGCGCGGACTGGACCGTGGCGCACGACTGGTCGTTCTACGTTGCGGCCGATAATCTGACCGATGCGCGCATCGCCACCGCCGTCGATGCCACCGGTGTCGTGAGCTACGATGCGCCGCGCATGGTCAGCGCCGGAATCCGTTATGCGCCGTAACCGGGCGCACAGAACATAGAGGATAGGACACGCCGATGAGTGAAGCACTGTTTCCGGTCCCTGCGGATTGGCAATCGCGTGCCCGGATAGACCGGAGGCGGTACGAGGAGATGTATGCGCGGTCGGTTTCGGACCCGGAGGGGTTCTGGGGCGAGGTGGCGGGGCGGCTGGACTGGATCAAACCGTTCACGAAGGTGATGAACGTCTCGTTCCGGCCGGACGATCTCCATATCAGATGGTTCGAGGACGGCA
>JAGWZW010000143.1 GCA_018971835.1 Alphaproteobacteria bacterium
TCCGCGCGCGACGGCAATATCGAGGAGATGGCCACCGAGGTCTGGGATACGACCTACCGCGTCAACATCCGCGGCACCATGCTGGCCTGCAAATTCGCGCTGCCTGAGCTGCGCAAGCGCGGCGGCGGCTCCATCGTCAACACCGCCTCGAACCTGGCGCTGCAAGGTAATTTGATCCAGGCGGCCTACAGCAGCTCCAAGGCGGCGGTGATCCAGCTTACCCGCGCCATCGCCACTTCGCACGGGCGCTACGGCATCCGCTGCAACACCGTCTCGCCGGGCATGACGATGTCGCGCGCGCTGGTGGAGCATCTGCCGGCGCGGCTGCGCCAGATCGTGGAATCCGAGACGCTGACGCCCTATCTCGGCGATCCCATCGACATCGCGTACGTCGTGGCCTTCCTCGCTTCGGACGAGGCGCGCTACATCAACGGCCACAATCTCGTCGCCGACGGCGGCACTGCCTATCACATTCCCGGCTATGCGGCGCTGCGCGATTTCTTCGGTCAGGGGGACAATCCATGAAATTCCAGACGCCGGACAAGCAGGAGCTGATGAACGTCAGCGCGCTGGAGCACGACGGCAACATGCTCGTCATCAAGGGCAAGATCTTTGGCGCCATGCCGATGACGGCCAAGCTCTCGCCCGCCGAAGCGCGCGCTGGCCTGAAGCTGCTTACCCCGAAGATGATCCTCTTTCTTCTCACCTTCCTGTTCCGGAAATAGCGATGAGCAAGACCTACGATGTCGTCGTCATGGGCGCGGGCCATAACGGGCTCACCGCCGCCTGCTATCTCGCCAAGGCCGGCAAGAAGGTGCTGGTGCTGGAGCGCCAGGCCTGGCCCGGCGGCGGCGTGGTCACGCGCGAATTGAACACGCCCGGCTACAAGCACGATCTGCATTCCAGCGTGCATATCATGATCCAGGGCAACCCGATGCTGACCCAGGACGAGCTGGGGCTGAAGAGCAAATACGGGCTCCAATACAATTATTCGAACGTGCCCTATGCCTCCATCTTCGCCGACAACACCTCTCTCATCACCTACAAGGATCTCGACAAATCCTGCGAGGCGATCGCCCGCCTGTCGCAGAAGGACGCGGAAACCTATCGCCGCTTCGCCCGGCAAAGTATGACGATGATGCCGATGTTCGTCTCCGGCCTCTATGCGCCGCCGCTGCCGATGGGCGCTTTCATTGCCATGATGGACCAGAGCGAGGAAGGCCGCGAGATGCTGGACGCGATGAGCCGCTCATCGCTCGACATCATCGATCACCTGTTCGAGAACGACCGCGTCAAGATGCACCTCCTGAAGCTGGTCACCGAGAATTTGCAGATGCCCGACGAGTTGGGCACCGGCATGGGCATCTACCTGATGCCCGGCATCATCCATACCTATGGCGTGTCGCAGCCCGTGGGCGGTTCCGGCGGGCTCACCGATGCGCTGGTGCGCTGCCTGGAAGGCCTGGGCGGCGAGTTGCGCCTCAATGCCGAGGTGAAGCGTGTGATCGTTTCGGGCGGCCGCGCGGCGGGCCTCGCGCTGACGGACGGCGAGCAGGTCATGGCGAAGGACGGCGTGATCGGCGCCATCCATCCCCATCGTCTGCGCAGCTTCGTCGAAGGCGTGCCCGAGCGCGTGCTGGAGCGTGCCGAACGGGTGACGACCTCCACCTTCAGCCTGTTCGTCAGCCATTACGACCTGAAGAAACGCACCGAATTCTATGCCGGGCCGGAAATCACCACGGCCACCATGCTGGAATATTTCACGCAGGATTCGCTTTCGGAACTGCTTGATTCCTTCGACAGTCTGCGCCGCGGCCGCCTGCCGGCCGCGCCGCTTACCGGCGGCGGCGACGAAACCCATGCCGATCCCACGCGCGCGCCGGCCGGCGCAGGTATTTTCCACGCCATCACCATGTCACCCTATAATCTGGCCGATGGCGGGCCGTCGCGCTGGGACGAGATCAAGGATGAAGTGGCGGCGAAGAATCTCGAAACCTATCGCCGCTTCACGCCCAGCCTGACGGATGACAACATCATCGCCCGCACCAGCTGGTCGCCGCTCGACATGGAGCGCAGCTCGCCCAACAGCTTCGTCAATGGGGATATGCACGGCGCCGCGCCGTTCATGTATCAAACCGTGGCGCACCGCCCGACGCCGGACCTCGGCCGGCTGTCGGTGCCGGGCGTGGAGGGGCTCTATCTGGTCGGCCCTTTCATGCACCCGGGTGGCGGCGTGTTCGGCGCTGGCCGTGCTACCGCCATCAAGATGTTCGACGACATGGGCATCGATTTCGACAAGGTGGTGCGCAGGTAAGCCCGCGCGGCAATTGGACCGGGCGCCCGGGCGCCACTTTCCGGCTATAGAAGCGGCCGGGCGTCGGGTGCAACCTTGACGCGGCGCGCGTGCGGGACTAGCACGCCGCAAACAAAGGAACGGCGGAGGCGCGAAGGGATGCAGAAAGTCTATGGCGACGCGAAAGCCGCGCTGGACGGGCTGTTGTTCGACGGGATGACGGTGATGTCGGGCGGCTTCGGGCTTTGCGGCATACCGGAAAACCTGATCCTGGCCCTGCGCGATTCCGGCACGAAGGGGATCACTGCCATTTCCAACAATGCGGGCGTGGACGATGCCGGCCTCGGTCTGCTGCTACAGACCCGCCAGATCCGGAAGATGGTGTCGTCCTACGTGGGCGAAAACGCCACCTTCGAGAAGCAGTATCTCGCCGGCGAGCTGGAGCTGGAGTTCAATCCGCAAGGCACGCTGGCCGAGCGCATCCGTGCCGGCGGCGCGGGTATTCCCGGCTTCTACACCAAGACCGGCGTGGGCACGATGATCGCCGAGGGCAAGGAAGAGAAGGTCTTTAATGGGGAAACCTACATCCTCGAAACTGGCCTCATCGCCGACGTCTCGCTGGTCAAGGCCTGGAAGGGCGATGCCGAGGGTAACCTCGTCTACCGGATGACGGCGCGCAACTTCAATCCGATGATGGCGACCGCCGGCAAGGTGACGGTGGCCGAGGTGGAGGAACTGGTGCCGGTGGGCAGCCTCGATCCCGACCACATCCACACGCCGGGCATCTATGTGTCGCGCATCATCCAGGGAAAACATTACGAAAAGCGCATCGAGAAGCGCACCGTGCGGGAGGCCTGATCATGCCCTGGACACGCGACGACATGGCCAAACGCGCCGCGCAGGAACTGCGCGACGGCTTCTACGTCAATCTCGGCATCGGCATCCCCACGCTGGTGTCGAACTACATCCCCGCCGGCATGCACGTCACGCTGCAGTCGGAGAACGGTATGCTGGGCATGGGCCCGTTCCCGCTCGACAGCGAAGTGGACGCCGATCTCATCAACGCCGGCAAGCAGACGGTGACGGCGCTGCCGCAGACCTCGTTCTTCTCCTCGGCGGACAGCTTCGCCATGATCCGCGGCGGGCATATCGACCTCTCCATCCTGGGGGCGATGGAAGTCTCCGAGCATGGCGACCTCGCTAACTGGATGGTGCCGGGCAAGCTCGTGAAGGGCATGGGCGGGGCGATGGACCTCGTCGCCGGCGTCAAGCGCTGCGTGGTGACGATGGACCACACCGACAAGGCCGGGAACTCCAAGCTGCTCAAGCGCTGCACCCTGCCGCTGACGGGCGTGCACTGCGTCCAGCGCGTCATCACCGGGCTGGGCGTGTTCGACGTGGTGGAGGGCGGGCTTCGTATCACCGAGCTGGCGCCCGGCGTGTCCGCGGACGAAGTGAAGGCCAAGACCGAGGCCACACTGGTTGGCTGAGCCGGGGCGGGCGATAACTTGAATTCATAGGTCCGGCTGCTATAGGCATTGGACGGGCGGCCGGGCGTGGCGGCAGTCTTTGCTGCCTTTGCCGGAGTTCGCGCCATGCAGTCACGAGTTGTCATCACCTGTGCCATCACCGGCAATTTCACCACGCGGGACCAGAATCCGGCCCTTCCGATCACGCCGGAAGAGATCGCCGAATCCGCGCTCGCCGCGGCGGAAGAAGGCGCGGCCATCGCCCATATTCATGTGCGCGATCCCAACACCGGCAAGCCCTCGATGGAGCTGGAGTATTATCGCGACGCGGTGGAGCGTATCCGCGCCCGCAACAAGAACCTCATCCTCAACATCACCACCGGCCCGGGCTGCCGCTTCTGCGTGAGCGATGAAGACCCCCGGGTCGCCGCGCCGGGCACCACACTGACCCTGCCGGAAAACCGCGTGCGCCAGATCGAGGTGCTCAAGCCCGAAATCGCCACGCTCGACCTCAACACCATGAATTCCGGCAAGGACATCGTGGTCAACACGCCCAAGCACGTCACGCAGATGGCGCGCATGATCCGCGCCGCCGGCGCCAAGCCGGAGATCGAGCTGTTCGACAGCGGCGACGTCCACCTGGCGCGCGACCTGATCCGCAGCGGCGAGCTGGAAGGCCCGGGCATGTACTCGCTGGTGCTGGGCGTGAAATACGGCTTCGACGCCTCGCCGGAGACGATGTTCTTCGGTCGCTCGATGCTGCCGCCCGGCGCTTTCTGGACCGGCTTCGGCATCGGCCGCGCCCATTTCGCGATGGCCATGCAGTCCTGGCTACTGGGCGGGCATATCCGCGTGGGCATGGAGGACACGGTGCACCTGAAGAAGGGCGAGCTGACGCCCTCCAACGCCGCGATGGTGTCCCACATCCGCGGCATCCTCAAGGAATTCGGCACCGAGCCGGCCACCTCGAACGAGGCGCGCGCGCTGCTCGGCCTCAGGTGATCACGCCGCCGGCAAATGGATCTTGCGGCAGGCGTTGATGAAGGCGCTCAGCGGGGCGGAGAGATGCGCGCTCTTGCGATAGGCGATGCCAAGGCTCGCCTGCCACAGCGCGCCTTTCACCGGCAACTTGGCCAGCCCCATGCCGAGCGCATTGGGCAGCAGCGACGAGGGAATGCTGGCCAGATAATTGCTTTTGCGCACCAGATCGAACATCACCTCGGCGGAGTTCGTCGTGGTAGTGATG
>JAGWZW010000057.1 GCA_018971835.1 Alphaproteobacteria bacterium
GCGATTTTTGGCCGTCCACATGGGGCACCTCCAAAACGAATCGGTGCCCCATAAGGAATCACAATAGATTCCAGACCTTCAAGCCCATCGTCGCACCAACCGATTCGTCCGATTCACAAAGTCCCCGGACGGACACTCAGGAAGCCTGAGCACAAAACTCCAAGACGTTGATGCTCACCTCCCCTATTGGGGAAGGCTGGCATTTTTGCGCGTCATGACAGATATCTCTGATGATGCACTTCAACGTAGCGGAATCGATCACATTGCTGTGGCGCTTATTAAGCGACCTGCGTTCAATGCAACAAGCTTTGTATGGGGACGAAATGCTCTAATCGGATTGAACTACGCGCTTGAACCCATACTAAAGCATTTAAACCGGTTTCTTCTGAGTTACTTTCACACTCAGGAGTTGGCAGGCTCTCGTCGAATGGAACGAGCTTTCAAAGCATCGCTACCCATCGTATTTCATTTCTGGTCCAGAGTGCCCCTCGATAAGATGCATTCTTTGAATTTGATATTCGATCAGAATGAACACATTCGAGCGCACAGGCTGACTGCCGATCAATTAGATTTTATCGTCGCCCATGAACTCATTCATGTTGGTAGCGATCACGGGCGCCGCCTGAAGGAGCGACTCCTTGCAGGAGAGGACGAAACCTCCATTCGTCACCAATTCGAATTCTCGGCCGATACCTTAGCGGTAAACAACATTCGCGCAACATATGCCGACTTCGGGGAGAAATACGAGGCAGTCATCCTGCTCTTTCTGTACATGTCGTTTGTGGAGGAAGCTGGTGCTCGGCTTCGCGGAAGAGGCGGTGACCAGATCAATTTCCGGGAGAGGCCCGGATCGCATCCCAGTTCGTCAGACCGGCTGTACGGCATTCGCGCAGCCTTCGAAGCAGAAGGCTCCTATAAAGCGGATGTAATAACGTTTGCAGAAAGATTTTTCTCTGACGTGCTGAGCTATATCGACAGTCTGACCGATGACGAAATTCGGCGCGTAATTCACTCCGCGATTGAAACTTAGTCGAGCATCGAAGGCGCCCTCAGAGTTCACCAAAGGGTGGCATCTGATATTCTCCAGTGAACAGAATACAGCAATCTGTTCACACGAGAGCTTTCAGACTCTCGCGCGCCGATGACCGCTTCTGGCGTGCCGTAGCCGGTGGTCCGTCACCCGGTTGACCGCCTCAAGCCCGGCCGTGACGGCAGCAAAGCGATTCAATCGGAAAGTCCGGCGCTTCAGCCCCACAGCAGGAAGCCGATCAGGGCGAGGCCGGTGGCGATGCGATACCAGCCGAAGGGCTTCAGCCCGTAGCGGCCGATGAAGGCGATCAGCGTCTTCACCACCACCAGCGCCACCAGGAACGACACCACGAAGCCGATGGCGATCAGCTTCTCGTCGGAGGCGTTCAGGAAGTGCCACTTCTTGTAAAGCTCGAACACCGTGGCGCCCAGCATGGTCGGCACGGCGAGATAGAAGGTGAACTCCGTCGCCGCCTTGCGCTCCACCCCGAGCAGCTCGCCGCCGAGGATGGTGGCGCCCGAGCGCGACACACCGGGCAGCAGCGCCAGGCACTGGCAGAAGCCGATCTGCAGACACTTCATCAGCGGCAGGCGGTCGGCGTCGAGGCAGCGTGGCTTGGGCGCAATATGTTCGAAGATCAGGATGATGAGGCCGCCGACGATCCACGAGGTCGCGATCACCGGCATGGCGATGGCCGGATCGAGCAGGTAGGTGTTGATGACCTTGATGAGCGCCACGCCCAGCACCGCCGATGGCAGGAAGGCCACGACCACGCCGCCGGCGAACAGCTGCGCCTTGGGATCGGAGGGCAGGCCCACGATCACGTCCCACAGCTTGCGCCAATAGACCGCCACCACCGACAGGATCGCGCCGAACTGGATGACGATGGTGAAGGCCTCCCAGCCATCGCCGCCGAGGCCCAGCAGCCGCTCGGACACCAGCAGATGGGCGGTGGACGACACCGGCAGGAACTCCGTGAAGCCCTCGACGATCCCGAGCAGGATCGCGTTGATGATGTCGTGCATGGATGTCCCTCGAATCGTGCCGGTCGTCAAAGAGCTAGCATGGCCTTGTGAAAACAGCCACATAGCGCTAATGTGTCAAATATACTGACCTATATTGCCGGCCGGTTGGTGGGCGGGATGCAGGCGGCGCTTGTGCCGCACCAGTTTACAGTCAGCTAAACTGACCTATATCCAATTTTAGGCTGGCATTCTGTGACATTACAGACTATTCAGATCATCTACCGAAACAGAATGGCGGCGGACCAGTCATGGCCGAAAGAATGTTGCGCTTTGTCACCTTGGGTCGCGAGACGCCTCCGAAGCGTCCGGCCGAGACGCGCGCCCGTGACTTCGATGAAATCTACGCGGAATTCGCCGCCGAGAAGGCCGCCGCCCAGGCCTCGCGCTGCTCGCAGTGCGGCGTGCCCTTCTGCCAGGTCCACTGCCCGCTCCATAACAATATTCCGGACTGGCTGAAGCTCACCGCCGAGGGCCGGCTGGACGAGGCCTATGCCGTCAGCCAGGCCACCAACAACATGCCGGAAATCTGCGGCCGCATCTGCCCGCAGGACCGGCTGTGCGAAGGTAGCTGCGTCATCGAGGCCGCCGGCCACGGCACCGTGACCATCGGCGCCATCGAGAAATACATCACCGACACGGCCTGGGAGCGCGGCTGGGTGAAGCCGCTCACGCCCCGCCGGGCGCGGGCGCAATCGGTCGGCATCATCGGCGCGGGGCCGGCCGGCCTTGCCGCCGCCGAAGAACTGCGCCGCAAGGGCTATCAGGTGACGGTCTATGACCGCCATGACCGCGCCGGCGGCCTGCTCGTCTATGGCATCCCGAACTTCAAGCTGGAGAAGGACGTGGTGGCCCGCCGCGTCAAGCGGCTGGCGGATGGCGGCATCGTGTTCAAGCTCGGCTTCGAAGTGGGCCGCGACGCCACGCTTGATCAGTTGCGCGCGCAGCATGACGCCGTGGTCGTCGCCACCGGCGTTTATCGCGCGCGGGAAATTGCCGTTCCCGGCGACAATCTGGGCAGCATCGTGCCGGCGCTCGACTACCTCATCGCCTCCAACCGGGTCGGCCTCGGCGACTCGGTGCCCGAATTCGAATCCGGCATGCTGGACGCCAAGGACAAGCACGTCGCCGTGATCGGCGGTGGCGACACGGCGATGGACTGTGTGCGCACCGCGCTGCGTCAGGGCGCAGCCTCGGTCACCTGCGTCTACCGCCGCGATCGCGACAACATGCCGGGCAGCCTGCGCGAAGTCACCAACGCTGAAGAGGAAGGCGTCACTTTCGACTGGCTCACTCTGCCGAAGGCCTTTCTCGGGCAGGAAAACGTGGAAGCCGTGCGCATCGCGCGCCAGCGCCTGGGATTGGCCGATGCTTCGGGCCGCAAGGCACCGGAGGAGATCAAGGGTTCGGACTTCACGCTGAGAGCCGACCTGGCGATCAAGGCGCTGGGCTTCGATCCCGAAGACCTGCCCACGCATTTTCAGGCACCGGACCTCGGCACCACGCGCTGGGGCACGCTGCGCATCGACCCCGCCACGCAGATGACCAATCTCGACGGCGTTTTCGCCGGCGGCGATATCGTGCGAGGCGCCTCGCTGGTGGTGTGGGCGATCAAAGATGGCCGCGACATCGCCAAGAGCGTCCACAGCTATCTTGAAGCCCAGGCATCGGCCGCAAACCGCGAAGCGGCGGAGTGATCCTAATGAATGACGAAACCATGAACCGCGCCCACGCCGAAATCGCCCGCTTCGCCGCCAATGCGCAGAAGCTGGAAGACGCCCATGCCTATTCGCCCGAACAGGAGCATGACGCCTGCGGCGTCGGCCTGATCGCCGCCATCGACGGACAGCCGCGCCGCGAAGTGGTGACGCGGGCCATCGAGGCGCTCAAGGCCGTGTGGCACCGCGGCGCCGTGGACGCCGACGGCAAGACCGGCGACGGCGCGGGCATCCACCTGCAGGTGCCCCAGGACTTCTTCCGCGCCGCCGTGGCGCACACCGGGCACAAGCTGCGCTCCGGCCGCATCGCCGTGGGCCAGGTCTTCCTGCCGCGCACCGATTACAACGCGCAGGAGACCTGCCGCACCATCGTCGAATCCGAGATCCTGCGCTTCGGCTTCTATCTCTATGGCTGGCGCCAGGTGCCGGTGGACATCTCCATCATCGGCGAGAAAGCCAACGCCACGCGGCCGGAAATCGAACAGGTCATGTTCGACGTGGGCGAGGCGGAAAATATGGAGGAGCTGGAACGCCAACTCTATCTCTGCCGCCGCCGCATCGAGAAGCGCGTGCGCGAAGCAGCGATCCAGGATTTCTACATCTGCTCGTTCAGCGCCCGCTCGCTGATCTACAAGGGCATGTTCCTGGCCGAGCAGCTTTCCAACTTCTATCCCGACCTGAAGGACGAGCGCTTCGTCTCGGCCTTCGCCATCTTTCATCAGCGCTATTCGACCAACACCTTCCCCACCTGGCGGCTGGCGCAGCCCTTTCGCATGCTCGCCCACAACGGCGAGATCAATACGCTCAAGGGCAACGTCAACTGGATGAAGAATCACGAGTTCAAGATGGCGTCCCAGCTCTTCGGCGAGCATGGCGACGACATCAAGCCGATCATCCAGCCGGGCGGCTCGGACTCCGCGGCACTCGATGCCGTGTTCGAGACGCTGGCGCGCGCCGGGCGCACCGCGCCGCTGGCCAAGACGCTGCTGATGCCGGAAGCCTGGTCGAAGAAGGCCTCGACCATGCCGGAATCGCACCGCGCCATGTATGCCTACGCCAACGCGGTGATGGAGCCGTGGGACGGGCCGGCCGCGCTGGCCGCCACCGACGGGCGCTGGATCATCGCGGCAATGGATCGCAACGGCCTCAGGCCGCAGCGCTATGCCGTGACCGAGGACGGCCTGGTCTGCGTCGGTTCCGAAACCGGCATGGTGGTGCTCGACGAAACGCGCATCGTGCGTAAGGGCCGCGTCGGCCCCGGCCAGATGATCGCCATCGATCTGGCCGAAGGCAAATTCTACGAGGACCGCGCCATCAAGGACCGCCTCGCCGGCGAATACCCCTATCAGGAATGGACCAAGAAGATGGTCGACCTCGATGCGATCATCGGACCGGGGCCTGAACCGCTGCTGTTCGACAAGGACGAACTGCGCCGCCGCCAGACCGCAGCCGGTTTCACGCTGGAAGACCTCGAGGTCATCCTCCATCCGATGGTGGATGACGGCAAGGAGCCCATCGGCTCGATGGGCGACGATACGCCGCTCGCCGTGCTGTCGGACAAGTACCGGCCGCTGTCGCACTACTTCCGGCAGAACTTCAGCCAGGTCACCAATCCGCCGATCGATCCCTTGCGCGAAGAGCGGGTGATGAGCCTGAAGACCCGCTTCCGCAACCTCGGCAACGTGCTGGCGCAGGACGAGAAGCAGACCGAGGTCTTCGTGCTGGAAAGCCCGGTGATCTCCACCGGCATGTTCCAGCGCATGAAGGAGCATCTCGAAGGCAATTTCTACGAGATCGACTGCACCTTCGACAGCGGCGACGGCAAACCCGCGGACAACGTCCTGCGCGACGCCATCGCGCGGCTGCGGGCCGAAGCCGAGGACGCCGTGCGCCAGGGCTACAACCACCTCATCCTGACCGACGAGAAGATCGGCCCCGCCCGCGCGGCCGTGCCGATGATTCTCGCCACCGGCGCAGTGCATTCGCACCTGCTGCGCAAGGGCCTCAGGAGCTACACGTCGATCAACGTGCGCTCGGCCGAATGCCTGGATACGCATTACTTCGCGGTGCTGATCGGCGTGGGCGCCACCACGGTCAACGCCTATCTGGCGCAGGACTGCATCGCCGACCGCCACGCCCGCGGTCTCTTCGGCAATCTGTCGCTCGGCCAGTGCGTCAAGCGCTATCTCGATGCGGTGAGCGCCGGCCTGCTCAAGATCATCTCCAAGATGGGCATCTCCGTGATCGCCTCCTATCGCGGCGCCTACAATTTCGAGGCCGTGGGCTTGTCGCGTTCGATGGTGGCCGACATCTTCCCCGGGATGCCCAGCCGCATCTCCGGCATCGGCCTTTCGGGCATCGCCGCCAAGGTCGCGCGCCAGCACGCCCGCGCCTTCGACGAGGACGTGATCGCGCTGCCGATCGGCGGCTTCTACAAGGCGCGCACGGGCGGAGAGACGCACGGCCACGGTGCCACGCTGATCCATCTGCTGCAGACGGCGGTGTCGACCGACTCGTTCGGCACCTACAAGAAATATTCCGAGGGCGTGTGGGCGCTGCCGCCGGTTTCGTTGCGTCATCTGATGGCGCTCAAGCCGGGCGGCGATCCGGTGCCGCTGGAGGAAGTGGAATCCACCACCGAAATCCGCAAGCGCTTCATCACACCGGGCATGAGCCTGGGCGCGCTCTCGCCCGAGGCGCACGAAGTCCTCAACATCGCCATGAATCGCATCGGCGCCAAGTCGGATTCCGGCGAAGGCGGCGAAGACCCGGCGCGCTTCCGCCCCAAGCCCAATGGCGACAACCCCAACTCCGCCATCAAGCAGGTGGCGAGCGGCCGCTTCGGCGTGACGGCGGAATACCTCAACCAGTGCCGCGAACTGGAAATCAAGGTGGCCCAGGGCGCCAAGCCCGGCGAAGGTGGCCAGCTTCCCGGCTTCAAGGTCACCGAGATGATCGCGCGCCTGCGCCATTCGACGCCGGGCGTGACGCTGATCTCGCCGCCGCCGCACCACGACATCTATTCCATCGAGGATCTGGCGCAGCTCATCTACGATCTCAAGCAGATCAATCCCGAGGCGCGGGTGTGCGTGAAGCTGGTGGCGGCCACCGGCATCGGCACCATCGCCGCGGGCGTGGCCAAGGCGAAGGCCGACGTCATCCTGATCTCCGGTCACAATGGCGGCACCGGCGCCAGCCCGCAAAGCTCGATCAAATATGCCGGCGTGCCGTGGGAGATGGGGCTGACCGAGGCCAACCAGATCCTCACCCTCAACAATCTGCGCCATCGCGTGGTGCTGCGCACCGACGGCGGGCTGCGCACCGGCCGCGACATCGTGATGGCTGCGATGATGGGCGCGGAAGAATTCGGCATCGGCACCGCCGCGCTGATCGCGATGGGCTGCATCATGGTGCGCCAGTGCCACTCCAACACCTGCCCCGTCGGCGTCTGCACGCAGAAGGAGGAGCTGCGCGCCAAGTTCACCGGCTCGGCGGAGAAGGTGGTCAACCTCTTCAGTTTCATTGCCGAAGAAGTGCGCGAGATTCTGGCGGGCCTCGGCTTCCGCAAGCTGGAGGAGGTCATCGGCCGCACCGACCTGCTCTACCAGATGAGCCGCGGTGCGGAGGAACTGGACGACCTCGACCTCAACCCGCTGCTGGTGCAGGCTGACCCGGGCAACTATGCGCGCTATTCCACGCAGAAAGGCCGCAACGAAGTGCCCGACACGCTGGACGCGCAGATCGAAAAAGATGCCCAGCCGCTGCTGCGCGACGGTGAGAAAATGCAGCTCACCTACAACGTCCGCAACACCATGCGCTCCATCGGCGCGCGCATGTCCTCGCGCATCGTGAGGAAGTGGGGCATGACCGGCCTGCCGCCGGGCCACCTGACGCTGCGCCTGCGCGGCTCCTGCGGCCAGTCGCTCGGCGCCTTCGCGGTGCAAGGTATCCGCTTCGAGGTCTTTGGCGACTCCAACGACTATGTCGGCAAGGGGCTTTCGGGCGCCACCATCGCCATCCGGCCGATGACCTCGGCCGGCTTCGTGGCGCGGGACAACACCATCATCGGCAACACGGTGCTCTACGGCGCCACGGCGGGCAAACTGTTCGCTTCGGGCCAGGCGGGCGAGCGCTTCGCCGTGCGCAATTCCGGCGCGCTGACGGTGGTGGAAGGCTGCGGCTCCAACGGCTGCGAATACATGACCGGCGGCACGGTGGCGATCCTGGGCACGGTGGGCGACAATTTCGGCGCCGGCATGACCGGCGGCATGGCCTTCGTCTACGACGCCGACGGGCTCTTCGAACATCACGTCAATTCCGACAGCGTCGTCTGGCAGCGCATCGAGACGGCGCACTGGCAGGGCGTGCTGAAGGCGATGATCGAGGAGCATTGCGCCGAGACGGGCTCGGCCTTCGGTCAGGAGCTGCTGACGCAGTGGGATCTGGAAACCGGCAAGTTCTGGCAGGTGGTGCCCAAGGAGATGCTCGAGCGGCTGGCATATCCGCTGAGCGACGAAGCGCAGAAGATTCCGGCGGAGTAGACGTGCCGCTTTGCTTGCCGGATATACCCTATAGGGGTATGTTCGGCCGCATGGATCACACCCAGCATTCCGGCATGGCCGAGGCCCCCGCCCCTTCCGAAAAAGTCCGCGACCCGGTCTGCGGCATGAGCGTGGCGCCCGAGGCCGCGCGGGCCAAGGGCAATGTCACGGATCATCAGGGTACGGAATATTTCTTCTGCAACCCGAAGTGCAAAGCCAAGTTCGAGGCGGAGCCGGAAAAATATCTCGAAGCGGCCAAGCCCACCGATCCGGTCTGCGGCATGAAGGTCGATCCCGCCAGGGCGCGCGAGAAGGGCAATGTCACGCGCCACGAGGGCGCGGAGATTTTCTTCTGCAATCCCAAGTGCAAGGTGAAGTTCGAGGCCGAGCCCGAAAAATATCTGCACCCCGCCGAAACGCCGGCGCCGGAGGGACCGAAAGACGCCATCTACACCTGCCCGATGGACCCGGAAGTGCGGCAGGTGGGGCCGGGCGCCTGCCCGATCTGCGGCATGGCGCTGGAGCCGCTCGATCCCTTTGCCGAACAGGACGATTCCGAATACCGCGACATGCGGCGGCGCTTCTGGATTTCGCTGGGCCTGAGCGTGCCGGTCTTTGCGCTGGCCATGCTGGGCGACATGGGCCTGCTCGATCGCGTGGTCGCGCCGCTGCTCCGCGAATGGATCGAGTTCGCGCTGGCCGCGCCGGTGGTGCTGTGGGTGGCCGCTCCCTTCTTCGCCCGCGGCTGGAAGGGCGCAGTGACCGGCCATGCCAACATGTTCACCCTGATCGGCACCGGCGTGGGCGTGGCCTTCGGCTATAGCGTGGTGGCGCTGCTGTTTCCCGGCATCGTGCCGTCCGCCTTTCATGGCGCAGCGGGCACACCGCCGGTCTATTTCGAGGCCGCGGCGGTGATCGTCACGCTGGTGCTGGTGGGGCAGTTGCTCGAACTGCGCGCCCGCGCCCGCACCGGCTCGGCGATCCGCGCCCTGCTCGATCTGTCGCCCAAGACCGTGCGGCGCAAGACGGCCGGCGGCACCGAGGACATTCCGCTCGAACAGGTGCGCGTGGGCGATGTGCTGATCGTACGCCCGGGCGAAGCCATCCCCACCGACGGCGCCGTGCTCGAAGGCCAAAGCGCGGTGGACGAGTCCATGCTCACCGGCGAAGCCATGCCGGTAGAAAAATCCTCCGGCGCGAAGGTGACCGGCGGCACCGTGAACGGCCAGGGCGTCCTCACCATGACGGCCGAGCGCATCGGCGCCGACACCATGCTCTCCAAGATCGCGGCCCTGGTGGCCGAGGCGCAGCGAAGCCGCGCGCCCACGCAGGCGCTGGCCGATGCCGTCTCGGCCTGGTTCGTGCCCGCCGTGGTGCTGTGCGCGCTGGGCGCCTTCGCCGCCTGGTATGCCTTCGGGCCGGAGCCGCGCTTCAACTATGCGCTGATCGCGGCGGTGTCGGTACTCATCATCGCCTGCCCTTGCGCGCTCGGCCTGGCCACGCCGGTCTCGGTGATGGTGGCCGTGGGCCGGGGCGCGCAGGGCGGCGTGCTGGTGCGCAACGCGCAGTCGCTCGAACGGCTCGCCGCCGCCAACCGCCTCGTCATCGACAAGACCGGCACCGTGACGGAGGGCAAGCCCAGGGTCGTGGCGGTGAAGACCTTCGCCGGCACGATCGAGGACGACGTGCTCGCCGTCGCGGCGGCGCTGGAATCGGGCAGCGCCCATCCCCTCGCCCACGCCATCGAGGCGGCAGCGAAGGACCGCGGGCTCGCCGTTCCCGCGGTGGAGAAATTCGAAAGCGTCACCGGCAAGGGGCTGAAAGGCATGATCGCGGGCGTGCCCGTGCTGATCGGCCAGCCCGAGTTGCTGCGCGGGGCCGGGATCGATCCCGCGCCCTTGACGGACAGTGCGGAAAGGCTGCGCAGCGACGGCGCAACCGTGATGTTCGTGGCCAAAGGCGACCGGCTAACCGGGCTGGTAGCGGCGAAGGATCCGCTGAAACTGCACGCCCGCGCGCTTCTTGCCGCGCTCAGCGAGGATGGGCTCGATATCACAATGGCCACCGGCGATGCAGAGGCCACCGCTCGCGCCGTGGCGGCAGAGGCAGGGCTCGAACACATCGCTGCGAACATGACCCCGCAAAGCAAGGCGGACCTGGTGGCCAAGCTCAAAGCCGAAGGGCGCGTGGTCGCAATGGCGGGGGACGGGGTCAACGACGCCCCGGCGCTGGCCGCCGCCGACGTGTCGCTGGCAATGGGCACGGGTGCCGACGCGGCCATCGAAACCGCCGGACTGACGCTGCTCAACGGCGACCTCGCGGCGCTGCTACGCGCCCGGCGGCTGGCGCGGGCTGCGGTCGCCAACATGAAGCAGAACCTGTTCTTCGCCTTCCTCTACAATGCGCTGGGCATCCCGGTAGCCGCAGGGGTGCTCTACCCATTCACGGGCTGGCTGCTTTCGCCTATGATTGCGGCCGCAGCCATGAGCTTGAGTTCGGTGTCCGTGATCTCCAACGCCCTGCGATTGCACCGCGTCCGGCTTTGATGCGCGAATGGTGGAACAGGTTCGTCGGCCTGGGCTGGGCGATGCGCGCGCTCACGGTGATCTTCGCCTTCGCCGTGCCCATTCCGATTTTGCTGATCCTGCTGTTCCGCTTCGTGCCCATTCCGGTGACGTTCCAGATGCTGGGCACGATGCTGCTGGGCGATCCCGTACACAACATCTGGGTGGGCGACGACATCGCCCCCGCGCTCGGCCGCGCCGTGATCGCCGCGGAGGACGAGCGGTTCTGCTTTCATCACGGCTTCGACTGGCAGTCCATCGACAAGGCCGTGGCGGCGCATGAGCGCGGCGCCCGGCTGCGCGGCGCCAGCACCATCAGCCAGCAAGCCGCGCGTACCATCTTCCTGCTGCCGGTCCGTAGCTGGGTGCGCAAGGGCGTGGAGGCCTACCTCACGGTGCTGCTGGAGTTCCTCTGGCCCAAGCAGCGCATCCTGACCGCCTATCTCAACCTGGTCGATTGGGGTCACGGCAATTACGGCGCCGAGGCGGCGGCCCAGGCCTATTTCCACAAATCCGCCGCGGCCCTTTCTGCCGAGCAGGCGGCGCGGCTGGCCGCCGTGCTGCCCGACCCCGGCAAATGGAGCGCCGCAAGGCCCGGCCCCTATGTGAGCGCGCGCACCGGCACGCTGCTCGCCCACATGGCATGGGTGACGCGCGACGGGCTCGATTCCTGCGTGCGGCGGGAGACGGAGCGGCGGCGGCGGAAAACGCACTAGGACGCAGCGCCACGATCCTCTAGTTTCGGGCCATGCGCCGTTTGACCCACCTGCTGCTCTCGCCGCCTTCGCGCTTCGTCCGCCTCCTGCTGGGCGAAAAGCGGCTTGCCTACGATTCCGTCACACCCGAAGATCCGCACGCCCACCTGCCTGTGTTCGAGGACGCCGACGGCACGCGCTGCACCGGGGTCTGGGCGATCGTCGATCACCTCGAAGGCAGCTATGAGGACAATCCGATGGTACCGGAGGATCCGCAGCCCCGCGCCGAGGCCCTGCGCCTGCTGGATTGGGCGATGGGCCCGCTCTACGAGAGCGTGACGCGCAAGATCGTATTCGAAAAGGCCGCGCAGCGCGTCACCGGAGCGCCGGGCAGCCATGCCCCCAGCATGGAAACCGTCCGCCAGGGACGCGAGGCGCTGCGGCCGGCCCTGAAGATGCTGGGCGAAACCGCCGATCTCCACGGCTATCTGGCGGCGCGCGATTGTACCTTGGGCGATCTGGCGGTGGCCGCGCATCTCTCCGCACTGGACTATTTCGGCGAAGTGCCGTGGAAAGATTTTTCCTCCGCCGCCGAATGGTATCTGCGCATGAAGTCGCGCCCCTCCTTCCGCGCGCTGCTCTCCGACCGCGTGCCGGGCCAGCCGCCGGTCTCCCATTATGGCCAGCTCGACGACTGATCCGCGCGCCGCGATCCGCGCGCAGGCGCTTCAGGAAGGCTTCGATGCCGTGCGCTTCGCCCGCACCGCATTGCCGGAGCGCGCGCGCGCAGACCTGAGCCAGTACCTCGCAGAAGGCCGCCACGGCGCGATGGCCTGGATGGCGGAACACGAAGCGCGGCGCGGCGATCCCAAGGTGCTGTGGCCGGACGCCAAAAGCGTGATCGTGCTCGGCGCCAATTACGGGCCGGCACGCGATCCGCTGGCGGACCGTGCGCGCGGGGCCGGCGCGATCTCCGTCTATGCGCGCGGCGACGACTACCACGACGTGCTCAAGAAGAAGCTGAAGCGGCTGGCGCGCTTCGTGGTTGCGGAATTCGGCGGCGACGTGAAGGTGTTCGTCGATACCGCGCCAGTGATGGAAAAGCCGCTGGCGCAGGCGGCGGGGCTGGGCTGGCAGGGCAAGCACACCAACCTGGTGTCGCGCGAGTTCGGCTCATGGCTGTTCCTGGCTTCGATTTTCACCACGCTGGAGCTTGAAGCCGATACGCCGGAAACCGATCATTGCGGCGGCTGCACGCGCTGCCTCGAGGCCTGCCCGACGCGCGCCTTCACCGCGCCGTACAAGATCGACGCGCGGCGCTGCATCTCCTACCTCACCATCGAGCACAAGGATCACATCCCGCGCGAATTCCGCGAGGCCATCGGCGACCGCATCTACGGCTGCGACGATTGCCTCGCCGTCTGTCCCTGGAACAAGTTTGCCAGCGTGAGCCACGAAGCGAAGTTCCAGGCCCGCGCCGAACTCGAAGCGCCATCGCTGGAGGAGCTGGCGAAGCTGGACGACGCCGCGTTCCGCGCCCTGTTCCGCGCCTCGCCCGTCAAGCGCACCGGGCGCGACCGCTTCGTGCGGAATGTGCTGATCGCCATTGGAAATTCGGGGGGCAACACAGGCCAGGCGAAGATGGCCGCCACGGCCGAAGCGTTGCTCGACGACGCTTCACCGCTGGTACGGGCAATGGCAGTGTGGGCGATGTCGAAACTGGAACCGGCGCGCCTCGCCGCCTTGGCCGCGGCACATGCGCCAGACGAAGCCGATGCCGCCGTGCTGGCCGAATGGGATGCGGCTATTTCGCCACCCCGTTGACGCCGAGTTGCGCCAGGTGCTCGCGCGCCGAACGCGCGGCGTCGCTGCCGGGTGCCAATGCAATCGTCTTCTGCCAGTCCGCCACGGCGCCCTCTTTGTCGCCTGCATCGAATTTCAGCGCGCCGCGCTCGACCAAGGCTTCGGCGTCGTTGGGTTTGAGGCGCAGCGCCGCCTCAACATCCGCCAGCGCCTCCTTGAGCCGGTGTAGCGCGCGGCGGGCGCTGGCCCTCAGCACCAGCAGATCCGGCCGCCTGGGATCGCGCGTCAGCGCGGCGGAGAGATCGCTGTCCGCGCCAGTCCAGTCAGCATCCAGCGCCTTGGCGCGGGCCCGGTCCGCCAGCAGGTCGGGATTGCCCGGCTCAAGGCGCAGCGCCTCGGAAAACGAACTCTGCGCCGGACCGGATTTGTGGGCCAGCAGCCAGGCATTGCCCGCCTGGTCGAACAAATCCGCACGGTGAACCGAATCGGTGATGGCCGGATCGCGGGCCAGCCCGTCCAGCTTGAGCGCCGCCTCGCTGTAACGGCCGATACCGACCAGCGCCACCGCCTGGCAATGCGCCGCGGCCGCGCCGCCGCCGCGCCAGGCCTCAGCCGCCGCCAGCGCCGCGCGCGGCCGGCTCTCCGCCAGCGCGAGGCAGCGGTCGTAACGCGTGGCGCCAGGCAGCGCCGGATTGTCCAGCGGCGACGCAGGCGCGGCCGGTGCCGCAACCGCACCGAGCAGCAGGATCGTAACGGCAAGCAGAAGAGCATAGCGCATGGCGCCAGCAAAGCCGCGCCGCATGGCGAAAGCAAGGCCGCGCCCGCCCTTTCCGCGCGGCGTGAAATCGGCGATGGTCGCGGGCCAACCGCAACCCCGCCTGCCCTTGCCGCACACCATCCTGCAGATCATTCCCAAGCTCGAAACCGGCGGCGCCGAACGCACCACCGTAGACCTGACCGCGGCGCTCACGGCCGCAGGCTGGCGCGCGCTGGTGGTCAGTGAAGGCGGGCGCATGGTGCCGGAGGTGGAGGCCGCGGGCGGCCAGCACATCCGTCTGCCCGCCGCCAGCAAATCGCCAGTCACGATCCTCGCCAATGCCTGGCGGCTGAGAAGGCTCATCGCGCGCGAGAAGGTGTCACTCGTCCATGCGCGCTCGCGCGCCCCGGCCTGGAGCGCGTTGCTGGCCGCGCGGCTGGCGGGCGTGCCGTTTGTCACCACCTATCATGGCATCTATCACGCCGGAAACGCCGCCAAGCGCTGGTACAACTCCGTGATGGTGCGGGGCGACGCGGTAATCGCCAATTCGCAGTGGACCGCCGAGCGTATCCGCGCGGATTATGGGCGCGTACCGCCCCTCACGGTGATTCCGCGCGGCGTCGATTTCGAGGTCTTCGATCCGGCCGCGGTGGCGCCCGAGCGCATCGCCCGCCTGCGCGAGCAATGGCGCGCGAGCAACGGCGACGTCGTCGTGCTCTTGCCCGGACGGCTGACGCGCTGGAAGGGCCAGGGCGTGCTGATCGAGGCGCTGGCGCAACTGAAGCGCGCGGGCAAGCTGCCGCCCCTGATCGCCGTGCTGGCGGGCGACCCGCAGGGCCGCGACTCCTATGCGGCGGAACTGCGCCAGGCCGCAACCGAAGCGGGCCTCAAGGAGATCGTGGTGTTACCGGGCCATGTCAGCGACATGGCGGCGGCCTATCTCGCCGCCGACATCGTGATCTCCGCCTCGACCAAGCCCGAGCCTTTCGGCCGCGTGCCGGTGGAAGCGGGCGCGATGGGCCGGCCGGTGATCGCCACCGATCACGGCGGCGCGCGCGAAACCGTGATCGCCGAGGTTTCGGGCCTGCTGATTCCGCCGTCCGATTCGGCGGCACTGGCCGGGGCGCTCGAACGGCTCATCGCGCTGGGGCCCGAAGGCCGCGCGGCGATGGGCGCCAAGGCGCGCGCCCGCGTGCGCGAATGTTTCACGCGCGAGCGCATGTGCGCCGACACCATCGCGCTCTATCGTGAACTGCTCGGCGGTTGAGCTTTTCACACCGCCTGCTAGGCTCCCGCGGCGGGCGAACGGAGGGAACGATGGGGCTCTGGCGACGGGCGGCATTGGCCGCAGTTCTGGCTTTGTTTGCATTCGCCGCGATCCCGGCGGCCTCGGCGGCGCCAACGCCGGCACCGGGCGTGCCGCTGGCCGCACCGACCAAGACCGTGAGCGTGCAGCAATTGCCACCCGCGACCAACCAGCGGCATTTCGATGCCGACACGGCCACGGCCGCCTATCTCGCCCAAGTGAGCGGCGCCAAGCGCGCGCGCTCCGATGCCTATTTCGAGGGCGGCTACTGGCTGATCCTGATCGACGCGCTTTATACGCTGGCGGTGATGGGACTCTTGCTGTGGTTCAAGATCTCGGCGGCGATGCGCGACTTCGCCCAGAACCTCACCCGTTCGCGTTTCTGGCAGGTGCCGATCTACGTCGCCTGCTTCGTCGCGATCACCACATTGGCGACCTTCCCGCTGACGCTGTACGAGAACTTCTTTCGCGAACACGCCTACGGCCTTTCCAACCAGACCTTCCTGCAGTGGTTCGGCGATTTCGCCACCGGGTTCGGCGTCAATCTGGTGATGATGCTGGTACTGGTGACGCTGATCTACGCCGTGGTGCGCGCCGCCAAATACTCTTGGTGGCTGTGGGGCGCCGCGGTCACCGTTGCCTTCCTGGCCTTCACCATGCTGATCGCACCGGTCTTCATTGCACCCTTGTTCAACCATTATCAGCCCTTGCCGGCCGGCCCGCTGAAAACCGAGATCCTGAATCTCGCCGGCGCCAACGGCATTCCGGTGAACGACGTCTATGAATACGACGCCTCGCGCCAGAGCGACCGCATCACCGCCAATGTCTCCGGCTTTCTGGGCACCACGCGCATCTCGCTGGCCGACAACCTGCTCAAGCGCTGCAACGACCGCGAAATCCTGGCGGTGGTCGGCCATGAAATGGGCCATTACGTGCTCGGCCACGTCTATATCCTGCTGACGTGGCTGGGGCTTCTGATCCTGGCGGGCTTCGCCTTTGTCAACTGGGGCTTCGGCGTCCTGACCGGCATCTTCGGCGGCAACTGGGATGTGCGCACCATCGACGATCCGGCCGGCCTGCCGGCAGTCGTGGCGCTGTTCACGATCTTCATGTTCTTCATGACGCCGGTGACGAACACCATCACCCGCACCACCGAGGCGCAAGCCGACATCTTCGGCCTCAACGCCGCGCGCCAGCCTGACGGCTTCGCCACCGTCACGCTGAAACTCTCCGAATACCGGAAGCTCGAGCCCGGCAAATGGGAGGAGGACATCTTCTACGATCATCCCTCCGGCCACGCCCGCATCGCGATGGCCATGCGCTGGAAGGCCGCGCATCTCGGCGATCCCGACATCGCGGCGGGACCGGTCTCGCCGCAGTAGGAAGAATTATTTTGTCGCAATTCCGGACGGAAAACCGCCCGGGCGCGAAGCGCCCTCGTCATTTGACTAGGCGGCGAAGCCGCCGGGCACTTTTCCTGGAATTGCTCTAGGCGCCGATGGCGGCGGTGAAATCCGTCACCATCGGATCGGCGGTCTCGAACACGTAATCGACCTCCTGCGCGGTGACGCCTTCGGCGCAGCCCTTGGCGCGCAGCACCGCCACCGCCTCCATCAGGGCCCCGCGCGGCACCAGCAGCGCATATTCGCCGCCGACATTGCCCGCCGCCGGGCGCGACAGCACCGAGCCCGCCACCGCCGCCGTCACCGCGGCCAGCGTGGCATCGGGATCGCCGTCCAGCCGCACGCGCAGCACCAGCGAGACCTTGGCGCGTTCGCGCGCGGCCAGCCGCGAGAGCAGCCTGGCCGCCGCCTCGCGCGCCGCCGCGTTCCAGTCCCCGGCGAGGCTGGCGGCGAGCTGCGCCTGGCTTTGCAGGATGGTGCCGTCTTCCAGCACCTTGAGGCCGTTGGCGGCCAGCGTGGTGCCGGTGGAGGTGATGTCCACGATGGCCTCGGCGGTGCCGGCCGCCGGCGCGCCTTCGGTGGCGCCCGCGCTTTCGACGATGCGGTAGTCCGCGATGCCCGCCGCGGCGAAGAAATTGCGCGTCAGCGTGACGTATTTGGTGGCGATGCGCAGGCGGCGGCGATGGCGCTGATAGAAGGCGGCGCAGACATCGTCGAAATCCGCCATGGTGGCGACGTCGATCCAGGCGTTCGGCACCGCCACCACCACGTCGGCATGGCCGAAGCCCAGCGGCTTCACCAGATGCACGCGGCCCTCGATGGCGGGCGAGGCCTCGCGGATCAAATCCTCGCCGGTGACGCCGAAATGCACATCGCCCGCCAGCAGCGCCGCGGCGATCTCGGAGGCCGAGAGCAGCATCACGTCGACATCCGGCAATCCCGCCAGCGTGGCGCGGTAGCCGCGCGCGCCGGCAGCCTTCTTCATCGCCAAGCCGGCATCGGCGAAGTAATCCTGCACCTGCTCGTAGAGGCGGCCCTTGGAGGGAACGGCGAGAGTCAGCGGCGCGCCCATCTCAGGCCCCTTTCGCCGCGCGCGCGGCCAGCACGCGCTCGGTGCGGATGGTGAAGCCGATGGCGGGAATGGGCCGCTTGGCACCGAGGTGCTCCAGCAGCAGGTCGTAGCGGCCGCCGCCGGCCACCTGCACCGGGCCTTCGGCGTCCTTCGCCCACAGTTCGAAGACGAAGCCGGTGTAGTATTCCATGTTGCGGCCGAAGCGCGCGGCGAAGCTGATGCGGTTCTCCGCCACGCCCAGCGCCTTGAGCGAGGACAGCCGCGCCGCCATCGCCGCAAGCGGCGCGGTGAGCGTGACGCCGGCCGCTTTCGTCAGGGTACGGATTTCTTCGAGCGCGGCGGAAGCGGGGCCGGACACCGCCAGCAGCTTGCCCACCAGCTCGGCCAGCCTGGGATCGAGGCGCAGCGCGGAGGCATCCGCTGCCTGCTCCATCAGCCGGTCCACGATCTCCTCGCGCGTGCGCGCGCCCTGCGGCCGGCCGCCGGTGAGGTCGATCAGGCCTTCGAAGGCGGAGCGCGCCTCCGCCTCGCCCAGCGTGCCCAGATGCGCCAGCAGCCGCTGCGCATCGCTGGCCGCGCCCCGCGACAGCCGCGCCAGCAGCGCCTCGAAATAGCCGGCGCGCCAGAAGTGGCGCTTCAGCCGCCCGCGCCATTGCGGCGGAATGTCGAGCGCATCGACGAAGGCGGAGAACAGCCCGAGGTCGCCGACCTTGACGGTGAAATCGTCGAGCCCGGCGGCGCGCAGGGATTGCACCGCGACGGTAAGGATTTCGGTTTCGGCGGCGGCGCGCTCTTCGAGCCCGAGCAATTCCACGCCCGCCTGATAGAACTGCGTCGGCCGCTCCGGCTCGGCGGGCTGGTGGCGGAACACCAGGCCGTTGTAGCAGAGGCGCGCCGGCACGCCCGCCCCGCCGGCCAGATACATGCGGCAGATCGGAATGGTGAGGTCGGGCCTGAGGCACAATTCGTTGCCCGCCGGATCGGTGAAGGCGAAGGTGCGGCGGCGGATTTCCTCGCCGGAACGGTCGAGAAAAATCTCCGCCGGCTGCAGCACCGACGGCTCGGCGCGCACATAGCCGTGCTGGCCGAACACGCCGAGGATGGACGCGGCCTGTTCATCCAGCGCGGCGAGGCGCGCGGCATCGTAATCGGGGAAGGCGGTCATGGCGCGCGCTCCAGCATCAGGCGCACCTGGCGCACGAGGTCGGCGCGCGGCACGGTGATCTGCGCCGGGCGATCCTTCACCCAATGGGCGCGGCTTTCGATGGTCTTGGCCATTTCGGCCCCCAATGCGAGGTCTTTCAGAGTCACCTCGCCTTTAGCGCGTTCGTCTGACCCTTCGATGACGGCGATGGCGGCGCCGCGCTTGTCGGCATATTTGAGCTGGTCGGGCACGCGCTTGGTGCCGACATAGGTTTCGGCGCGGAAGCCCGCCTCGCGCAACTCGCGCGCCATCGCGAAGCTGGCGGCGGCATCGTCCATGGTGAGCACGAACACCAGCGGGGTTTCCTCGCCGCCGAGGCGCCCGCGCGACATGAGGGCCGACATCAGCCGCGACACGCCGATGGAGATGCCCGTGGCCGGCACCTGCTGGCCGGTGAAGCGCGCGACCAGATCGTCATAGCGCCCGCCACCCGCGACCGAACCGAACACCACGTCCTCACCGGCATCGTTCTTCACCGGGAACAGCAACTGCGCCTCGAACACCGGGCCGGTGTAGTAGTCGAGGCCACGGATGATGGAAGGGTCGAAGCGGACTCGATCACTATACCTACGCACCAGTGATAGGATGTTCTCAATTTCCTCTGCACCTTGGTGGCCAATTTCACTAACCAACAGGCCGTTTGAGATTGTAAAGCTCATAATCATGTCAATCTGGTTTGGCCTGAGTTCAGCACCTCTCGTAAAATCACCAGACTCGTCTTTCCGGCCAGAACCAAGAAGGTCTCGCACACCTTCGACGCCAAGCCGGTCTAGCTTATCAAGCGCACGAAGCACGATACCGCGTCCAATTCCATCTTCCGGCGAAATGCCAGCAATTTCCAATACGCCGTCCAAGAACTTCCGACTGTTGATCTTGACGACATACTCGCCCTTGCGCAGCCCGAGGGCTTCGAGCGCGTCGCACACCATCATCAGCAGTTCCGCATCGGCGGCGGGAGAGTTGCTGCCCACCGTGTCGGCGTCGAACTGGGTGAACTCGCGGTAGCGGCCCGGTCCCGGCTTCTCGTTGCGCCAGACGGGGCCGACCTGATAGCGGCGGAACGGCTTGGGCAGCGTCTGGAAATTCTCCGCCACGTAGCGGGCGAGCGGCGCGGTGAGATCGTAGCGCAGGCTCATCCACTGTTCGTCGTCGTCGCGCAGGGAGAACACGCCCGCATTGGGCCGATCCACATCCGGCAGGAACTTGCCCAGCGCATCGGTGTATTCGAAGGCCGGGGTTTCCAGCGCCGAGAAGCCGTAGCTCTCATAGACGCGGCGGATGGTGTCGAGCATGCGCCGCTCGGCCAGCAGCTCCGCGCCCGAGCGGTCGCGGAAGCCGCGGGGCAGCCGGGCCTTGGGGCGGGTTGGCTTGTCTTTGCTCATGACACATCCGAAGCGAAACGAGGCGCTTCAATAGACGCGAAGCCGCCGCCCGGCAAGAAACCGGGCGGCGATCAGTATAGGCTCAAATTCCTAAGCTGCCGCTACTTCTTCGGATGCGCGCCATCCCAGGCCAGATGCGCCTGTTCCAGCACATAGGCGCGGATGGCCGCCACATCGGCCTTGCTCAGCACATCCTTGAAGGAGGCCATGCCGCCGTCGGCCATCGCGCCCTTCAGCACGATGTCGTCGTACTGGTCCCAGACCGGCGCGGGGGCCAGCCGGAGGTCAGGGATCACATCGTCCGACTGGGCATAGAAGCCGTGGCACACCGCGCAGGTCTGCGAATATTTCACGAAGCCCTTTTCAAGGGTGGCCGCATCGGCCGAGAGCGGCGGCGGCTCGGCAGGCGGCACGCCTTCCGGCGCCAGCGCCGCCACCTGTTGCGCGCCGCCCAGCTTGAAGACGAACAGCCGGCCCTGGTTGGTCTGGTACTTGCTGACCGCCGAGTTCGGATCGCGCGGGTCGGCCAGGCCCCCCGCCCCGCCCCAGCCCGCCAGCAGCGCGATGTACTGCACCCCATCCACCGAATAGCTCACCGGCGGCGCCAGGATGCCGGTCTTCAGGTCGATGGACCACAGTATCGCGCCGGTTTTGGCGTCATAGGCGGAGAACAGGCCGTCCGCCCCGCCGCCGAACACCAGCCCGCCCGCGGTGGAGAGCAGCCCGCCGTTCCAGGCACCGCCCATCGGCTGATGCCAGACTTCCTTCTGCGCCACCGGATCCCAGGCCTTGACGTAACCGAGATTGGGCGGCGGCGGGTGGCCGGCCTTGATCCCGTCCAGAATGGCCTGCGAGACGGCGGCGAAATCCACGCCGAGGTTCCAGGCGCGCGGGCGATAGACGAAGCTCTTGTCATTCTGGCCGACGAACACCGCCGAGCCGTCTTCCGACGGGATGTAAACCAGGCCTGTCTGCGGATCGAAGCTCATCGGCTGCCAGTTGTGGGCGCCGGCCTGCCGCGGCATCACCACGGCCATCTTGTCCTTGTAGCGGGCGTCCGGGTTCTCGATGGGCCTTCCGGTCTTCAGGTCGATGCCCTTGGCCCAGTTCACCACTGCGAAGGGCTTGGCCGACAGCAGCTTGCCGGTTTCGCGGTCGAGCACATAGAAGAAGCCGTTCTTGGGCGCCTGCATCAGAACGTGGCGCAGCTTCCCGCCGATCTTGAGGTCGGCGAGGATGATGTCGGCGGTGGAATCGAAGTCCCAGGTGTCACCGGGCGTGGTCTGATAGTACCAGGCCAGCTTGCCGGTCTTCACCTGGAGCGCCAGGATCGAGGACAGATAAAGATTGTCGCCGCCGCCGGGGCTCCTGATGTCGCGGTTCCACGGATCGCCGTTGCCGGTGCCGACATAGAGCAGGCCCAGCTTGGGATCGAAGGCCATCGCGTTCCACGGCGCGCCGCCGCCGCCGATCTGCCACCATTTGTACTTGCCGCCGGTGTTCCAGGTCTTGAGTGCCGCGGTGAGCGCGGGGTTGGCCTGCGGCTTCTTCGGGTCGCCCGGCACCACATAGAAGCGCCAGACCTTCTTGCCCGTCCTGGCGTCATAAGCGCTGACATAGCCTCGCGTGTTATACTCCGCTCCGCCATTGCCGATGACGACCAGCCCGTCCACCACCCGCGGCGCGCCGGTGATGGTGTAGGGCCGGCTGCGGTCGATGGTGTTGACGCTCCACAGCAGCTTGCCGGTTTTGGCGTCGAGCTTGACCAGCCGCCCATCCAGCGTGCCGAGATAGACCGCGCCCCGCCACAGCGCCACGCCGCGGTTGACCACGTCGCAGCAGGCATAGCGGCCCCAGCTGCCGGGCACCTTGGGATCGTAGCTCCACAGCTCCTTGCCGGTTTTGGCGTCCAGCGCCCAGAGCTTCGACCACGAGCCGGTGACGTACATCACCCCGTTCGCCACGAGCGGCGTGCCTTCCAGGCCGCGCACGGTGTAGGTGCGAAAGTCCCACGCCACGCCGAGCTGCTTGACGTTGGCGGTATTGATCTGATCGAGCGGCGAGAAGCGCTGCTCCGAATAGGTGCGCCCGTAGGACAGCCATTCGCCCGCGGGCTGATGCTCGATCGCGGCGGCATCTACCTTGGCGGCAGGCACTTGGGCGGCAGGCTGGGCGAACGCAGACCCGGCCACCAGCGCGGCGGTAACGGCGACAAATGCGAGACGGATGGCGCGACCGGGCATGAGTTCCCCCCCTGGACGATTGCCGCTCTGATCGGCGGCGCAGGCGGCAGGTTAGGGGAGATCGGGCGCAGCCGACAAGTTGTCACGCGCAGAAATACCGCTCCATCCGGGAAGCCCTACGAGACAATCACGGAACGGCCGTGTCACGGCGAACAAGGCTGCTCGGCGACCTCTTCGAACACCAGCACCGGCGCGAAGCCGCCGCCCAGCGTGCGGAAATTGGTGGTCTGGCCCTGATAGACCCGCGCGGCGGCCAGCAGCACCTGCCCGTCATAGGTATAGAGACGCAGATCGAACTTGAGCGGCGTGTTGACGCCTTCCAGCATCACGCCGCGCGCCGGTGGTGCCACCGCCTCTTGCGCCACATAACCGCCCGTGCGGATCGTCTCCCACACCGAGCGCGTCAGCTTCTCGCCACGATAGACCGCCTTGGCGCCATGCCCCGCCACCGGCTTGAAGAACAGATGCTTGCGTGCCTGCCACAGCGCATCGGCGTTCTCCGGCGTAACCGGCTGGGTGTGCGGCACCGATTGGAGTGCGGCCAGATATTCGGGCGCCAGGCCGAAGGCCGCCAGCCGCTCCGGCGACGACAGCAGCGTGAGGTTGCGCTTGTCCGCCAGCAGCGCGTGGTGGCGCGGGTTTGGCGTCAGCACCACCGCCCGGGCGAGATAGGCCGCGCGCAACGCCGCGTGGCACGCCTCGTCCAAATCGAAATCGACCAGCCGGTTGTAGACCAGGTCGATGCGCGCGTCGCCCGCATAAAGCGCGGCGCCATCGAAGTGCAGCTCCGTGGGATCGGCGATCACCGCCTCGATGCCGTGGCGGCGGAAGGCTTCACGCGCCAGCACGAACTCGGGATAGAGATATTGCTCCGACGGCGCGTCATCGACGATGGCGATGCGCTCAAGCGGCGCGCTGCCGCGTTCGAGCGCCCATTCGCGCCTGAACATGGCGATCACCCTGGCCTCGAAATCGCCGGGAGGGCGGCGGTAGCGCCCCTCCACTTCCTTGCAGCAGGCCCGGTTGGCCGCGGCCAGCAGCGCATTGAGGAAAGCCCCGCCAGCATTGGTGTTGACCTCGATGAGGCGCGGGCCGCTCTGCGACAGGTGGAAGTCGTAGCCCATGAAGGCGCCGCGGGCACCGCGCTCGACCTGCGCGATCTGCGGCGCCCAGCCCAGCGCCGCCTGGCGGAAGGCGGGAAGCCGGGCCGCCGCCTCCACGGCCGCTACGACCTTTTCCATTGCCGCGTAGTCGGCCGCCGAGACGAACACCGACACCGCCGAGAACAGGTTGGGCCGCTCCGCCAGCATCCGGCGGACGAAAGCCTCAGCGCCGATCTCGCGCGCCAGCGCTCTTTCCAGCGCCGCGCCGTCGAGCGACAGGCAGAAGCATTCCCGGTTGAGCCAGGTTCCGAAGGCCGAAACGGACATGCCGCGATTCATAAGCGAATCAGAGGTGAGAGCACACATCAGATATAAGGATTATTTGCGGCGTGCGACGGCCCAGCGGCAAAGTCCCGCAGGCGGGATGGTACAGGCGCGTGGGGTCGAACCACGGACCTCCGGATCCACAATCCGGCGCTCTAACCAACTGAGCTACGCCTGCACAGGTCCACTCTTCCGGGCCGCCAAAATAGGCCCGGAGAGGGCCGGAAACTAGGGGCCGCATCCCGCAAAATCAAGCCGGAAGGTCGGCGCGCGGGCACCTTGGCCAAATCGTCACAACTGGCCGATTGAGGCCGGACACCGGAACCCGTTAACCTGCCCGAAGAAGCCCCCTGGCCGACAGGTGCCCCATGCGCCGGATCCTCATCATTGTCGCAGCCGTCATCGGCGTCCTCGTGGTCGTCGCCCTGATCCTGCCGTTCGTGGTGCCGGTCGATGCCTATCGCGGCCAGATCGAGCAGCAGGCCAGCACGGCCACCGGCCGCCAGCTCAAGATCAACGGCGAACTGCGCCTCAGCATCTTCCCGACCCTGGGCGTCAAGGCCGAACAGGTCACGCTGGCCAACGTGCCCGGCGGTGAGGCCCCCTATTTCGCCAGCATGGACAGCCTGGGCGTGGGCGTGAAGCTGCTGCCGCTGCTCTCCGGCAAGGTGGAGGTTTCCCAGGTCACGCTGAACAAGCCGGTCATCAACCTGGAGGTCGAAAAGGACGGCAAGGGCAACTGGGCCCTCGGCGCGCAGAAGCAGGCTGCCGAGACGGCGGCCGCGAAACCGGGCGGCGGGCTAGGCGCGGCGGCCACCGCCACCTTCAAGGGCGTCTCCATCAAGAACGGCCGCATCACCTATCGCAACGCCGTCACCGGCAAGCACCGCAGCTTCGACGCCATCAACGTCACCGTGGCGATCACCAGCCTGGTCAAGCCGATCTCGGTGGACGGCAGCCTGGTGTCGGATGGCCAGAAGATTTCCATGGACGGCACGGTCAGCGATCCCAAGGCGCTGATGAACGGCAGCGCCACGCCGGTCGATCTCTCCCTTACCTCCGATCTGCTGCAGGCCAGCTTCAAGGGCACGCTGGCGAGCGGCGGCAACGCCGATGGCGCGCTCAAGCTCGACACCCCCAGCGTGCGCAAGCTGGCAGTCTGGGCCGGCATCGCCCTGCCGACCGGCGGCGGACTCGGCCATCTCTCGCTTGAGGGCCACATCGCGGCCAAGGGCTCGCGCGACGACTTCTCAGCCATCCGCCTGCTGCTCGACGGCCAGACGCTGACCGGCGCGCTTTCGGTCGATCGCGCCGGCAC
>JAGWZW010000144.1 GCA_018971835.1 Alphaproteobacteria bacterium
GGCAACGCCCACCAGATGGTGATCCAGTTCTACGACGTGGCGGCCACCTTCGTGTACTGCGCGATCGGCACCTTCATCATCCTGAAAGTGATCGACATCGTGATCGGCCTGCGCGTGTCGCCGGAAGTGGAAATCGAGGGCCTCGATATCAACCTCCACGGCGAGATCGTGCACGGCTGAACGGCTTAACCAATCCTCCCCGAACTTGGGGCGCTCCTTCACCGGAGCGCCTCTTTTTTATTGTGCAGGCCCTTCGATACGCACGCCCTCGGCGCGCAACTTGTCGACGACGCCGGAATTGCGCAGCAGCGAGCCGAGGTCGAGCACCATCACCGTCTTGCCCGGCGTGGCGAGCGCCTTGTCGATGATCGCCGTGGCATCGGCCACCGAGCGCTGATAGGTCTTGCCGAAGCTCTTCGCCTGCCCGAGGCAGGCCGTCATCGCGGGCGGCACGTAATTGGCCTCCATGAGCTTGACCTCGCCATCGGCCCAGGCGTCGGCCGCGGGTCGCGCATGGGCTGCGCTGCCGGCGATGCCGTCTAGCGCGTCGGCGATGCAGGCCGCGGCCGCTTCCGGCTGCAGCTTCAGCAGTTCGCGCAGCATCGGCATGGCGTCGTAATCGCCCAGCCGGTGCACGCGTACGCCGTGGGCGCGGGCGATGTGCTCGATGGTCTGCTCCGGTTCGCGCGCGGAGAGCTTGTTGAAATCGTTGAAGTCGCTTTGCAGCTTGAAGGCGGCGATCACCGGCGCGTCGTCGCCATAGCGCCCGGCGTCTTGATGGATCGCCTGGCGCGCGGCCACGAAACGGCTGCGCAAATCCGCCGGCAGGGAGGCTTCGAGGCTCTGCCCCTTTGGCATGCGCAACAGCTCGCCGTCGGTCAGGTAGAACCACAGGCCGCCAAACAGGCCGACGCTCGCCTGCGGCGGCAGCAGCACTTCGCGCGCCCCATTGATCACATCGCCCAGACGCGTGGCGTCCCATTTGAGGCCCTCGGGCAGCGGCTCGACGGTGGCGAGAATCCAGATTTCCGCCTCCCCCTTCGTCAGGTGCCACAGTGCGGGGCCCGGCGAAGAGGCGGCGGCGACCACCACTTCCTCAGTCCAGCCGGCCGGCGGCGGCGCGTCGTCGGCCTGGGCGGCAAGCGGCAGCAGCGACAGTATGGTCGCGGCAACAAGGGCGCGCATCTGGATTCTCCATAACACTGCTACGGGCTTCAGGGGCAGCCTTAGCAAAGCGTTCCTGCACGCGCCATGAACCGCAGGTCGCGAAGCGGAAACAAGCCTTCGCGCCTTCCCGCCTGCATGTGGGAACCGCGCGGCGGCCATGCAAGCACCTGCGGCAATGGACGGCGGACTCCGGCCGGCGCTAGACTCCCGGCGTCACCGTCTTCGAGAGTCGTCCATGTTTCCCGGCCGCCTGGCCCAGTTGCCGCCGTCCTCCTTCGCCCAGCTCGCCGAGCTGCTCGATCCGGTAAAGCCGGGCGGGCCGGTGGTGAGCCTTTCGGTGGGCGATCCGCGGGGCACGGTTCCGGCCTTTGTCACGGAAAAGCTGGCGGCCTACGCCCACCAGTTCGGCGAATATCCGCCCACCAATGGCACGGCGGAGTGGCGCCTTGCGGCCGCGGGCTGGCTGTGCCGGCGCTTCGACCTGCCGGCCAAGGCACTCGATGCGGAGGTGCAGGTGCTGCCGCTCAATGGAACGCGCGAGGGCCTGTTCCTGGCTCCCTTCATCGTCACGCCGGAGGTGAAGGCCGGCGGCCGCCCGGTCATCCTGCTGCCCAACCCGTTCTACCAGTGCTACGCGGCGGCGATCCTGGCGTGCGGGGCCGAGCCGGTGTTCGTGCCCGCCCGCGCCGAAACCGGCTTCCTGCCCGATTTCGCCAGCCTGCCCAAGGCGGTGCTGGAACGCACGGCCGCGGCCTATATCTGCTCGCCCTCCAATCCCGAAGGCGCGGTGGCCGACGCCGACTATTGGCGAACACTGTTCAGCCTCGCTGATGCGCACGACTTTACGGTGTTCGCCGACGAGTGCTACGCCGACATCTACCTGAATGAGCCGCCCATCGGTGCGCTGACGGTGCGCTTCGAGGAAACCGGCAGTTTCGACCGGCTGCTCTCGTTCCACTCGCTCTCCAAGCGCTCCGGCCTGCCGGGGCTGCGCTCGGGCATCGTCACCGGCGATGCCAGGCTGATGAGCACCTTCCGCAGCTTCCGCAACTATGCCGGGCCGCAGGTGCCCATGCCGGTGATGGCCGCCTCGGCCGCTGCCTGGGCCGACGAGGCGCATGTCACCGCCAACCGCGAGCAGTATCGCGAGCGCTTTCGCGCCGCGCGCCGCATCCTGGGGGGGCGCACCGGCTTCCGGGTGCCCGAAGGCGGGTTCTTCCTCTGGCTGGAGGTCGGCGACGGCGAGGCCGCGGCGCTGAAGCTGTGGCGCGAGGCAGGCATAAGGGTGCTGCCCGGTGCCTATATGGGCCGGGAAACCGAGCCGGGAAAAAAGCAGTCAAACCCTGGATTTCCCTATATCCGGGTGGCGCTCGTTAGTGATTTGTCAACCATTAGCGCCACACTGGAGCGGATGGGCGAAATTCTGGTTCCATCCTCGAAACCTGGCGGGGCCTGACGATGGCCACAAGGCGCAGCATCAGTGGCGTCTACGAACCGCGCCAGCGGGCGTCGGAGCTTGCCGATGCGCTGGCGACAATGCGGCTGGAACTGGCCCGGCTGCTGCGCACGTTGATGCTCAAGGGCATGGGCCTGCTGCTGGTCGTGGCCACCCTGGCGGCGCTGGTGGCGCTGGTCAGCTACCACCCGGCCGATGCCAGCCTCGACAACGCCACGGGCGCGGCGCCCGGCAATCTGCTGGGCGGGCTCGGCGCTACCGCGGCCGACCTGCTGTTGCAGACTTTTGGCCTCGCCGCCGTGGCGGCGCTGCTGCCGCCGGTCGTCTGGGGTCAGCGCGCCCTGATGGGGCGGCCGCTGTCCCATGCCATGTGGCGGGCCATCGCCTGGCCGGTGGGCGCGGTGCTGACCGCGGCCGGACTGGGCGTGCTGCCCGCGCCGCTGGCCCTGCCCGCGGGCGCGGGCGGGCTGATCGGCATCAGCGCGGCGGGGCTGTCGTCCCACGCCGCCGGGTTCTACGGCCAGGGCTGGCTCGCCATCGGCCTGCCGCTGCTGCTGCTGGTGGCGGGGCTGCCGCTCGCCTTCCTGTCCACCGGCCTGCGCCCCAGGCCGCTGCTGCGCGCGGCGGCGACCGGGCCGGCGGTGCTGGTCTGGCTGCTGCGCAAGCTCAGGATGCCGGATTTGTCCTGGCAGGCCTTCCGCCGCGCCGATGACGATGCGCCGGAGCCTGACGAGGACTGGGAAGACGAGGCGGCGGACGACGACGACGCGGACGATGGTTACGCCCTCAAGGTGAAGCCCGAACCGATCGCCGCCACGCGTCTGGCCGAGCGGCGCGAAAGCCGCATCAAGCGCGAAGAGGCCAAGCGCGAAGCCAGGAGCAAACCCGCGCGCCAGCCCGCGCTCAATCTTTCATCGGGCGAATACCAGTTGCCGTCGCTCGGTCTGCTGGCCGAGCCGGTGCATCACGATGCCGCCGATCTGATGAGCGACGAGGCGCTGGAAGAAAATGCGCGCATGCTCGAAGCGGTACTGGTCGATTTCGGCGTGCGCGGGCGCATCGTGGCGGTGCGCCCCGGCCCGGTGGTGACGCTCTACGAATTCGAGCCGGCAGCGGGCGTGAAATCCAGCCGCGTGATCTCGCTGGCCGACGACGTGGCCCGCTCGATGAGCGCGGTGGCCGCGCGCATCGCCGTGATCCCCGGGCGCAACGTGCTGGGCATCGAACTGCCCAACCGCCATCGCGAAACCGTGTTCCTGCGCGAGCAGCTGGCCAGCAGCGAGTTCGAGAAGGCGCGCGCGCCGCTGATCCTGGCGCTCGGCAAGACCATCGGCGGCGAGCCGGTGATGGCCGATCTCGCCAAGATGCCCCACCTCTTGATCGCCGGCACCACCGGCTCGGGCAAGTCGGTGGCCATCAACACCATGATCCTGAGCCTGCTCTACCGGCTGCCGCCCAACCTCTGCCGCATGATCATGATCGATCCCAAGATGCTGGAGCTGTCGGTCTATGAAGGTATTCCGCATCTGCTGGCGCCGGTCGTCACCGATCCCAAGAAGGCGGTGGTGGCGCTCAAATGGGCGGTGCGCGAGATGGAAGAGCGCTATCGCAAGATGTCCAAGCTGGGCGTGCGCGGCGTCGAGGCCTTCAACGATCGCGTGCGCAAGGCCAGGGACAAGGGCGAAACCCTCAAGCGCACCGTGCAGACCGGCTTCGACCGCGAGACCGGCAAGCCCGTCTATGAGGACGAAGTGCTCGAACTGGAGCCGATGCCCTACATCGTCGTGGTGGTCGATGAAGTGGCCGACCTGATGATGACCTCGGGCAAGGAAGTGGAGGGCGCAGTGCAGCGCCTCGCGCAGATGGCGCGCGCCGCCGGCATCCACCTGATCGCGGCGACGCAGCGGCCGTCCGTGGACGTCATCACCGGCACCATCAAGGCCAACTTCCCCACCCGCATCTCGTTCCAGGTGACGAGCAAGATCGACAGCCGCACCATCCTGGGCGAGCAGGGCGCCGAGCAGCTGCTCGGCCAGGGCGACATGCTCTACATGATGGCGGGCGGGCGCGTGCGCCGCGTGCACGGGCCCTTTGTCGCCGATCACGAAGTCGAAGACGTGGTGCGCTTCCTCAAGACGCAGGGTTCGCCGGAATATCTCGACGCCGTCACGGAGGAACCGGACGGCGAGGGCGACGATCCCTATGGCGTGTTCGGCGA
>JAGWZW010000145.1 GCA_018971835.1 Alphaproteobacteria bacterium
GCCGACATGGAGCAGCGTATGGCCGAGACAGCTTGGTCCCCGAACGCGTATGTCGTACCCCAGCGGGCGGCCACATCACGCCGCCGAAGGCCTCTGACGCCCGCTCACGGCCCCTACCACGCCCCGCAGCACCGCCACCGGACGATCTTCATCTCCGACGTCCATCTGGGCACACGCGGCTGCAAGGCGGAACTGCTGGCCGACTTCCTGGCGCGCAACACCTGCGACACGCTCTATCTGGTCGGCGACATCGTCGACGGCTGGCAGCTCAGGCGCCGCTGGTATTGGACCGAGGCGCAGACCCGTGTCGTGAGCGAGATCCTGCGCAAGGTCGACGAAGGCGTACGCGTGATCTATGTGCCCGGCAATCACGACGAATTCCTGCGCGATTATTGCGGCCGCAGCATCGCCGGTATCGAAGTGGTGCACGAAACGATCCACGAAACCGCCGCCGGCTTGCGCCTTCTGGTGCTGCATGGCGATCAGTTCGACGGCGTCATCGGCTACGCCAAATGGCTCGCCCATCTCGGCGACCGGGCCTATGGCGCCGCGCTGGCGCTCAACGACCGGCTGCACGTCGTGCGCCGCAGCTTGGGCCTGCCCTATTGGTCGCTTTCCGCCTATTTGAAGAGGAAGGTCAAAAACGCCGTCGAATACGTCTCGCGCTTCGAGGAGGTCGTGGCCCGTGCCGCTGCGCCCAAGGGCGTCGATGGCGTGTTGTGCGGCCACATCCATCAGGCCGAAATCAGGCGAATTGGCCCCATTCTCTACCTCAACGACGGTGACTGGGTTGAAAGCTGCACGGCCCTTGTCGAAGATGCCCGCGGACATCTGGAGATTCTTCGCTGGGCATCCTCATCTCCTGCGAGCGATCATGCCCGCGCCGGTAGTTACGCCCCCCAGGAAGCGGCGCTTATACCCGTTTAGGCGCAGAGCACGGCGCATGATGCCGGCTGGCCTGGGCCAGGCCAGCTCCTATCCACTGCCCGAGCCGCATCGCCTCAAAGTGCTGATCGTCACCGACGCCTGGACGCCGCAGGTCAACGGCGTGGTGCGCACGCTCGAGATGCTGGGGCGCGATCTGCGCGCGCTCGGCCACGAAGTCCATTACGCCACGCCCGAAGGCCGTTTCACGGTGCCCTTGCCGACCTATTCGGAAATCCGCCTGGCGATTTTTCCGCGCGCCGCGCTGGAACGCGAATTCCGCGAATTCGCCCCCGATGCGATCCATATCGCCACCGAGGGTACGCTGGGCATGTCGGCGCGCGCCATCTGCCTGAAATACAGCATCCCGTTCACCACCTCGTTCCACACGCGCTTTCCCGATTATGTCCGCGCCCGCTTTTCCTTCATCGGCGAAGAGACGGTCTATAATTTCCTGCGCTGGTTCCATCAGCCCGCCACCGCGATGATGGTGGCGACGCCGTCGCTCAAGCGCGAGATGGAGAGCCGCGATTTCCGCAATGTGCGCATCTGGTCGCGCGGCGTGGACACCGAATTGTTCCGCCCGATCGACGGGGCGTCGCTGCCCCATCCCAAGCCGATCTGGCTCTATGTCGGGCGCATCGCGGTGGAAAAGAACATCGAGGCCTTCCTCAAGCTGGACCTGCCCGGCACCAAGGTGGTGATCGGCGACGGCCCGGCGCGCCATGCGCTGGAGCGGGCTTATCCGGCAACCAAGTTCCTGGGACCGCGGACCGGCGAAGCGCTGGCCGAGGCCTATGCGGCGAGCGACGTCTTCGTCTTCCCCAGCCGGACCGACACCTTCGGCCTGGTCATCCTGGAGGCGCTGGCCTGCGGCACGCCGGTGGCGGCCTATCCGGTGCAAGGGCCGCTGGACGTCGTCAACGGCGCTCCGGTGGCGGTCCTGGACGAGAATCTGGAAAAGGCCTGCCGGGCGGCCCTTGCCATTCCGCGCCAAGCCGCGCGGGAGTTCGCGCTGCAGCACTCCTGGCGCGCCTGCACCCAGCAGTTCCTGTTGAATCTCGCGGTTGAAGGCGAGACTTAGACACAGCCTGGCGCAGCCCCTCTCCCCTTCGCCTCAAAATGCGCTAGATACTGTCCGGTTGCTTCACCAGCGCCGGTCGTTCGATGTCTTCAAACAAAACCGACTTGCAGACGTCGCGCCTGGCGCCGCAGGAGGTCGCATTCCTCGGCCTCTCGATCCTTGCCTGGACGGCCTATGTAGTCTGGCTCGGCAAGGACACGTCCTGGGACTTCCGGAATTACCACTGGTACATCCCCTACGCGCTGCTGAACAACCGCCTCGGCGTCGACATGCTCGTCGCGCATCAGGCGAGCTACTACAACCCGCTGATGGACGTGCCGTTCTACTGGCTCGCCATACACACGCCGTCCTGGTTCGCCATCGGCGTCCTCGGCCTGTTCCAGGCGGCCAACATCGTACCGCTCTATTTTCTCGCCCGGCACAGCCTGCGCATCGAACAGGCCAAGCTCGGCGCGGCGGCGCTGTCGTTCTTCGGCATGACCGGCGGGCTGACGCTGTCGCTCTACGGCACGCACTACTACGACAACGTCATGAGCCTGTTCGTGCTCACCAGCCTTGCGATCCTGGTGATAAAACGCGACGCGCTGGCGCAGGGCCCGCTGAAGAGCGCCGCGCTGTGGTGCGCGCTGGCCGGCTTTCTCACCGGCAGCACGGTCGGCCTCAAACTGCCCGAGGCGCCTTTCGCGCTGGGCTTCGCCGCGGCGCTGGTCGCGGTGGGCGGCAGGCCCAAGCATCAGGCGACGCGGCTGATCGCCGGCGGCCTGGGCGGGCTGGTGGGCTTCGCGCTGTTTGCCGGCTACTGGATGTGGAAGATGGATGTGCTCACCGGCAATCCGCTGTTCCCCTATTTCAACGAAGTCTTCCGCTCGCCGCTGGCGCTGGCCTCGCCCTATCGCGACATGCGCTTCCTGCCCACCAGCACCTGGATCGCGGTGGCGTTCCCCATCCTGTTCTCGATCGACTGGCGCACCGCCGACGATCTGCCCTACATGGATATCCGCGTCGGCCTCGCCTATCTGCTGGTGATCGCCGTATTGATCGTCTGGCTGGCGGGCAAGCGCTCCAAGGATCCGCTGCTGGCGCCCGCCGCGGCGCGCATCCTCTTCGCCTTCGCCGGCGTCTCCTATTTCTTCTGGCTGCACGTCTTCGCGATCTACCGCTACATCCTGACGCTGGAGATGCTGGCGCCGCTCGTCATCGTTGCCGCCGTCGCCCTGCTGCCTCTGTCGCGGCGCGTGCGGCTGATCGGCATCGGCGTGTTGCTGTTCCTCGCCATGCTGTTCACCCGCAGCGCCGTCCTCGAGCATGCGCCGCTGGGCGATCCCTACATCACCGTCGACCTGCCGAAGATTCCCGATCCGCAACATACGATGGTGGTGATGACCGGCGACGCCCCGCTAGGCTTCATCGCGCCCGAGCTGCCGCCGCAGGTGCCGGTGCTGCGCATCGACGGCTGGATGGTGCAGCCCGAAGACGGCACCCGCATGACCCGCCAGATGAAGGCCCGCGTCTACGGCCACAAGGGACCGCTGTTCCTGATTGCCGACGCCTATGATATGGGCCGCGCCAGCGCCGCCGTTCTCGACTACGGTCTGGCCATCGATTGGCTGAAATGCCGGATGTTCTCCACCAACCTCACCGGGGCTTATCAATGGTGCCCGCTGGTGCGCCGGAACCCATGACCCAGACCGACACCCGAATTGCCGTGCTCGTGCCCTGCTACAACGAGGAAGCGACGATCGCCGCGGTGGTGCGCGATTTCCGGCACTGCCTGCCCGAGGCCGAGATCTACGTCTATGACAACAATTCGCGCGACGCGACCTCCACGAAGGCGCGCGAAGCGGGCGCCGTCGTGCGCGTCGAAACCCGCCAGGGCAAGGGCAATGTCGTGCGCCGCATGTTCTCCGACATCGAAGCCGACATCTATGTGCTGGTCGACGGCGACGACACCTATGACGCCTCGATCGCCCCGGCGCTGATCGGCAAGCTGATCGAAGAGGGCCTGGACATCGTCTCGGGCCAGCGCGAAGCCACCGCGGTGGCCGCCTACCGCCCCGGCCATGTGCTCGGCAACCATCTGCTGACCGGCCTGACCAGCCTGATGTTCGGCGTCCATCTGGTCGACATGCTGAGCGGCTACCGCATCATGTCGCGGCGTTTCGTCAAATCCTTCCCCTCCGCCGCCGCCGGCTTCGGCATCGAGACCGAGCTGACGGTGCACGCCGTGCGGATGCGGGTGCCGATGGCGGAAGTGCCGACGCATTACAAGGAACGCCCCGCCGGCTCCGCCAGCAAGCTCAACACCTATCGCGACGGCGTGCGCATCCTGCTGACGATCGCCGGGCTGATGCGCCGCGAGCGGCCGCTGATCTTCTTCAGCTTCTTCTTCGCCTTCTTCGCGCTGTTCTCCTTCATCATCGGCATCCCGGTGGTGATCGAGTATTTCCAGACCGGCCTGGTGCCGCGCCTGCCGACCGCGGTTCTGACCACCGGCATGATGGTGCTGGCCTTCCTCTCGCTGTTCACCGGCCTGATCCTCGACACCGTCACGCGCGGGCGCTGGGA
>JAGWZW010000058.1 GCA_018971835.1 Alphaproteobacteria bacterium
GGCACCAGCTTGTCGTAGATGCTCTCATGCACGAACAGGCGGCGCAGCGTGGTGCAGCGCTGGCCCGCCGTGCCCACCGCCGCGAAGGTGATGGCGCGCTGGGCCAGATCGAGCTTGGCCGAGGGCGCCACGATCATGGCGTTGTTGCCGCCCAACTCAAGAATGCTCTTGCCGAACCGCGCCGCCACCACCGGCGCCAGCGCGCGGCCCATCGCCGTGGAGCCCGTGGCGCTCACCACCGGGATGCGCGCATCTCCGGCGAGTTGTTCGCCCGCCTCGCGCGCGCCGAGCACAACCTGCGAAAGATGGGCCGGCGCGTCGCCGAAGCGGTGCGCCGCGCGCTCGAACAGAGCCTGCACCGCCAGCGCCGTGAGCGGGGTCTTCTCGCTCGGCTTCCAGATCACGGCATCGCCGCACACCAGCGCCAGCGCCGCGTTCCACGCCCACACCGCCACCGGAAAATTGAACGCCGAGATCACCGCCACGGGACCGGCCGGATGCCAGGTTTCCATCATGCGATGGCCGGGACGTTCCGAGGCAATCGTAAGGCCGTAGAGCTGGCGCGAGAGGCCGACCGCGAAATCGCAGATGTCGATCATCTCCTGCACTTCGCCGAGGCCTTCCTGGTGGATCTTGCCGCATTCGACGGTGACGAGACGGCCGAGCAGATCCTTGTGCTCGCGCAGTTCCTCGCCGAACAGCCGCACCAGTTCGCCGCGGCGCGGCGCCGGAACATTGCGCCAGGCTTTGAATGCGGCGACAGCACCCGCGATCTTCCGCTCGATCGCCGAGGCGTCATCGAAGGCCACGCGGGAAATCTCCGCGCCGTCGATGGGCGAATGCACCGGATGGCCGCCTTCGGGCTTGAGGCCGAAATGGGCGAGAAGATCGGATGTGTGCATGGCTGCCTCCGTTGCGCTCAGGCGTAATATTGCCCGAAACGGTTGGCAAGGAAGTCGGACAGCTGCGCCTCTTCCTGGCGCACGAAGCCGGCGCTCGGCAGCTTGCCGGAGACGAGCAGATCGGTCATGGCGCAGATGCCCGCCGCCGTGGTGATCTGGATCGCGCTCATCAGCCGCCCGCCGATGGTCTGCGCATAGATCTTCTTGGCGTAGCTTTCCTGCGTCAGCCGGCCCTCGCGCCAGCCGGAGACGGTGACGAACACCAGCACCACGTCCTGATAGGTGATCGGGATGGCGGTTTCCAGCACGTCCTTCATGATGTCGCGGCGCTGGCCGAGGCGCAGGTCGCGCACCAGCATCTTGATGATGTCGCGATGGCCGGGATAGCGCACGGTCTTGTAGTTGAGGTTTTCCACCTTGCCTTCCAGCGTCTCGCACAGCGTGCCGAGGCCGCCGGAGGTGTTGAAGGCCTCGTATTCGGTGCCGTCGAGCGAGAAGGCTTCCAGTTCCTCGAGCGCCGGCACTTCGCCCTTCACGCCGTCGCGGATGCTTTCGCAGGGATTGCAGTATTCGTTGATCAGCCCGTCGGTGGACCAGGTGAGATTGTACTTCAGCGCGTTGTGCGGATATTCCGGCAGCGCGCCCACGCGCATGGAAACGTCGCGCAGCTTGTCGAACTTCTTGGCCAGGTCATAGGCGACGATGGAGATGAAGCCCGGCGCCAGGCCGCACTGGGGAATGAAAGCCGTCCTGGCGCCTTCGGCCAGCTTCTTGATGGCGCGGGTCGATTCCACGTCCTCGGTGAGGTCGAGGTAATGGGCGCCGGCCTGCTTGGCGGCGGCGGCGACCTTGGGCGTCAGGTCGAAGGGCGTGGCGGCCAGCACGATATCGTGGCCTTCCACCGCAGCGGCAAAGCCGGACGGATCGGTGACAGAGACTTCCTTCAGCGTCACGCCCTGGCGCGGCATGCGCTCCAGGCTCCTGGGGTCGCGGTCCGCCACGGTTACGCGGTATTCGCCGGTGCCGGTCAGGAATTCGGTGATGGCGATGCCGATCTTGCCGCCGCCCACGAGCAACACGTTTTTCATAGTCCGCCTCCAATGCGCATGTAGCGCCAAGGGATAAGCGCGTGGGCGGCCGGAAAGGAGGCGGCAATGCGCCGGGTTTTGGGGTAAGTTCTGGCGAATCGCAGGGTTTTCCGGCAAAATGACCAGACACGACACCGACGCCAGGCTCCTCGCCCTTCTGCGCGCCAATGCGCGCGAACCCACCGCCTCGCTGGCCCGCAAGCTGGGGCTGGCCCGCTCCACGGTGCAGGAGCGCATCGCCCGGCTGGAGCGCGACGGCACCATCAGGGGCTACACGGTGCGCCTGGCCGAAGGCGCCGAGCGCCAGAAGATTCGCGCCATCGTCATGATCAGCGCCGATCCCAAGCAGGCCGACCGGGTGGGCGCGGAGTTGAAGCGCATGGCCGAGGTGCGCTCGCTCTCCGCGGTAGCGGGCGCCTACGACATGATGGCGCTGGTCGAAGCCGACACCACGGCGAAGATGGATGCCAGCCTCGACCGCATCGGCAAGGCCGCGGGCGTGGCGCGCACCGTGTCGTCGATCATCCTGAGCGAGAAGTTCGCGCGATAATTCTCATATGTCATGGCCCGCGAATGCGGGCCACCCAGGTGACGCCTGTTCCCTGCATCAGAAAGTACGCCGTCCGGGCGTAACCAAAAAATTTGCGCGTCTCTTCAACTGGATCCCCCGCATTCGCGGGGGATGACAACGGGTGTCTACCGCCCGTTGTTCTGCGACGAGGCGCGGATGTTGAAGCCCGCGTCGACCAGCTTCTTGCGGATTTCGGCGGCGTGCCCGGCGTCGCGCGCCTCGATGGTCATGCCGAGGTCCGCGAGCTTGGCGCTCATGTCGGTGATCATGCGGTTGTGCGAGACTTCGAGGATGTTGCCGCCCGCCTCGCCCACCAGCGTGGCGATCTTCGCCAGCTGGCCGGGCTGGTCCTGGATCTCCACCAGCAGCGAGAGAATGCGCCCCTCGCGCGACAGCTCGCGCAGGATCACGTTCGACAACAACCGCATGTCGATATTGCCGCCGGACAGGATAAGCCCGACCTTCTTGCCAGAAAACAGCTGGGTGTTGGCAGCCACGGCCGCAAAGGCCGCCGCGCCCGCGCCCTCCACCACCGTCTTTTCGATTTCGAGCAGGCTGGCGATGGACTTCTCGATTTCGTCCTCGCGCACCAGCAGCACATCCTTCACCAGCGCGCTCACGATCCTACGCGTCAACCCGCCCGGCTCCTTGACCGCGATGCCTTCGGCAATGGTCTGGCCGGAGCAGGGCAGATCGGCCTGCTTCACCACATCGTACATCGAGGGATAGAGCTTGGCCTGCACGCCATAGATGTCGATCGAAGGCTTGAGCGCCTTGGCCGCTACGGCGATGCCCGAGATCAGCCCGCCGCCGCCGATCGGCACCACCAGCGTGTCCACGTCCGGCACATCGGCCAGCAGTTCCAGCGCGACAGTGCCCTGCCCGGCGATGATCTTGGGATCGTCGTATGGGTGAACGAAGGCGAGGTTCTCTTCCGCCGCCAGCGCGCGCGCCTTGGCCGAGGCTTGGGCCAGCGTGGCGCCCTCCAGCACCACGCGCGCGCCAAAGCCCTTGGTATGCTTGACCTTGTTGAAGGGCGTGCCTTCGGGCATGACGATGGTGGCCGGAATGCCCAGCCGCCCGGCGTGATAGGCCACGCCCTGCGCATGATTGCCCGCACTCATCGCCACCACGCCGCGCGCCCGCTCCTCCGCGCTGAGCGAGGTGAGCTTGTTGAGCGCGCCGCGCTCCTTGAACGAAGCGGTGAACTGCAGGTTCTCGAATTTCAAATAGACCTCGCAGCCCGCAATTTTCGAAAGCGTGCGCGAGTAGTGCGTGGGCGTGCGTTCCACGGCGTCGCGGATCACCTCCGCAGCGGCGCGCACATCGTCGATGGAAACTTCGGAAAAAGTAGCGGTATCGGACAATTCTGGCCCCTCACGCGGCGGCCGTCATCACGGCGGTGCCAAGGCCGTGCTTGTATTCGTTTTTGGCAGCAGGCACAACTCACAGACTTGTTTGCGAGGGCGGCCATGCACGACTATCCCGACGACATCTTCACCGAACCCGCTGCCGATCCCGACACGCTGAAGAACCTCGGCCCGCTCACCGGCATGGCCGGCATCTGGGAAGGCGTGAAGGGCCTCGACGTCAAGCCCAAGGCCGACGGCCCGCGCCAGCAGGCCTATGTCGAGCGCATCGAGCTGCAACCGATCGATCCGCAGACCAACGGCCCGCAACTGTTCTACGGGCTGCGCTACGCCACGCACATCGTCAAGCCGGGACAGGTGAAGACCTATCACGAGCAGGTCGGCTTCTGGCTGTGGGAACCGGCGGCCGGCATCGTGCTGCATTCGCTCACGATCCCGCGCGGGCAGATCGTGCTGGCGGGCGGCAAGGCGCGCCCCGACGCCACCGAGTTCGAAGTCGCGGCCACGCGCGGCGCCACCGATTACGGCATCTGCTCCAACGTGTTTCTGGAGCGGGCGTTCCGCACCGACTCCTTCCGCATCAAGGTGACGATCAATCCCGACGGCACCTGGTCCTATTTCGAGGACACGGTGCTGATGATCGCCGGGCGGCCGGAGCCGTTCCATCATACCGACCGCAACACGCTGAGCCGCCTCGCCCCGCCCACGCCCAATCCGCTGGCGCGCGGCAAGGATTGAGGTTCCTGGGGATTGAGTTTCCTGGGGACTGAGGCTCTTGAAAACCCCGCGCCGGCGGCCCACCTTTTCAAGGTGTCGCCGCGCGGGGCCAGACATGCTGCACATTCCCGGTTCGTTGCACGCCATGGGCGCGATCTACGCCGTCTGGCTGTTGTGGGTGCTGAGCTGGTGGGCCGCGGCCTTCTTTGCCGACCGCGCCGTCAAGCGTTCGCGCTGGCAGATCGTGCCGATGATCGTGCTGGTGGCGGCGCTCGTGGTGCTGAGCCACTATCTCGGCGCGGCGACGCTGCGCATGACGCTCTGGCACACGCCCCAGGCGCTGCGCTGGGGGTTGCTGGCGCTGGTGCTGGCGGGCATGGCCTTTGCCTGGTGGGCGCGGCTCACCCTGGGCCGGCTGTGGTCGGGCACCATCACGCTCAAGCCGGACCACCACATCGTGGACACGGGGCCCTATGGCCTGGTGCGCCATCCGATCTATACGGGTCTGCTGTTCTCCATCCTGGCGACCGTGGCGGCGCAGGGCTCGGTGGAGTCGGCCATGATCGGCGCGGTGGTCGTGATCGCGCTGTTCGCCAAGGCCCGGGCCGAGGAACGTTTCCTCTCCGGCGAGCTGGGGCCGGAAGCCTATGACGCCTATCGCCAAAGAGTCCCCATGCTTATCCCCTTTGGGCCGAAATAAGCCTGACAGGGCCAGGGCCCGAGGCTATAAGTGGTCACCGTTGCCAGCCGCGCCCGGCTTCGTGGCGTCCACTGGCGGCATCGGTTCAATCCATAGCGGAATTTTATTATGTCGAACGTCGCCGTGATCGGCGCCCAGTGGGGCGACGAGGGCAAAGGCAAGATCGTGGACTGGCTGAGCGCACGCGCCGACGTGGTGGTGCGCTTCCAGGGCGGGCACAATGCGGGCCACACGCTGGTGATCGACGGCGTCACCTACAAGCTCAGCCTGTTGCCCTCCGGCGTGGTGCGCACCGGCAAGCTGGCGGTGATCGGCAACGGCGTGGTGTTCGATCCCTGGGCCTTCGCCGACGAGGTGGCCCGGCTGAAGACGCAGGGCGTCGAGATCACGCCCGAGAGCCTGGTGGTGGCGGAGAACGCCACGCTAATCCTGCCGCTGCATCGCGAGCTGGACGTGGCGCGCGAAAGCTCCAACAGCCAGCAGGCGCTCGGCACCACCAAGCGCGGCATCGGCCCGGCCTATGAGGACAAGGTCGGCCGCCGCGCCCTGCGCGTCATCGACCTGCACGATTTCTCCACCCTGCCCGGCAAGATCGCCCGCCTGCTGGCGCATCACAATCCGCTCCGCCGCGGCATGGGCGCCGAAGAGATCGACGCCGACGCGCTGCTTGCCCAGCTGAAGGAGATCGCGCCCAAGGTGCTGCCCTTCGCCGGCTCGGCGTGGCGGCGGCTCGACCAGGTGCGGCGCGAGGGCAAGCGCATCCTGTTCGAGGGCGCACAGGCGGTGCTGCTCGACATCGACCACGGCACCTACCCCTATGTCACCTCGTCCAACACGGTGGCGGGACAGGCGGCGGCGGGCTCGGGCATCGGGCCGCGCGAGATCGGCTATGTGCTGGGCATCGTCAAGGCCTACACCACGCGCGTGGGCGAAGGCCCCTTCCCCACCGAACTGAAAGACGAGATCGGCGACAAGCTCGGCACCCGCGGCGCCGAGTTCGGCACGGTGACGGGGCGCAAGCGCCGCTGCGGCTGGTTCGACGCCGTGCTGGTCAAGCAGACCGTGATCACCGGCGGCATCGACGGCATCGCGCTCACCAAGCTCGACGTGCTGGACACTTTCGACGAGATCAAGCTCTGCACCGGCTACCGGCTCGACGGCCGCGAGATCGACTACCTGCCCGCCGACGCCAGCGAGCAGGCGCGCTGCACGCCGATCTACGAGACGATCGAGGGCTGGAGCGAATCCACCAAGGGGGCGCGGAGCTGGCTCGACCTGCCGGCACAGGCGGTGAAGTATGTCCGCCGCGTGGAGGAGCTGATCGGCGCGCCGGTGGCGCTGCTCTCCACCAGCCCCGAGCGCGAGGACACCATCCTGGTGCGCGACCCGTTTGTCGGCTGAGTGGGAATCGAATTGATGGCGCCATGGGCATACCATCTTGTTTTGGTTCTTGTGGGCGCCGCCGCCATCGTGTGGGTCGTTGGCGTTCGGTTCTTCTTGATTTTAGGAACTGAGTTTGCACGCGCAAAGAAGGCTGGCCTACTACCGGACGTTTCTTACACTCCCCGCGGTCTGCCTGTGCAAATTATCTTCTGGAACAGATTACCCAAAGTTGAGCCTCAACGGCGCGCACTTGTATGGGCGATGGCGACATTCGTAGGGCTATGTATGCTGGCTGCGGCGGTGATCGCGATTTATGGCCCACATCACAGATAACGCCGGGTTGACGTAACGTCCCTCTTGCGCCGGGGCCCCGAACCCCGGCAGATTTGACCTGACAAATTATCAGGAAGGGGAGCCCCATGCTCAAGACCCGTTTCACCGAAATGTTCGGCGTCGAGGCGCCGATCACCTGCGGCGGCATGACCCGCGTGGGCAAGGCCGAGCTGATCGCCGCGGTGGCCAATGCCGGGGCGCTGGGTTTCCTCACCGCGCTGACGCCGGGCTCGCCGGAGAAGCTCGCCGCCGAAATCAAAAAGACGCGCGAGCTGACCGACAAGCCCTTCGGCATCAACCTCACCATCCTGCCCACCATCACGCCGGTGCCTTACGACGAATATGTCCGCGTCATCGTGGAAAGCGGCATCAAGGCGGTGGAGACGGCGGGCAACAATCCGCAGCCCTTTCTTCCTGCGTTCAAGGCCGCTGGCATCAAGGTGGTGCACAAATGCGTGGCCGTGCGCCATGCGCTGAAGGCCCAGAGCATCGGCGTGGATTGCGTCTCCATCGACGGCTTCGAATGCGCCGGCCATCCGGGCGAGGACGACGTGGGCGGCATGGTGCTGTTCCCGATCACGGCGGAGAAGCTGAGCATCCCGGTGATCGCCTCGGGCGGCATCGCCGATGCGCGCGGGCTGGTGGCGGCGCTGGCGCTGGGCTGCGACGGCGCGAACATGGGCACGCGCTTCATGGCCACCAAGGAAGCGCCGATCCACCAGAAGGTGAAAGAGGCGCTGGTGGCGAACGACGAGCGCAGCACCGACCTCATCTTCCGCACCCTGCACAACACCGCGCGCGTGGCCAAGAACAAGATCAGCCAGGAAGTGGTGGCCATCGAGAAGCGCGGCAACGCCAAGTTCGAGGACGTGAAGGAGCTGGTGGCCGGCACGCGCGGCGGCAAGGTCTACGACACCGGCGACACCGATTACGGCATCTGGTCGGCCGGGCAGACGCAAGGGCTGATCCACGACATCCCGAGCTGCGCGGACCTCGTTTCCCGCATCGTGCGCGAAGCCGAAGCCATCATCTGCGGGCGGCTGGCAAAACTGGTCGGGTAGTTCGTACCTCTGCGCGCAAGTTTTGGCACTTGTCCACGCTTCCCGGCTGGGGTATCGCGATCAAGCGATTGAGGTGGAACGCGGAATTACGCGCGAATTTTTTTCGCCGAAACTTATCCCCGCCACCGATTCCGGCCTTATCTTCTTGGCAGCAACTGCAAGGAGCAACAAGGCCGCGCCCGATGCGCAAAGGGCAGGCAAGGATGAGAACGCGAGCCCACGTGAGTGATCCAGGGCATTGGCCGTGCCTGCACGCGCGGACCGTCGGTGCCGAAGGCGGACATGGAAAAGCGGATGGCCCGCGATGGGGCCGCGGAGTACATGCCAGGTTTTCTTCACCGGAATGCCCGAGGAGAATGCGAAGGTGCCTGTCGGCAGCGCGGAGGCGCGCGGCCGCTCGCCAGCCAGAGTGTTCGAACCCGAAGCGGCGTGCGATCCAGCGTGATCGTGCGCCGCTTCTGCGTTTGCTTCAGTCGGTGCCGTGCAGCAGATCGTAGGCATCAACCTTGCCGGATTCGATGTCGCGCACGCTCGTCACCGGATAGCCGACCGTTCCGTCTGCGCTGTCGATCCAGGCCTCGACGATCAGGTTGCGCAGCTCCGACGCCCCCGCTGCGACGCGCCCGGCCGTGAAGTCGATCAGCTTCGTGTTGGAAGGCTTGAGCTGGTTGCCTTTCTCCAGCATGTAGAACGGCATGACTGTGGCGCGCGTGGCTTCGAGGTAGCGCTCGGTTTCCAGCGCGATCGCGCAGCCGCAGGCTTCATACGGCGTCATCGCCGCGCGCACCGCGTTCCACGAGACGTTGGCGCGCACGAACGGTCCTTCCCACGGCACATGGACGGGCGCCGTGGTGAACTGGTGCGGGTTCGGGCCGTTGCCCCAGCCGTTGTAATGCACGCTGACATGCAGAGGCTGGCTGCCATCGCCGACATAATGCGCCCAGATGCCGAGATCGATGACGGTCATCTGCTCGCGGCGCCGGCGGTCGGCCACGATCCAGGCCCGCTTCGCCGGATCCTTTTCCAGTTTCTCGCCTGCCACATCCGCGCGCCAGAGAGCGAAGTCCTTCACCAGTTGCTGCCAGCCGTCGATAATCGAATACGGCAGAAAGCCGGCGCGGGCGAGGCTGCTGCCGGCTTTCACCAGCATTGCATCGTATTCGCCGCGCGATGGCGGAAGCTGATCGAGCATGGGTCCGTCGGGAACGCGGCCGTCATCGTTCACGTCCACGAAATGGCCGGGATCGCGCATGTCGTCATGTACCAGGCCGGCAGCGCGCCAACGATCCGGCTCGCGCGCCCACTCGCCGACATCGGCCGCGACACCAGGCGCGTGCAGAAAGGTGGGGACGCTGGCCGGCAATGCTTCCATCGCCAAGGTGCCGATCATGCGATGGCCCGTATCGCCCCACGCCAGCGCATCGGTGGCAGCGAAGACAATGACACAGATTGCGGCAGCGGCAACTAAGGCAGATTTGCGAGAGGCAAACATGGCGAAGTTCTAGCGTGGAGGCACGACAAAACCGTTACAGCCGCCACTCGTTATTCGCTTCGCGCCCAGTGATTGAGTGGGCCATGCCCCTTGCCGAGTCCCGGCGCGCTCTGGATGGCAGCCTGCAGATATTCCCGCGCACGGCCGACGGCGAGCGGGATCGACAAACCTTGCGCCAGGCCGCAGGCGATCGCGGTGGCATAGGTGCAGCCGGTGCCATGCGTGTGCTTCGTCTTGATCCGGGGAAAAGCGAGGACTTCGACGCCGCGCTCCCACACCAGCACGTCGTCCACCGTGGCGCGGGTGGCATGGCCGCCCTTGACGAGTGCCGCCTTGGCGCCCAGCGCCCTCAGCTTGCGCCCGGCCGCTTCGGCGGCGTCGCGCGTGCTGCCCGACAAGCCCACCAGCGCCTTCGCCTCCGGCAGGTTGGGTGTGACCAAGGCGGCCAGCGGCAGGAGTTCTTTCGTCAGCACGCGCACCGCCGCATTGCCCAGCAGCCTGCTGCCCGACGTGGACACCATCACCGGATCGAGCACGACAGGAGTCTTCTTCGCCGCTTTGGCGATGGCGGAGGCCACCGCCTTGACCACCGCCGCGGTGCCCAGCATACCGATCTTGATCGCATCGGCGCCGATGTCGCTGAGGCAGGCTTCGATCTGCGCGGCCACGCGCGCGGCGGGCACTGGTTGCACCGCGCTCACGCTCCTGGTGTTCTGCACCGTGATCGCCGTCACCGCGGTCATGGCATAGACGCCGAAGCGGTCCGCGGTCTTGATGTCGGCCTGCAGCCCGGCGCCGCCGCTTGGGTCCGATCCCGCGATGATGAGAATCCGCTTCGGCTTTTCGCTCAAACCGCTGCGTCCCTGATGGCGGCGGTGAGATCACGCACCACCGCGCGCACCAGCTTCTCGTCCTCGCCTTCGGCCATGACGCGGATCACCGGCTCGGTGCCGGACTTGCGCACCAGGATGCGGCCGGCGCCGTTGAACCGCGCCTCGCAGTCCTTGAGCAGCGCAGTGAAGCGCGGATCCTCCAGCGGCGAGCCGTTGCGGAAGCGCACATTCTCCAGCACCTGCGGCAGCGGTTCGAACAGATGGGCCGCTTCACTGGCGGGCTTGCCCTCCTCGGCCAGCACCGCCAGCACCTGCAGCCCAGCGATCAGCCCGTCGCCGGTGGTGCAGAAATCGTCGAGCACGATGTGGCCGGATTGTTCGCCGCCGACATTGAAGCCGCCCTGGCGCATCATCTCGATGACGTAGCGGTCGCCCACCTTGGCGCGGCCGAGCTTGAGGCCGAGGCCTTCGAGATAACGGTCGAGCGCCATGTTCGACATCACCGTGCCGACCACGCCGCCGCCCTTGAGCTCGCCGCTCTTCGACCATGATTTGGCGATCAAGGCCAGGATCTGGTCGCCGTCGATGATGTGGCCGCGTTCGTCGCTCATCACCACCCGGTCGGCGTCGCCGTCGAGCGCGATGCCGAAATCGGCCCGCACCTCGCGCACCTTCGCCGCCAGGGCTTCGGGATGCGTGGAGCCGCAATCGTCGTTGATGTTGAAGCCGTCCGGATCCACGCCGATGGGGAAGATCTCTGCGCCCAGTTCCCACAAGACCGCCGGCGCCACCTTGTAGGCCGCGCCATTGGCGCAATCGATGACGATCCTGAGACCTTCGAGACGCAGGTGCTTGGGGAAGGTGCGCTTGGCGAACTCGATGTAGCGCGCCTGCGAATCGTCCACGCGCTTGGCGCGGCCGAGCTTGGCGGGCGCGGCCAGCCCGGCCTCCAGCCCGTTCGCCATCAGCGCTTCGATCTCGTGCTCGGTGGCGTCGGAGAGCTTGTTGCCGTCCGGCCCGAACAGCTTGATGCCGTTGTCGTGATAGGGATTGTGCGAAGCCGAGATCATCACGCCCAGATCGGCGCGCAGGGACCGCACCAGCATGGCGACAGCCGGCGTGGGCAGGGGGCCGAACTGGAAGACGTCCATCCCCACCGACGTAAAGCCGGCCACCAGCGCCGGCTCGATCATGTAGCCGGAGAGCCGCGTGTCCTTGCCGATCACGACGCGGTGGCGATGTTCACCGCGGGTGAACAGGCGCCCCGCCGCCATGCCCACCTTCATGGCGATTTCGGGCGTCATTGGGAAAGTGTTGGCAAGGCCGCGCACCCCGTCAGTGCCGAATAGCTTGCGTGTCATGACAAAGACTGCCCCTTGGAGATGACCCCTTTCGCATTGCGCGTCAGGATAGCCGATAATTCCAGAAAATCCCGCTTCAACAAACCCTTGGGTAAACGCAGAAGGTGTGCGGCGCCGGATTACGCCCTCGGCCGGGGCCCTGCAAGGGCCTGCCAGACGGCGAGCCCGTCCTTCAGCGCCGCCGGGTCGTGGGTGCGGATATAGTCCGCGCCCTGCAAAGCCGCGAAAAGCTCGGCCGCCAGCGTTCCGGAGCCGCTTTCGCCCGGCGAGCGGCCTGTAACCTTTCGCAAGAAAGATTTACGGGAAACCGAGATCAGCACCGGCAAGCCGAAAGCGGCCTTGAGGTCGGCCGTATGGCGCAGCATCTCGAACGACGTCTCGGGATCGTTGCTCAGAAAGAACCCCATGCCGGGATCGAGGATCAGACGCTGCCGCGCCACGCCCGCCTCCGTCAGCGCCCCGACGCGGGCTTCGAAGAAGCGGCAGACGCGATCGAAGACTTCGGAGGGCGGCACGGGCACACGGGTCGCCTTGCCCCGCCCCTGCACCGAGTGCATCACCACCAGCTTTGCCGACGACGCGGCCAGTTCGGGATAGAGCGAAGGTTCGGGAAAGCCCTGGATGTCGTTGACGTAGTCCACGCCCTCGGCCATCGCCCAGCGCTGCACCTCTGGCGAGAAACTGTCGATGGAAATGGAAACGCCCTTGGCCTTCAGCGCCGCCACCACCGGCGCCAGCCGGGCGATTTCCACCTCCGGCGCCACCGCCTCGGCATCGACGTTGGAGGCCGCCCCGCCCAGGTCGAGCACCTCGGCGCCGCCGGCAATCAGCTTCTGCGCCTGCTTGAGTGCGGCTTCAGGCGCCAGAAAGCGACCGCCGTCGGAGAACGAGTCCGGCGTGATGTTGAGGATGGCGAAGGTCTTCACGCCTGGACGCGCGGTCTACCGTCCCGGCTGCGGCTCGGGCAGGATGCCCGGCCCGCGCGGGCGGCCCGCTGCCGGCACCGAAGGGCCGCTGCGCGTTGGCTCGGCTTCCTCGTACGGCGTGCGCACCGGCGGGATGCCCTTCAGCAGCCCCACGATCTCGTCACCCGAGAGCGTTTCGTATTCGAGCAGCCCGCGCGCGATCACTTCAAGGTCGGCGCGGCGCTCGCTCAGGATGTCGTGCGCGCGCTGATAGGTCATGTCGATGATGCGGCGGATTTCCGAATCGATCTTCTGCGCCGTGGCCTCGGAGAGGTTCTGGGTGCGCGACACCGAATGGCCGAGGAAGACCTCTTCCTGATTCTCGCCATAGGCGATGGGGCCCAGATCGTCGCTCATGCCATAGCGCGTGACCATCGCGCGAGCCATGCGGGTGGCCTGCTCGATATCGCTCATGGCGCCGGTTGTGACCTTATCGTGACCAAAGATCAGCTCCTCGGCAATCCGCCCGCCGAAGGCCACACAGAGGTCGGCGAGCATCTTCTGGCGCGTCACCGAAAGCTGGTCGCGCTCGGGCAGGCGCATGACCATGCCCAGCGCCCGGCCGCGCGGAATGATCGTCGCCTTGTGGATCGGATCGGAGCCTTCCACCGACAGCGCCACCAGCGCATGGCCGCCTTCGTGATAGGCGGTGAGCTTCTTTTCTTCCTCGCTCATGGCCATTGAGCGGCGCTCGGCGCCCATCAGCACCTTGTCCTTGGCGTCTTCCAGTTCCGGCATGGTGACGACGCGCTTGCCGCGCCGCGCCGCGAGCAATGCCGCCTCGTTGACGAGGTTGGCAAGATCGGCGCCGGAGAAGCCCGGCGTGCCGCGCGCGATGACGCGCGGATCGACATCGGGGGCTAGCGGAACTTTGCGCAGATGCACGCGGAGAATCTTCTCGCGGCCGGCGAGGTCGGGATTGGGCACCACCACGTGGCGGTCGAAGCGGCCGGGGCGCAGCAGCGCGGGATCGAGCACGTCGGGCCGGTTGGTGGCCGCGATCAGGATCACGCCTTCATTGGCCTCGAAGCCGTCCATCTCCACCAGCAGCTGGTTCAGCGTCTGCTCGCGCTCGTCGTTGCCGCCGCCGAGGCCCGCGCCGCGATGACGGCCGACCGCGTCGATTTCATCGATGAACACGATGCAGGGCGCATTCTTTTTGGCCTGTTCGAACATGTCGCGCACGCGGCTGGCGCCGACGCCCACGAACATCTCGACAAAATCCGAACCCGAGATGGTGAAAAATGGCACGTTCGCTTCGCCCGCGATGGACCGCGCGAGCAAGGTCTTGCCGGTACCGGGCGGGCCGACCAGCAGCACGCCCTTCGGGATGCGGCCGCCCAAGCGCTGGAACTTCTGCGGGTCGCGCAGGAAGTCCACGATCTCTTTCAATTCTTCCTTGGCCTCGTCGACGCCTGCTACATCCTCGAAGGTGACGCGGCCGGTGCGCTCGGTCAGCAGCTTGGCGCGGGATTTGCCGAAGCCCATCGCCTTGCCGCCACCGGACTGCATCTGGCGCATGAAGAAAATCCAAACGCCGATCAGGAGCAGGAACGGCACCCAGTTGATGAAGATGCTCATCAGCGTGGGCATGCCGTCATCCGTAGGCTGCACATTGATGGACACGTTATGGTCCAGCATGCGCTGCACGAGGTTAGGATCGTCCGGCGCGTAGGTGACGAACGACTGGCCGGTGGACAACTCGCCGTGAATCTCGTTGCCCTGGATCGAAACCTTCTTGACCGCGCCCTGGACCACCTCGCGGTTGAATTCCGTGAAGCTGACCGCCGAGGCCGTGGGGCGGTTGCCTGTGCCGTGCAACATGTTGAACACTGCCAGCAGCAGAAGGGCGATGATGATCCAGACGACGAGATTTCTCAGGTTATTCACGATCAGACTTTCTTGGCGAACTCACTTGGCGATCTGTCCCCGACCACCTTACCTTGGCGGCCCGGCCGGCACATCGCACGGATGATCCTCAGCTATAGATAGGAACCTTCATACCCTGTTGCCAGCCAGCAAAACGTTAAGAAATTTGCGCGCCCTCGGCAATGATTGCTTCGGATCGATCTTAAGAGAATACCCATATTTTCTTTGATGACTCTGCAGCCGGCAGAGCCTCGCAGCCCTTTGCGGCGATTTCGGGTCAGGATTTGCGCCTCAGCTCCCGTGTCAGGCACAGCGTGGCTGCGCCATACCAGGCATTGCGGTGCGCCGCCGGCGCAATCCTGCAGCCCAGCAGCGTGCGGCCCCGGGCAAGCCCGTCCGATACGATGGCCTCATAAAGCCGCTCCAGGCGCTCGAACCGGGGCCGGTAGGCCGCGCCGGACACGCGCCCCAGCGCCGCCGCCAAAACCCGCAGCCCCGTTTCGCGCGGCAGTGCGGCCAGCGCCGCCCCATCCAGCGTCATCACCCCGTTCTCGAACCGGCTGTGACCGGCGAGAAACTCGGCCGTCACGGCCTCCAGCGCTTCGCGCGCGCGCGCCAGGTGCCGCGCGGCAGCGGCAATACGCGCGGGCACAAGGCCCAGCTTCGCCAGTTCCGGCCAGGCGGCCCGCAGGCGGGCTCGGGCGAAGCGCGGATCGGCGTTCATCGGATCCTCGGCCCAGCCGATGCCGCGCGCGGCCAGAAAGCCCCGCAGATCGGAGCGGCCGACACCTAGCAGCGGCCGGGCCACCGCCAGCTCGCCGAAGCCGGGGAACGGGAAAGGGGCCAGGGGCGGCATCGCCGCCAGTCCGTCCAGCCCCGAGCCCCGCGCCAGCCGCAGCAGCAAGGTTTCGGCCAGATCCTCCCGGTTGTGGGCGACATAGAGCGCCTTGATGCCATGCGACCGGCACCATTCGCCCATCAGCCGGTAGCGTGCCTCGCGGGCCGCCGCCTCGAGATCCGCCTCGGGCTTTGCGCCCCGCCAGACAAGTACCTGGGATTCGAGTCCGGCGGCGCCAGCGGCGCGGGCCGCGGCCCTGGCCTCGGCCGCGGACTCGGACCTGAGATCGTGATCGACGATCAGCACCGTCGGCGGGGGCCGGCCGGACGCCCGAGCCCAGTCCGCCAGCAGCAGCATCAGCGCCAGCGAATCCCCGCCGCCCGAAACGGCCACCGCGCCCGGCCACGGCACGCCCCCGGGCACGCCCCCGGGCACGCCTGTGGGCGCCAGAGCCGACATGGCGGCGGCAAAGGTCGCCGGCAGGCCACCCGGCTCAGCGGCAGCGGGAAGCCTCGCGGGCCTTGCTGGCCTCTTCACGGATCGTCTTGGAGGCTTTGGGATAAGTCCGCGGGAGGGCTTCAAGGGCGGTACAGCCTTCCTTTTTCTGCTTCATCGCAATCAGCGACTGGCCGAGCTTGAGCATGGCCTCGGCCGCACTCGGCGAAGTGGGATATTTTTTGATCTCTTCGGCAAATGCACGGGCCGCACCGGAGAAATCCTGCTGCATATACGCGATGGAGCCGATCCAGTGGATCGCCTGCGGCGCACGATCGTCCTTGGGGTAGCTATCGGCGAAGCTGCGGAAGGCACTGCTGGCCTCGTCATATTGCGCTTTGGCCAGCAAGGTCATGGCGGCGTTGTATTGGGTTTGGCTGGTGCTCTGGGCCGGTGCAGCGGCCCCGTTGCCCGGCATGGGCAGCGCCGTGCCTTCGGGCAGGGTGCCCAGCACGCCCGAAGGCTGGCCCGTGGCCGGAGCCGCCGGCGCTGCGGCGGCGGTGCCCGCAGACCCGCCGCCCGGGCTGCACGGCAGCGCGCTCTGGTCGCCGTCGGTGGCGGCAGACAGCTTCTGCGCGGAGAGCACGCAGACCCGGTAATCGAAATCCTTCTGCATCCGGTCGATGCGCTTCTGCAGCAGATCGACGCGATGGTTGGCATTCTCGAGCTGGCCGGTGAGCTGCCGCAGCGACTCTTCGAGATCGTGTACCCGCTGGGTCAGGTTGGCGATGGTGGAATCCTGTGTGGCTTCGCGCTGCGCGGCGGCGGCTTTTTCTTCGTCGCTCGGACCGAACAGGTCTGCAACCTGGACGTAGCGCGCATGGGCGGGCTGGGCCGAGGCGCCCTGTGGCCCCGCGACAGCGAGCCCGCCAAGGCCCGCCACGAAAGCCAGAACCAGATGTCGATGGAAGCTGCCTGCGAAGGTCATCGTGTGTCACTCGATCGAGAGTACAGTACCGTTTCAGTCCAGACGAATACTTAGCCGAAAATGAGGCCCGGCGGGAACCGCGGGAGGCCGCATGCGAAAAGGGCGCCCGTCACGGGCGCCCTTTCCCAAACAGTCCGGTGACCAGGATCAAGAGGTCGCGCCGCCGGTGATGGCCGTGACGGCACGGCGGTTCTGCGCCCAGCAATCTTCGGTCGACTGCGTGCAGACCGGCCGCTCCTTGCCGTAGGAGATCGTCTCGAGGCGCTCGGCCGAAACGCCGAGGCTGACAAGATAATCCTTCACGGCGCTGGCGCGGCGGGCACCCAGCGCGAGGTTGTATTCGCGCGTGCCGCGTTCGTCGCAATTGCCCTGAACCTGGACGCGCACGGCCGGATATTTCTGCAACCACGCCGCCTGACGCTGCAGGACCGCCTTGTCGGATTCATGCAGGTCGGATTTGTTGTAATCGAAGTGGACCGTGTCGCCGACATTGACCTGGAAGTCTTTGAGGCTGCCAGGTGTGATCGACGGTGCAGCCGGGGGCGCCGTTTCCGCTGCTTGTTGCGGCTGCGGCGCAGGCTTGGTCGTACACCCGCTGAGGACGATCGCAGCAGCGACGGCTGCGAGCTTTAACCCTGTAGAAAATTTCATCATTGCATGTAGACTCCGCGATGACGCACCCCCGTGTGCGGGGAGGCCGCGAAACTTTTGACGCGCGCACACCGCATGAACCACCCTGCGCGATCGAACGATCACGCGGAAAGTGCGCCGCGATATTAGGATTGAAGGCTTATTGTATCAAGGGCGACCATGCGGGATCGGACGCATTTCCCGGGGTCACAACGCGCCGCTCGTTGCGCCCGGTCACGTCCACGGACCAGATCTGATCACCCTTACCATTGCGCAATGTTCGCGTGAACATGAGCACCCGTCCGTTCGGCGCCCATGTCGGGCCTTCGTCCTGCCAGCCGTCGGTTATAACGCGCTCACCCGACCCGTCGGGGTGCATGACGGCGACACGAAAGGCGCCACCGGCAATCTTGGTAAATGCGATCAGGTCGCCGCGCGGGCTCCAAACCGGCGTCCCGGCCCGTCCAGCGCCGAAGCTGATGCGGTGGGCATCGGAACCATCGGCGTTCATGACATAGACCTGCTGGGAACCGCCGCGGTCGGATTCGAAGGTGATCTGCTTACCGTCCGGCGAGAAACAGGGCGAGGTGTCGATGGCCGGATTGTAGGTCAGCCGGGTCAGGGCGTGATTGCGCAAATCCATGACGTAGATATCGGAATTGCCGTCTTTCTCCAGTGACATGATGACCTTGTTGCCGTCCGGCGAGAAGCGGGGCGAAAAGGTCATGTTCGGGAAGTTGCCCAGCATCTGCTGGCGGCCGGTTTCCAGATCGAACAGATAGACCCGCGGCCGGTTGCCGTAATAGGACATGTAGGCGATCATCTGCGCCGTCGGATTGAAGCGCGGCGTCAGCACCATGTAGCTGCCGTTGGTGAGGAAGATGGGATTGGCGCCATCCTCATCCATCACTGCGAGCCGCTTGACACGGTGCAGGGCCGGCCCAGTCTCCGAGATAAAGACGATGCGGGTATCGAAATAGCCCTTCTCACCGGTGATCCGCTGGTAGATGGCATCGGAGATGATGTGCGCGACGCGGCGCCAGACTTCCGGCGTGGTGAAATACTGCAGGCCCAGCATCTGCGTCTGGCCATAAACATCCCATAACCGGAAATCGACGCGCAGCCGCCCGTCCGGCTGAATCGCCACCTGTCCGGTCACCAGGGCCTGGGCATTGATGATGCGCCAATCCTGAAACTGGGGCGGCGAATCGATGCTCTTGATCTGGTCGATGAAGGATTTTGGATCGAGCGGCTTGAAGAGGCCCGAACGTTCCAGGTCCGCGCGCACAACGCTGGCAATATTGGCGGCCGCCGCCGCGTCGGACGGCTGCGTGCCCACGAAATCCGGGATCGCGATGGGCAGCGGCTGGATGTTGCCCTGTGTGACATCCACGTGAAGCTGGGCTGCAGCCGGCGCCACAGCGCCCAACAGGATTGCCACGGCCGCGGCGCAGGCGAGAGCGAATGTCTTCATGCCATTCTCCTGAGTGCTATTGGCCCATCATCTGGCGCGGATCGAAGTGAAACGGATTGATCTCACGCCATTGGGCATAACGGTTTGCCGGTAATTTGTAAGGCGCGCATTCGTAAATGGCGCGGCGAGCTGCCTCTGCCGCCGCGCGCGTATAGGGGCTGACCGATGCCCTCGCCTGAGAGCCTCCGGTCAATTGTGGCGGCTGTGCGACGGAGCCGTCCGGATTGAGAAAAAGGTCGAAATCCACCACCAGGTCGGCGGCGTTGGGGGCGCCCACCGGCGGGCTCCAGCATTGCGCGACCTGGTTTCTCAGCGCATCGACCAAGTCCATTGTCATAGCGCTTTGATCGCCCACGCCCTTGTGAGTCTGCGGTCCTGTTTTGCCATGCACCGACGAGGTGGATTGGTCCTGTTGCTTGTTGAGCAGCGCCAGCACCGAGTTGACGTCGAACTTCGCAGGTTTTTTTTCGGCCGCCGGCGGCTTGGGGCGCATCTGCGGCTGCACCGGTGCGGGCTTGGCTTTCACCAGCGGTTCAGACGAGGCCTGCTTGGGCGGCGGCGGCACGACTTCGGCTTTCTGTTGCGGCGGCATCTCGACCTTCGGCACCGGCACGCTCTTAAGCTCGGGGGTCTGCGCGTCCAGCTTGGGTTCGATCTTGGGCTGCTGCTGCACCTCGGGGGCGATGTTGGTCTTGTCGGCGATGGTGACCAGATCGACCGGCACCACGGGCGGCGACTGGTCGGCGATTTCGAGGCTGTGCTGCCAGCTGAAGAAAGTGGTCGCCACCACCAGCCCGTGCAGCATCACCGAGCCGAGCAAGCCCAGGCGCGAGCGCCGGTCGCCGGCCAGCGAGGCCGCCGAAATTCTAGTTCGTTTTCTGTTTTGGCTTTGCGACATCCGTCACGAGCCCGATATGGGTGAAGCCAGCGGCGCTGATGCGCGCCATGACTTCCATCACCCTGCCATAATCTACATTCTCGTCGCCGCGCACGAAGATGCGCTGATCGTAACCGTTGGCGGCAATGGCTTGAAGGCGCGGCACCAGATCGTCTTCGCCGATGGGCGAATTCTGCAGGTAGATACGCCCGTTCTTGCGGATCGTCACCGAAAGCGGTTCGCGATCCTGGCTCAGGGCCTGCGCGCGCGTCTTGGGCAGATCGACCGGCACGCCGACGGTGAGCAGCGGCGCCGTCACCATGAACACGATCAGGAGCACCAGCATTACGTCCACGAAGGGCGTGACGTTGATTTCCGCCATCGGGCGGATGCGGCCGCGGCTGCGCCGCCCGCCCTTCTCGATGCGCTTGACCGCCGCCGCCATCAGCGCGCCTTCTCGTCGAGCTGGCGCGAGAGGATGGCGGAGAACTCGTCGGCAAACGCTTCCACGCGGCTCGAATAGCGCGAGATGTCGCCCACGAACTTGTTGTAGAAGATCACCGCAGGAATGGCCGCCAAGAGCCCCATCGCGGTGGTGAACAGCGCCTCGGCGATGCCCGGTGCCACCACTGCGAGTGTGGTGTCATGGCGTGCGGCGATAGCCGAAAACGAATTCATGATACCCCACACCGTACCGAACAGGCCGACGAAGGGGGCGGTGGCTCCGATGGTGGCGAGAAAACCCAATTGCCGCTCCATCCCGTCGGTTTCGCGCAGGATGGTCACGCTCATCGCCTTGTCCACGCGGTCCTTGATGCTGTCGAGCAGGGATTCGCGCGGCGGACCGTTCTCGAACGCCCGGCGCCATTCGCGCAACGCCGAAACGAACACCGCCGCCAGAGGATGATCGGCACGGCTGGCGAATTGCTGGTAAAGCTCATCCAGCGACTGGCCCGACCAGAACGTTTTCTCAAAACGGCCGGCGCGACGGCGCACCACCCCCAGCGCCAGCCATTTGTTGATGATGATGGCCCACGACCACAACGACGCCAGCAGCAGCAACACGATCACCGTCTTGACGATGGGATCGGCCCTGAGGAACAGCGATACCGCGGAAATGCCCGGTACCGCAGGCTCCGCCGTGCCGCCGGTCTGCACCACATCGACCGAGCCGGTGGGTGCTGCCAGCGGCTGGCCCTCGGCAGGCGCGGGGCTGGTCGGTGCGGCGCGCGGAACCGCCTGCGCCAGCACGGGCGTGGCCGCAAGCCCGCCCCACCCAAGGACAATGCCCAGCGCCGCGAGCCCGGCGAGGGTGAAACGCCTCAATCTCATGAACGAACCTTTCCGCGAACTGAAAGGGATGAGCGGCAGGCCATCCCTTGCTCCTCACCAGCGGCCGTGAACCCCCGGACGAACCCCGCCAAAGAGCGCATTGCAACGTGGCCGAATTTGGGCGCGAATTGTTAAACGCCTGTTTCAATTACATAAGGTGCCAGTTTGGCGCGCATCTCCGGCGGGATGCGACGCACTCGCCCTCTGAGGGTAATGATGCAGGCTTCCACGGTGCCATGCACCAGAAGTTGACCGGCAGCGTAAATCTTCTGGTCGGCCACCATGCGCACGCCCGTCAGGTCGGTGCAGGTGGTGTGGACCTCGATGAGATCGTCCACCCGGGCCGGGCGGAAATATTCGAGGCCGGCCTTGCGCAGGGTCCAGGCGGTGGGTTCGGCATCGTCCAGCATGGCCAGCCGCGTGATGCCGGTGCAGCGGAAATACTCGGAGCGCCCCCGCTCCATGAAGCGCAGGTAGTTGGCGTGATAGACCACGCCGGACAGATCGGTGTCCTCATAATAGATGCGCAAGGGCAGGATGTGCACCTTGCCCTCGAAACGGCCGAAGCCTTCGCAGGTGGAAACGGGTTCTTCGCTCATTGCTTCGGAGGTTTGGGTTTCGGCGGTGGCTGCGGCTTGGATGGAATGATCTGGATGGTCACTTCGCCCTTGTCCCGGGGCGGCGGCGGGGCGGACGACAGGAAGTTGCCGACCGCGTTCTTGAGTGCCCCCCAGAACACGAAGGCCACCAGCGTCATGGCGACAGCAACGGCCATCATCGCGGCACGCAGCCAGACATTGGGAGCGCCCATGTCAGTCCTCCCCGTTTTCCGGAAACAAGCCCGTCTGTGCCGGATCGCGGGGCGGAATGGCAAGGCCGATATGGCCATAGGCCGCAGCGGTGAGCAGCCGCCCGCGCGGCGTGCGCTGCACGAAGCCCTGCTGCATCAGGAAGGGCTCGATCACTTCCTCGATGGCGTCGCGCGCCTCGCCCAGCGCCGCGGCGATGGTTTCGATACCGACCGGCCCGCCCGAAAACTGCTCGGCGATCAGGCGCAGATAGCGCATGTCGAAAGCATCGAGGCCGCGCGCATCCACTTCGAGCCGGGTCAGCGCGTGGTCCGCCACTTTCGCATCCACTCTGCCCTGCCCCGCCACGGAGGCGAAATCGCGCACGCGCTTGAGCAGCCGGCCGGCAATGCGCGGCGTGCCGCGGGCGCGGCCGGCGATCTCGCGCGCGCCGTCGTCCGTCAGTTCGAAGCCCAGCACGCGCGCGCCGCGCGCCACGATCAGCAGCAATTCGTCCGGCGTATAGAAGTTGAGCCGCAGCGGAATGCCGAAGCGGTCGCGCAAGGGCGTGGTGATGAGTCCCGCGCGCGTGGTGGCCCCCACCAGCGTAAAGGGTTGCAGCGCGATCTTGACTGAGCGCGCGGATGGCCCCTCGCCGATCACCAGGTCGAGTTCGAAGTCCTCCATCGCCGGATAGAGGATTTCCTCCACCGCAGGATTGAGGCGATGAATCTCGTCGATGAAGAGCACGTCGCGCGCTTCGAGATTGGTGAGGATGGCGGCAAGGTCGCCCGCCTTGGCCAGCACCGGCCCGGAGGTCGAGCGGAAACCCACGCCCAACTCGCGCGCCACGATCTGCGCCAGCGTGGTCTTGCCAAGGCCGGGCGGGCCGGAGAACAGCACATGATCCAGCGCCTCGGCGCGGCTCCGCGCCGCCTGGATGAAGACGGAGAGATTCTCGCGCGCCTGCTGTTGACCTACGAACTCCGCCAGCAGCTTGGGCCGCAGCGAGGATTCGAGCGCATCCTCCTCGCCGTGCTGGGGCGCCAGAAGACGGTCTGCCGGTTGCGATGCTGCTGCCATGTCCTCTACTTACCGCCCCGCCGCCTTCAAGGCTTCGCGAAGGAGGGCATCCACCGGGGCCTCCCCCAGGCTCTGCGCCGCACGGGCCACCATCTCCGCCGCCTTGCCCTCAGCGTAACCCAGCTTGACCAGCGCCGCGACCGCATCGGCCTCGGCCCCGTGAGCGGCTGGCGCGGTCGCCGCAGGCGGTTCCACGCCGGCCCGGAGCATCATGGCGGGGGCCTTGTCCTTCAGCTCGGTGGCGATGCGGGTGGCGAGCTTGGGGCCGACGCCCTGCGCCCGGCCGATCGCTGCCTTGTCGCCCAACGCCAGCGCCCGCTCCAACTCCCGCGCTGGCAGGGCCGACAGCACCGCCAGCGCCACTCGCGCGCCGACGCCCTGCACGGTCTGCAGCAGGCGGAACCATTCGCGCTCGGCCGGACTGGCGAAGCCGTAGAGGCGGATCGTCTCGTCGGTAACGCGTGTCTCGACCGCAAGGCTGGCTGGCGCGCCCGCCGTGAGCCGCGACAGAGTAGAGGCTGGGCAGTGCACCAGATAACCCACGCCGCCGACATCGAGGATGACGTGATCCTCGGCAACCGAATCCACGATGCCACTGAGCTTGCCAATCATCCCAGCACCGCCGAAATCTTGGCTGCGGTGCCGGCGAGATGGGCATGGGCGATGGCGGCGGCCAGCGCGTCGGCGGCGTCGGCCTGCTCGCAGCGCGCGGTGGGCAGCAGCCGCTTCACCATCGC